>CALWBH010000060.1 GCA_944376015.1 uncultured Clostridia bacterium
TCATAGGCGGGCTTGACAAGTATACGTCCGGAGATCTTATTATAAACGGGCGTTCGACCCGTTTTTTCAAGGACCGCGACTGGGACGTATATCGCAATCACAGAGTGGGGTTCGTTTTTCAGAGTTATAATCTCATTCCGCATCAGACGGTGCTCGGAAACGTAGAGCTTGCGCTCACGATAGCCGGGATAAGCAAGGCGGAAAGAAGGAAACGCGCCGCGGCGGCGCTGGAAAAAGTCGGACTCGGCGATCAGTTGAACAAACGCCCCAATCAGCTTTCTGGCGGGCAGTGTCAGCGCGTGGCGATAGCGCGTGCGCTCGTCAACGATCCCGAAATACTGCTTGCGGACGAACCTACCGGCGCTCTCGACTCGGTGACCAGCCTTCAGATAATGGATCTGATGAAAGAGATAGCGGGCGAAAGGCTCGTAATTATGGTAACGCATAATCCGGAGCTTGCCGAAAAGTATTCCACTCGCATAATAAAGCTGCACGACGGCGAGGTGATAAGCGACAGTAATCCCTATACCGCCGCAGAGGAAGAAAAAGAACGCGACGCCTCCGAAGCGTCTTGCGACGGCGGCGTAATGACGGCGGCGGACAGTAGGCAGGAAAAGCGTACAGAAAAAGCCAAAATGGGTTTCGGCACGGCGTTTGCTCTCAGTGCGCGCAATCTTATAGCCAAGCGCGGCAGGACGATAATGGTAGGCATAGCGGGGTCGATAGGCATAGTCGGCGTCGCGATAGTGCTTGCGTTTTCTTCGGGTATAACGGGTTATATACAGAGCATGCAGAACGACATGCTTTCCGGTTATCCGCTGTGCGTCGCGGAGAGCAGTATAGATTATACCGCATTGCTCAATATGACGATGAATCTTACGCAAAAGGACGATAAGAGCTGGTATAAAGATAACAAAATCTACGTAAACAGCGTGACGAAGACCATTACGGAGCTTGCGGGTACAACGACTACGAACGATATTACGCAGGAGTATATAGATTACGTCAATGCCATGCCCGAAGAATATACCGAAGCGGTGCAGTTCGATTACGGCATAGAATTCGCCCATAACGTTTACACGACTTTCGATTACGACGAACAGGGCGCGACCGACTCTAACGGCGCTCCTATAGTAAGCCGCGAAATGAGCGTCACCGGCATACGCTCGGTGTATACGAGCATACTTGAAAAAATAGAGGCTTATGCGGCATATACGAGCCTTATCAGTTCGGTGCCCGCGCTTAGCGAGATACCCGACAACAAGGACTACGTACTTTCGCAATACGATCTCGTTGCGGGCGAATATCCCGATCGGACGGATGAGAGCGCGTTAATACTCGTGCTTAATTCCGACGGCGAGATAAACGACCTTACGCTTGCCCAGCTCGGCTATGTAAGCAGTAAAGAATTCCGCAATTATGCGTATAAACTTGCGGGCGAGAACGAATATTACCAGGAAGGTTACGAGGATATCGGGTCAAAGGAATACGATTATTCTGAATTTGTGGGCGAAGACGCGAAAACGTTCACTTATTATCCGAACAGTATGATCTTCGATAAAATAGAAGAGGGAAGATATACTTATCATCCTTACTCCGACGAGCTCGACGTACAGGACGAAAACGCGTCGCTTGCGAAAGAGCTGAAAGTTTCGTGCGTGCTTAAACTTAAAGACGACGTACTTTACGGAAGTTTGCAAAACGGTATGTACTATACGAAAGCGCTTACCGATTACATACGCGGCATAGAGCTTGACGAGGACACGCGTTCGCAGATAGTTACGGACGCGATGAACGCGGAGACGGAGGATAAGTACGTCACGGGCGTAACGTATTCTTACGTTTATTATTACGATGAAAAGGACGAGAATGAAAACGTCGTGCACGATATAAAAGGCGAAGCGAATTCGGTTGGTCTGGGCAAGAACCTGACAAGTTTTTCTTCAATGGATTCGACGGAAGTCATGCTCAAAATACAGGAATATATAATGGCGGGCGATACCACCGGCTTGGGCGAATATTTGATGTATCTGATGAGCAACGCGACAAACCGCGCGATATATCTCAGCGATCTCGGCGGAGGCGCCTTGCCCGAAATGATCACGTTCTGGATAGACAATTTCGACGATAAAGACTTGGTTACGGCATATCTCGACGTGTGGAACGAAACGCATGACGAGGCGGAACAGATTCAGTATACCGATACCGTCGGCGTACTCATGACGATAGTAAATACCCTTATTCAGATGATAACCGTCGGACTTATAGCGTTCACGTCGGTGTCGCTGGTGGTGTCTACGGTCATGATAGGTATAATCACGTACGTTTCCGTCGTGGAACGCATAAAAGAGATAGGAGTTATTCGCGCCATGGGCGGGCGTAAACGCGACGTAAAGAATCTGTTCACGGCGGAGACGTTTATAATCGGTCTGCTCGCCGGGCTTATAGGCATAGTGGTGACGTATTTGCTCAGTATCGTGGCAAATATAATAATAGGAACAATAACGGGTATATACACGATAGCGGCGTTACCGCCTTGGCAGGCGCTTATAATGGTGGCGATAAGCGTTATTCTTACGCTTATAAGCGGACTCCTGCCTGCGTCCAAAGCGGCGAAGCAAGATCCCGTGGTCGCGCTCAGAACGGAGTAACTTTATATATCTTGCGCACCGCTAACGCTGTATTTCGCGCCGATTGTTATATTTCGCGCGCGTAGCAAGCGATAATATAACAAGAGTGCGCGCTCATATAAGCGCGAACGCCAACGGATTCTTTCGGCGGGCGGGGCTCCGCGCCGCCTCACACAAACGGCACCTTTGAAAGTCGTTGACTTTCGGGTGCCGTTTGTATTTCGTCGACAGACCACGCTAACGCATTTGCGTTAGCTCGCCCGCCTGACGGTTCGGGCAACGATGTTCGCATATCGTCGGATATGCTCTGCATTGTTTCCCGAACCTTTCCGTCGCGCTTACTCACCGTGCGCGCTCCGAAATAAGGTCGCAAACCCGAAGTGAATTCGTGTTTGCTCCCCCTCTTTTATTTGCGGACCGCAAACGGCGAGCGTCAGCGGTCCGCAATACAAAATTGCTTTAACGAAAAATTTACAATTTAGTGCGCTCAAAAGATTGACAAAGTTGTAAAGTAAAAGATATAATAAACGAAATCGTAAATACTATTACTGCGAGGGAGTAATTTGCGCGAAACGCGGTTGCGTTTGCGTAACAATTCCCAACAACCGACGTACCTTGGCCGTGCGTCTGGGATTGTTTTGAAAAATGAGACTCGCGTACCTGTTTTCGGGTACGCGGGTCTTTGTTTTAAAAAGCGGAACGGAGCGAATCATGGACGAACATCTTAAAACAGCCGAACAGGTGCTTTCTGAACTCGGCACGTGTGAAAACGGATTGAGCGAGTCCGAAGCGCAGGCAAGACTGGCGCGCGACGGCGAGAACAAATTGCGCGATAAGAAAAGAACGCCGCTTGCGGTGCGGTTTTTAAAGCAGCTTGCCGACCCTATGCTGATAATTCTTATCGTTGCGGCCGTCGTCAGTCTCGTTGTAGCGATTATCGACGACATAAGCGGCATTGCGGAAGTGATCATAATCGTAGCGGTGGTAATGCTTAACGCCGTGCTCGGCGTAGTGCAGGAAAGCAAAGCGGAAAACGCGATAGAAGCGCTAAAAGAGTTGACCGCCGCCGAAAGCAAGGTGATACGCGACGGCAGGCAGGAGACGGTAAAGAGCAGTCACATAGTCAAGGGCGATATAATAGTGCTCGAAGCCGGCGACAGCGTGCCTGCGGACGCGCGACTCATAGAGAGCGCGTCGCTCAAAGCCGAGGAATCCGCGCTTACGGGCGAAAGCGTTCCGAGCGATAAACGCACGGACGCGCTTAAAAGCGGGAACGTCGCGCTCGCGGACAGGAATAACATGGTTTATTCGGGGTCTACCGTGGTCTACGGCAGGGGAAAAGCGGTGGTGACCGCTACCGGAATGAATACCGAAACGGGTAAGATAGCCGGGGTGCTGGAAGCGGCTAAGGACGAAAAAACCCCTTTGCAGAAAAAGCTGGCGGGGCTGAGCAAGCTGCTCACGGTAGTGGTGCTTGCGGTATGCGCGTTGGTATTTCTCGTCAATATCCTGCGCGCGCCCGAAATGAACGGCATGCTCGTGCTCGACAGCTTCGTTATGTCTGTCAGTCTTGCGGTCGCGGCGATACCCGAAGGGCTGGCGACGGTGGTAACGATAGTGTTGTCCATGGGCGTCACCAAGATGAGCAAGCGCGGCGCGGTACTGAGAAAACTCACGGCGGTGGAAACTCTCGGTTGCGCGGAAATAATCTGTTCGGATAAGACGGGCACGCTCACGCAGAATAAAATGACGGTGGTGGATACTTACGGAGAAAGCGACGAACTGCTCGCGCGTTGCATGTGTCTCTGCTCGGATTCGCGCATAGACGAAAACGGGGAAATTGCGGGCGAGCCTACCGAGAACGCGCTCGTAGCGTTTGCGTTGAAAAAGGGAATAAACAAGACGGAAGCGGAGCTTGCCGCGCCTCGCGTCGGCGAGATACCTTTCGACAGCGAGCGCAAAATGATGACCGTGTTCATGCGCGGCGACAGCGGAATCGTTCAGTATACCAAAGGCGCGCCCGACGAAGTGCTGAAAATCTGCACGCATATTTACAGGAACGGCAGAGCGGAGAAAATGACGGAATCCGAACGCGAGGATATACTGAAAGCGAATAAAGCGTTTGCCGATCGTGCGCTTCGCTGTCTTGCCGCCGCTTATAAAACGGGCGCGGAAGTTACGACAGACGCCGAAAAAGCGGAAAAGGATATGGTATTTATCGGAATGACCGGAATGATCGATCCCGTTCATCCGGAAGTTAAAGACGCGGTGCTCGAGTGTCGCAAAGCGGGTATCCGTCCCATAATGATAACGGGCGACCATGTGGATACGGCGGCTGCCATAGCGCTCGAACTCGGTATAATAAAGGAGCGCAAGGAAGCGATAACGGGCGCGGAGCTGGATGAAATAAGCGACGAAGATTTTGCGGAAAAGGTGAAGGATTATTCCGTCTACGCGCGCGTTCGTCCCGAGCATAAGACGCGTATAGTAAACGCGTGGAAAGCTCTCGGCAAGGTAACGGCGATGACGGGAGACGGCGTGAACGACGCGCCTTCCGTAAAAGCCGCCGACATCGGCGTGGGAATGGGCATAACGGGTACCGACGTGACCAAAAACGTCGCCGATATGGTGCTCGGAGACGACAATTTCGCTACGATAGTCGTCGCGGTCGGGGAAGGCAGGCGGATATACGACAATATCCGAAAAGCCATACTTTATCTGCTTTCGTCCAATTTGGCTGAAGTGATCGCGGTGTTTATCGCCTCCATGCTCGGTTTCACCGTGCTCGGCGCGACGCATCTGCTTTGGATAAATATGATAGGCGACACTTTCCCCGCGCTTTCGATGGGCTTCGAAAAGGCGGAAAAAGACGTTATGACGCGTCCGCCCCGTCCCGCAAAGCAGGGCTTGTTTGCCGACGGGCTCGGGCTCGATCTTATTTTGCAAGGCGTGTTCATAGCCGGACTTACGCTGATTGCGTATTTTATAGGCAACGGTTGGCAGATAGTTTACAGCGGCGACAATACCGGCATAACGTGCGCGTTCCTGACCTTTTGCATGATAAAGCTTTTCCATGCGTTCAATATCCGCTCTTTCCGCCGAAGCGTGTTCCGTCCCGAAGACCATAACGTTTTCCTTATAGCGGCATCGGTGATATCCCTGGCGCTCACGACGGCGGTGGTATATATACCGGGGATAAATTCCGCGTTCGGGTTTACGCCGATAGGAGCGGGCACTTACTTCATCTGTATGGCGCTTGCGTTTGCCGTGATTCCTTTCGTGGAAATAATCAAGCTTATCCGATACGTCGTTTCAAAGCGCGAAAAAACGCTGTGAGACAGCGAAATCGGAAAATTTAAACCGCGCGACGTAAAAATTAGTTTAACGGAAAGCGCGGTTTTCTTGATATTTTTTTCGGTTTATAGTATAATTTATAAAACCGAAAAAGGAGAGAAGGTATGAACTATGTTTATATCCTGCTGCTACTCGGCACGGTGATTGCGCTGTGCGTGTTTCTCGGCAGATTTTCCGAAAAATTGAAAATACCTTCTCTGTTGCTGTTCATAGGGCTCGGAATGTTGTTCGGCGAGAACGGCATAGGTATTTCTTTCGACGACTACGATCTTACCGGCGTAATATGTTCCGTTTGTCTGATATTCGTCATATTTTACGGCGGCTTCGGTACGAACATTAAGGAAGCGCGCCCGGTACTTGCTCAGTCGTTGCTTCTGTCCGGTCTGGGCACCGTGCTCACGGCGGGCATTACGGGAGCGATCGTATACTTTATATTCAATACTTTTACGGATATCGGGTGGATAGAGTGCATGCTCATCGGTTCCGTGCTGTCTTCCACCGACGCGGCGAGCGTGTTCAACATTTTAAGAACGCGTAAGCTCGGATTGAAATACAATACTTCTTCATTATTGGAAATGGAATCCGGCTCGAACGATCCCGTTTCGTATATGCTCACGGTGCTTTTTACTTTTCTGATGACCACCGAAGGGTTCGGCGCGGGAGAAACGGTTTGGCTGCTCGTGAGACAGATATTTATCGGCGGCGCGGCAGGCGCGGCGCTGGGGTTCGGCGCGGTGTTCATTCTCCGCAAGCTGCCTTTCGGCGCGGGTCAGGGCGGTACCATATTCGTGTTTGCGGTAGCAGTGCTTTCTTTTGCGTTGCCGCAGATCCCTTTCCTCGGCGGTAACGGCTATCTTGCCGCTTATATAGCGGGAATGATAATAGGTAATTCGCGCATAGACAAAAAGCGCGAGCTCGTTCGTTTTTTCGATTCGTTGACGGGCGTTGCGCAAATGCTCATATTCTTCCTGCTCGGGTTGCTCGTGACGCCCGTGGAGCTTCCGCGCGTAATGCTTCCCGCACTGATAGTTTTCGGAGTCATGACTCTCATCGCCCGTCCGATCGCGGTTACGGGCTTGCTGTTGCCTTTCCGTACGAAACCCAATAAGCTTGCGGTGGTTTCGCTTGCGGGACTGCGCGGCGTCGCGAGCGTAGTGTTCGCCATATCCGCAATGTCCGAGGTGAACGGCGGTCTGACTTTCGATCTTTTCAATCTCGTGTTCTGCGTCGCCGTGCTTTCCATACTCGTGCAGGGGACTCTGCTCTCTCCGGTGAGCCGCGCCGTGGGAATGTTGGATTCGTCTTCCAACGTCATGCGGACGTTCAACGATTACAGCGAAGAAACGGACATCGGTTTCGTACGCATCAGAGTGGGGAAGGACCATTCGTGGTACGGCAAAAAACTCAAAGACGTGGTGATGCCCGAAGGCTTTCTCATTCTGCTCGTATTGCGAAATAAGCGCGCTTTTGTGCCCGACGGAAGAACGACGGTGACCGACGGCGACATACTCGTCGCGGCGGCGCCCGCTTTCGAAAAGAACGACGAATTCGGCATGTACGACGAATATATAGGCGAAACGCACGAATGGGCGGACAAATCGTTGCGCGAAATAGACCTGCCCAAAGGCAATCTCGTGGCGCTTCTGCGCCGAAACGGCAAATGTATAGTCCCGCGCGGCGGAACGGTGATCAGAAAAGGCGATACGGTCGCTCTGATAAAAACGGACGAGATAACGGAAGAAAGACCGGACGAAATAACTGAATTATCCGAACCGCCCGACGAGAATACAACGGAAAATCCTGATATGCCCGCAGAAAACAATGCGAATACCGATACGGAGCAATAAAAAAAGACGGAACGTTTGTTCCGCCTTTTTTATTGCTCCGCAAGAATATTGCAAAAAGTTTTTGCTTAAAATAAATACGAAGCATTAAAATTATGCAGTATTGACATATTTAAATTTTGTGATATAATTTTATAAGGAGGTGGAAGATGAAAAAGATAATTGTTACCGCATTGCTGACCGTTTCGGTTTTGACGTCGGTTATCGTATTTACGGGATGTAAATCTTATGAGATCGCTTACGGAAAGTACGAGTATTACGGAATAAGGCTGACTAATACCGAAACGGGAGAAGTCACTGAAGAAAGCAAGGAAGAAACGAAAGAAACGCTTACAATGCCGGTTTCGGTCGAGTTTCGCGAGGACGGCAGTTGCACCGTGAATTTTAACGATTTCGAAATATTGGAACTGACGTATAAGGTGAACGGCAAAGGCGAAGTCAACTTTAAGGGCGAAAAAGCCGATGAATTCGGGATAAAAGGGTACGACAGTCCGCACGGATTTTTCGAAAACGGAAAATTCTATTACATTTGGGCGTATAATTTTGATACGCATATAGAGCGTTCGTCCATTTGCGTGCTTGCAAAGCAAGATGAAACGGACAATGGGTAAGGTGCGGAATTAAACGTGTAAAAACGTCTTTTAAGAAAAATGGTGCTGTTGCATTCGGAGATGCAACGGCACCATTGCGTTATAGTATCGGATTTATTGCAATTTCTTATAAAATATAAAATCGCTTTACGAATTAAACTACCAATAAGTCTATATCGCGTTTATACGGCAGAGCTTGCGCCGAAAATTTTTTAATAGTCGTTATGCGTAGATCCAAGCGCAGACGAGTTCGTTTTACGCCGCAGGCGTTATTTTACGGGTATGAGTCCGCTTTTTTCGACAAGCGACTGTCCGTCGGGAGAGAGCATGATTTCGGTCAGTTGTTTTTCGTTTTCCGTCATAGGCGACTGCGTGAACGCCGCAATTTCGGCGCATAGCGGATACTGCCCTTTTCGCACCGCGTCGTAATTGTATGCGGATACGCCGTCTATCGTCAGTGCCCGTGTATTCGAGTAGGCTTCGGGATTGCTTTGTATCTCGCTGAGGAACGCAAACCCGATTGCGCCGTACTCGTTGCGGTAATACGCGCTTTGCCTGGTAAAAAACCAGAATACGGGGTTGAACTCGATTTGCGTTTCTCCTGTCGTCGGGGTAATGTTCAGGCTTTGCGAAATAAGGTTGCTTTGAGTCGTGACGTCATGCCTTGTATAAAGTTTTATTTTTTTGTTTTTGCCGCCGACTTCGCGCCAATCGGTTATTTCGCCGCCGAGTATCCCTTTGAGTTCTTCCGTCGTAAGGTCGGTAACCGTGGCGTTCTTATGCGTGTAAAACACAAGCGGGTCCAAAGCTATCGTCGTCATACCGTATATGGAAGCGTTGTCGCCGTAATATGTTTTTATTGACGCGTCGCTTGCTATGATAAGTCCGCTTTGAGGATATGCCGTACTGAGAAACGTACGAGCGTCGAGACAGTCTTCCGCGCTTTCGCTTTCGGAATAGTATGCGTTTACGAAAGACGAAGCGAGCGGGTAATATTGCGGCTGTGCGTGCAGTACGGGCGCGGCATTGCCGAAATTAAAATCCGGTTCGTCTTCGAGCCGCGCTATGTCCGAATCGTCGTCGAAAGGGGAATAACGTTCGTCGAGAGTTTTTTGGTCGAACGGCAAATCTCGGATCGTTACGGCGTGTTCGTAAACGTTTACGAATATCGTGCATACGGTGCATATCGCCGTTATCGCCGCTATGACCGCGCTCGCGACGAAAACGCGTTTTCTTGCTCTGCCCGCCAGACACCAACCGACGAGAAATACTATAAACGCGATTATCATAATCTGCGACGTAAATACCGTACGCCAGTCCGCGCCTGCCACCAGCAGAAGAAACCCGCCCGCGATATACAGCGCGCTCGCGGCAAGTACGGTAAGCGTTTTTGCGGAACAGGTCAATATTTTTTTCATTACGCGGGAAGACTCGTTCATATCGGTTACCTCGTTTGCGCATACGGTTCAGGCCGTGCTTTCGTTTATATTGTATCCGAAAAACCGTGCGTTTACCATGCACGCGGCAGGCAAATACCGTTCCTGTTCGTGAAAAATCCGTTCGGGTCCGAAAAAAGGCATACAAAAAGCGGCGGTGCGTCCGTCGCTTGCGGTTATTTCGGTATCCGCATACGCGCGCATGCGCCGCGGAACGGTCATTTTTCCTTTACTCCCGATTCGTTGAAAAACAGAGTGTCCGTTTCAAGTTCGCGCCAGGCACTGCCGTTGGTCTTATATACCGCCACGGCTTTCCAGTAACCGTTTACCGCCGAGGTATTGATTTCTATGCTGTCGTAAATATTGAGATCGTCCGACGAAACGGTTTGCTTTACCGTCATTTCTTCCGCGTTTTCCGTATACGTTTCGGAAAAATAAAGACTGAGCTTTACCGGTACGGTATCGAAACCGAGATTGAAATTGTTTGTGGCTTTTGCGGTTATGTTGCCGTTGTAGTCGCCCTGAATGTCAATTCTGAGATATGTGACGAAGCCGCGCCGCGCGTCGCCCGCGAAAAACGCGTCTTTGGAAAGCAAGGCTCCGATCGTAACGGCGGCAGCGCCGCAGGCTACGGTAACGGCAAGCAGTACGGCGAATATTTTTTTCGGAAGTCTGCTTTTGTGTAGCAGGGAAAATACCAGTCCGCTCACGAACAGCGCGGCGAGCAGTACTGTAAGCAGCGCCATTGCAAGGTTGCGCCAATCGGGAAGTATTCCGAGCGCGCTGTCTCCGTTTTCGACGGGCAGGTTTTCGACGATAAAAAGCACCGTGTCGAGAATAAGCAACACGGCTATTGTCGCCGACACGATTATAATCGGAAGCGCCTTACGTTTGCGCTTTTCTTTGACGGTCGTTTCGGTTTCTTTATTTTCGGCGTCGCACTTGCCGAACTCTTTTTCTTTCAGGGAGTCGAGCAGCAGTTCTTCGCGGCTCACGCCGTAATAATCGGCGATCGCGGCGAGTATTTCTCCGCGCGGAATACGTTCGCCGCGTTCGTAACCCGCGAGCGCTCTCACGCTTATTCCTATTTTTTCCGCGGCGGTTTCCTGCGTAACGCCTTTCATCGCGCGGAGTTGTCTGAGTTTGTCTGCTATCATTTTCGGCTCCGATTGAATTATATCATAGCCGCCCGCCTATGTCAATATGTATAAAAACTCGCCGTCTGTCGTTTGCCTGAAAAAAGGGTTGTTACGTTTATGAATGCAACAACCCGGATATTATGTAAAAAACTTCAGATTTTATGCCGCTTGCCTGCGCGCCGACGAGGAACGCAAGAAGTATCTTACGGCTTTGACGGATTCGTCCGCCACGAGCGGCAGTACGGACAACCCTATGCAGAATGCCGTTACGGGAAGAGAGGGCAGGCACATTCCGAACGTCGCGGCTATCGGCGGCACGAACACGACGAGCGCGATGAGTGCGAGCGCGCTCGCGCTTGCGATATTGAGCAGACGGTTGGAGAATATGCCGCACTTGACGAGCGGAGCGTCCGAACGCAGGTTATAGGCGTGCAGTATCTGCGAAACGCCGAGGGTGAAAAAGCATGCCGTACGCGCCATCGTTTCGTTGTCCGTAAGCGCGCGCGTAGTATAATAAGCCGTAAGGCAGAGTACTCCGAAAGCGATACCGTGTACGACTATGCGGGCTATCATTCCGCGCGAAAATATGCCTTCGTTCCGACCGAGCGGCGCGCGTTTCATTACGTCCTTGGCGGTTTTTTCCGCGCCGAGAGCTATTGCGGGGAATGAGTCGGATACGAGATTAATCCACAGCAGCTGCATACTGAGCAGCGGAGAATCGAAGGTAAGACACATTGCAAGCACGACCGCCACCACTTCGCCAATGTTTGTGCCGAGCAGGAAAGACACGGCTTTGCGGATATTGTCGAACACTCCGCGTCCCGTTTCCACCGCGTCCACGATGGTCGCGAAGTTGTCGTCGGTCAGTACTATGTCCGATTCGGCTTTCGCCACGTCGGTGCCGCTTCCCATCGCGCAGCCTATATCTGCGGTCTTTAACGCGGGAGCGTCGTTCACGCCGTCGCCCGTAACGCCCACCACTTCGCCTTTGTCCTGAAACAGTTTTACGATACGGAGTTTATCGGACGGGGTGACGCGTGCGAACACGCTTACCGTTTTCAATTGTTCGGAAAGCTGAGCGTCGCTCATTTTTTCTATTTGTCTGCCCGTAAGCACTTTATCTGCGCTCATGCCGACGGCGCGCGCCACGCTTTTCGCCGCGCCCGGAGCGTCTCCGGTAAGCATGACGGGGCGTATGCCCGCGCTCTTGCACCTTGCCACGGCGTCCGCCGCTTCTTCTCTCGGCGGATCGGAAAGCCCTATGAGTCCGGCTATCTGAGTTTTACCGCCCGAAAGCGCGTCGGGGGAAGTTATGCT
>CALWBH010000061.1 GCA_944376015.1 uncultured Clostridia bacterium
GGAAGTCGGCGCAGGCGGAATGATACACGTTTTTTCTTCGTAAACCGTTATCTCTATTACCGACGCAAAGGTAGCGTTACCGCCGCCGACGCTTACCACATCGGTATCGAGCACGCGACAGTATGCGGTCGTACGCGACGTAGGAGTAATGCCCTCCGCTTCCGCGCGGTCGGAAAACTCCGCCCAACCGCTCACTCGGCGCATTCCGTCTTCCGTCATTACTACGGCTTCGAGAGCCTCCCTTCCGCTCAGACGCACTTCTCCGTTGAGCGTTTCGCTCACCCTGACGTTAGCGCCCGCGCTTACCGCAAGCACGCGTTCCGCGCCTTCGCACCTGACGCTGAGCTGAACTATGGTCTGGATCTTTGCGGCCTGCCTGATATATCCTGCGCTTACCGTTTCTGTTAAATCCATAAATCCTCCTTATATTCCTTATAGACTATGCTAAGCAAACGCACTATATGCCAAAACGCGCGTTAATTGCTCCCGCAATTTACGCACGTTTAAAGTCGAACACGTTTTATAACGTCTGTCGGTATATTACGACCTTTTTCGGTCCATCATTCAGATGAAGTTGCCTTCGTCGTCTTCATCGTCATCATCTTCGTCATCGTCGGCAAAATCGTCCGGGTTGATGTACTCGAAATCGTCTTCGTCGGGAGTGTCGGTTTCTTCCGGCTCTTCCTCTTCGTCATCGTCGTCGAGTCCGAGATCTACGTCGTCGAGATCGCTGTCGATATCCGCCGCGACTTCTTCATCTTCGTCTTCCCAGCTTTCAGGCTCTATAGCCTTATCTTTGTTGGCATGCTCCTTTTTGCACTCTATGCACATATCCTCGCCTTCTTCGCAGTAATTGGTATGGCAGATAGGGCAAAGTTTTCCTTCCGATTCATCTTCCTCGTCAGGGAGCAGGAAATTAGCTTCTCCTATACCGAGCTCCGCTTTACAAACGTCGCAGTACTTTTCATTAATGTCGATGTAGTTAAGTTCGCATCTCGGGCAGAGAATATACTTTTTTGTCTCCATTCGTGTCTGTCTCCTGAATTTCACGTCTTATATTTTTCCGATTTATATATTACTATTCCGCGAAAAGCTTTGCCGTCCGTGAAATATGTAATTATACCAGATCGATTATGCGCTTATTCTTTTTTTCGGCATAAGCGCGGGTCACGGCGGTTCCGCCGATATCCGAATACATTATCACAAGCACTACGTCCGAATTATCCACCATGTACCGATTGCGTTTCCCCATACAGTATTTGGTATATTCGTTTTCGAGTACCGTTACTTTGAAACACTTGGATATTACGGCGTCATACCTGAATCTGTCCGCCACGGCAAGCCTGTCCCGTTGCCCCGCATAGGGCACGGCGGCTTCGAGCTTTATCTGCGGATATATGTCCGCAAGATCGAGCACGCATTCCGCGAACCAGATGTCCGAGCCGAGCGCCATTCCGGTAATGAAATGGGTATAACCTTCCTTTATAAGATCGACAACGACGGCGCGCATGCGCTCCATAAGCTGCTCATGCTCCCTGCTGCCTTCCCTGAACGGGATCTTATGCGGACGGTTGCCCGTTAAACATACTGCATTCATACCGCATATTATACACACCGCTTCACGCATTGTCAATAGTTTTTATAAAAATCTTGACTTATTTTATCCTTTAATTTATAATTTGACTATGATTAACGATCTTGCAAGACTGATAGAAATAAATTCGACCAACGCGACCGCCGAACAAGGCGCGCCTTTCGGGAAAAACAATCGCAAAGCGCTCGATGTTTTTACGGACATCGCGCGCGGATACGGTCTCCGTACGGGAACGGACGAAGGGTATGCCGCCTGGGCGGAATACGGCGAAGGAGAAGGATTGATCGGTATTCTCGGACATCTCGATATCGTGCCTGCCGGAAACGGTTGGAGCACCGATCCGTTTAAACTCACCGTCGAAAACGGCATGCTGTACGGGCGCGGAGTCAGCGACGACAAAGGTCCGGTGGTCGCGTGTCTGCATTCGCTCGCAAGGCTCGCGCGCGAAAACGTCAAGCTTAACGGACGAGTCCGACTTATCGTCGGCTGTAACGAAGAGGAAGGCAGCGCGTGCATCAAACATTACGTCAAGCATTGCGAGATCCCTACGGTCGCGTTTACTCCCGATTCCGACTTCCCCGTCACCGCAAGCGAAAAAGGCATACTGCATCTCAGCGTTTCCCTGCCGCTATCTCCTACCGCGGCGCAAGCGCTCTCTTACGTCGAAGGCGGAGAAAAAGCGAACATAGTGCCCAATCTCTGCAAAGCCGCCATAACAAAAAACAGCCCTTTATATGCCGCGCTCGACGCATATCGGGTTCCTGCGGATATTCTGAAAAACGAAAAAGTAGCGCTTGCGCTCGCCGAACACGGTTGCGATCTTTCGGATATATCGATATATCCTTCGGGCGGGTTTATTGAAATATCCGCACGCGGAACCGCCGCCCATGCGTCCACCCCGCTTAAAGGCAGCAACGCTATATCCAAAATGTCGGTACTGCTGTGCGCCTTACTCCCAGAGGACGAAACTCTGAGCAAGCTGGCTGAAATCTTCGGCGCGCGCTCGCCCGAAAAAGCTCTCGGCATATATGAATCGGACGAAACGGGAGAAACCACGGTAAACGCAGGAGTATGTCGCAAAAAAGACGACAAGCTCGTTTTGACTCTTGACATACGCATTCCCGCCTGCGCGGACGCAAAAAAAGTAACGGCGACAATAAAAGAAAAATTCGGTAACGCCCAAGTTGTAACTCTCCATTCCGCGCCCGCGCTGTCCGTCGACGAAAACGGATTGCTGGTAAATACGCTTATGAACGTTTACCGCGATTGCACGGGCGATTTCGAAAGCAAGCCCCTGCATATAGGCGGCGGCACTTATGCGAAAGAATTGCCGTGTTGCGTGGCTTTCGGAGCGGTTTTCCCCGGAAAAAACACACACATGCATGACGCCGACGAATGTTATCCCGTCGAAGATTTTTATAAGCTCGAAGAGATTTATTATAAAGCGATATTGGCGCTCGACGAAATTTATTTCGCGCGCCGCTAACGCCGCTTAGCCGCAAAGAAAACGCTTTGCGGTTTTTTGCGAACGCAAAACGCGACAAAAAAACAAGTCCGCGCCGTTAACGCGGATTTGTTTTTAGTCTTTTATTTTATATAGCCGTGAAACGAGGAGTAAATATCAATTGTCCGCCCATGCTACAAGCGCGGCGGCTCCGATTATACCCGCGTCGTTTTTCAAAGTCGCGGTATGAAGACCGACGTGCGGACCTTCCCCGAACGAATATTTGGTTATGTACTTTTTAAGCGGCGTGAGAAGTACGTCGCCTTGCGCGCATACTCCGCCGCCGAGAATTATCGCTTCGGGTCTGAGTGCGTTTATGATATTGACGAGTCCTTCGCCAAGCATTTTTATGTAATTATCGAAAACCTTTTTTGCCGATTTGTCGTCAAGCAACATAGCGTCGAATACGGTTTTTCCGTTTACGTCGTCGATATTGGGGCAAACGTCCCAAAGCTTACTCGACCTGTTTTTACGCATCGCGCGTTTAGTATCGCGTATAAGCGCCGTGGCCGACGAATAAGCCTCGAAGCACCCTTTACGCCCGCAGGTGCACTGCTCTCCGCCCGACTTTATGACAACATGCCCTATCTCCGCGCCTTTGGACTGATTCCCTTCATACAGTCTTCCGTCTATGATTATTCCGCTGCCTATGCCGGTACCTATCGTAATGAATACGCTCGATTTATATGTCTTTCCGGCGCCGTACTTCGCTTCGCCGAGCGCCGCGGCGTTTGCGTCGTTGCAAACGCGCGTGGGGTAACCCGTAAGCTTCTGCATCCTTTCTCCGAGCGGAACGTATTCCCATTTGAGATTGTACGCCTGATCCACTACGCCCGAACAGGAATTGACCGCACCCGGACAACCTATGCCCACTCCCGTTATTATCTTGTCTCCCGCGTCGTCTTTAAGCGCGTTGACAAGCCCTGCTATATCGCTTATGACTTTATCCGCACCCGCGTCTACGTCCGTTACAACGGATTTCCATGACAGTATCCTGCCCTCTTTGACGAGACCCGCCTTTATCGTCGTGCCTCCGATATCTATACCGATCTGATACATACTCCTTCACCCTCGCGATTTATTTTTCTCCCAACTCTATCTGCTCGATGGACTCGGACAGTTTTTTACGATCGTTCTCGTCCTTTTCTTTCAGATAGTCGTTGAAAATATTTACTACGTTAAGTCTGTTTGTAATAACGAGTCTGCGCGTAACGGGCAACGTCCCATCTTCCCGAACACGCGGAGCTTTAACTTCTGCGGCTTTTTGCGGAACCGCCTTAGCTTTCGGCGGCGCGGCGGGAGTTTCCGTAACAGGTCTCGCCGTGCGCTCTTTATCGCTTTTCTTTTTCACGCCCGGTCTTTGCAAAGCCGAAGAATATACCTTTCCGGAAGTACCCCGCTTTTCCGCAATGTAATCGTAAGAACGAACTTCTTCCGCAGTTTCCTTTTCCGTTTTTATCGGCTCTATTTTAAAATTCTGTTTTTGAGCGACGGAGGTTTCCGTTTCTTCCGTTGCGCTTT
>CALWBH010000062.1 GCA_944376015.1 uncultured Clostridia bacterium
GCGGAAACGTCGAAAAGGTCGCAAAGTTTTGCCAATTGCAAGTAAGTACATTCGCATACGCCCGTTTCATAGCGGCTGTAAACAGATTGAGACACGCCGATATTTTCCGCAACTTCTCTCTGAGTAAATCCGCACGCCATACGGCATTCTTTCAATCTTCTGCATACAGTTTCGTTTTTCATATTATTTATCATACCACAATAACTTTATAAACGTTAATATTATACATAAATTGCATATAAAATACAAAAAGATTGCTTAATTAATGGGGTAAAAATTTAAAAATTTTATTTTTGGAGCTTTACGCAACCGCATTATGCGGCAGACTGCCGTCTGTAAGCCACCTTTCGCCATCCGCGCGAAATTTCGACGAAAATTCCGAAAACTCGGACGCGTAAACCCTTCCCCCGCCCCCGCGCCCGACGACGAATTTTTCAAGCGCTCGGACGCGCATACAATAAATAAAAAAATATAAATAAATTTTTATCGATATGCCGTAATTTATTTGACAAGGCAAAGAAAAAGTATTATACTTAGCTTGCAAAATCCGAAGGAGAGCGAAACGCGAAATGAGCGAAAAGAACGTATCCATACAGACATTGAGAAGGCTGCCCCTTTACCTGCACTATCTGAAGTCGGTAAAAGACGATGCTCCGCGTATATCGGCGGCAATGCTGGCGGCGGCGCTCGGGCTCAACGACGTACAGGTCAGAAAAGACCTCGGGTCTGTCAGCGGGAGCGGACGTCCCAAAAAAGGATACGTCACCGAAGAGCTTATAGTGGATCTTGAAAAATATCTCGGCTGTAACTCGGTAACCAATACTGTGCTTATAGGCGCGGGAAATCTCGGACGGGCGCTTCTGTCGTACGGCGGATTTTCGGACTACGGGTTGCAAATAGTGGCGGCGTTCGACAACAACGAAAACGTCATAGGGAGCAAAGCAGGAGACAAAGCGGTTCTCCCCATGAGCGAGCTCGGCAGGATATGTATAGAAAAAAACGTAAGATTGGGCATAATAACAGTGCCCGCTTCGGGAGCTCAGGACGCCTGCAACAAACTCGTGGCGCACGGCATCACGGCTATATGGAATTTTGCGCCCACGCTTCTCAAAGTTCCGCCCACGGTGCTTGTGGAGAACGAAAACCTGGCGTCTTCGCTGGCGGTGCTCTCTCAGCACCTGAACGATCGCGTAAAATAACATGAACGTCATACTTACGGGTATGCCGGGCGCGGGCAAAAGTACGGTGGGCGTACTGCTTGCGAAATCGCTCGGAATGGCATTTACCGATACCGACCTGCTGTTACAGACCGCAACGGGTAAAAAACTGATAGACATACTTGCCGAAAGCGGCGCGGAAGAATTCGAAGAGCTTGAAAACAAAGTATTGCTCGGTATCGACGCCGACGATACGGTGATAGCCACGGGCGGAAGCGCGGTTTTCTGCGAAAGCGGAATGGCACATCTGAAAGCCGACGGCATTTGCGTATATCTCGACGTTCCCCTTCCCCTGCTGGAAAAGCGACTCACAAACATACGTACGCGCGGCGTTGTGATGAAAGAAGGCGAAACGCTTGCGCAGCTGTTCGAAGAACGGAGACCTTATTACGAAAAATACGCCGATATCACGGTGAAAGAAAAGGGCAATCCGGAAGAAACGGTGACGGCGGTCGTTAAAGCGCTTGAATGCGCGCGTAAATAACTTAGGAAAAAACACTTTACACACATAAAGGTTTGAAACATTTTTATGGAGGACGATTCAAATGAAAGAGAACTATCCTATCGTTGACAGCGTGGAAAGACTGGAAGAGACCCTTGCAAGGGTAAAAAAGGCTCAGAAAGTTTTCGCGACTTACACGCAGGAGCAGGTCGACAAGATCTTCAAGGCGGCGGCTATCGCGGCTAACAAAGCGCGTATCCCCCTTGCAAAGATGGCGGTCGAAGAAACGGGCATGGGCGTTGTCGAAGACAAGGTCATCAAAAACAACTATGCCGCGGAGTACATTTACAACGCTTACAAGAACACCAAGACTTGCGGCGTTATCGAAGAAGACAAAGCTTACGGTATCAAAAAAGTAGCGGAACCCATCGGCGTAGTCGCGGCAGTCATCCCCACGACCAACCCCACTTCCACGGCGATATTCAAAACTCTCATTTCGCTTAAAACGCGCAACGGTATAATCATATCCCCCCACCCCCGCGCAAAGCTCAGCACAATAGCTGCCGCTAAGGTAGTGCTCGAAGCCGCGGTAGAAGCGGGCGCGCCCGAAGGCATCATCGGCTGGATAGACGTGCCTTCGCTCGAAATGACCAATCTTATAATGAAAGAAGCGGATATTATTCTCGCTACCGGCGGTCCCGGCATGGTCAAAGCGGCATATTCGAGCGGTAAACCCGCGCTCGGCGTCGGCGCAGGCAATACGCCCGCGATCATAGACGATACGGCGGACATAGTGCTTGCGGTCAACTCGATCATTCATTCCAAGACCTTCGACAACGGTATGATCTGCGCGTCCGAGCAGTCCGTAATCGTTCACAAGAACGTTTACGAAGCGGTTAAGAAAGAATTCGCTTACAGAAACTGCTATTTCCTTAAACCGGACGAAATCGAAAAAGTCAGAAAGACTATAATCATAAACGGCGCGCTTAACGCCAAGATAGTCGGTCAGAAAGCGCATACCATAGCCGCCCTCGCCGGCGTCGAAGTGCCCGAAACCACCAAGATACTTATCGGCGAAGTGGAGAGCGTGGACATCAGCGAAGAATTCGCTCACGAAAAGCTGTCCCCCGTTCTCGCAATGTACAAGGCTAAGGACATCAAAGACGCGTTCGACAAAGCGGAACATCTCATCGCAGACGGCGGATACGGACACACCTCGTCCATATATCTCAACGCGGTGACCGAAAAAGAAAAGCTCGCGGAATTCGGCGAAAGAATGAAGACCTGCCGTATTCTCGTCAACACGCCTTCCTCTCACGGCGGTATAGGTGACCTTTACAACTTCAAGCTCGCTCCTTCCCTTACGCTCGGTTGCGGAAGCTGGGGCGGAAACAGCGTATCCGAGAACGTCGGAGTAAAACACCTTATCAATATAAAGACCGTTGCGGAAAGGAGAGAAAACATGCTTTGGTTCAGAACACCACAGAAAGTATATTTCAAGAAAGGCTGCCTGCCCGTCGCTCTCGACGAACTCGGCACAATAATGGGCAAGAAGAAAGCGTTCATCGTTACCGACAGCTTCCTTTACAATAACGGTTATACCAAGCCCATCGAACACAAACTCGACGAAATGGGTATCATGCACACGACGTTCTCCAATGTCGCGCCCGATCCCACGCTGGCGTGCGCACGCGAAGGCGCTAAACTCATGTCCGAGTTCAAGCCCGACGTGATCATCGCCATCGGCGGCGGTTCGGCTGTGGACGCAGGTAAGATAATGTGGGTGCTTTACGAACATCCCGACGCCGACTTCCTGGATATGGCTATGCGTTTCATCGATATCCGCAAGCGCGTATACACCTTCCCGAAGATGGGCGAAAAAGCTTATTTCGTAGCGGTTCCCACTTCCGCCGGTACCGGTTCGGAAGTCACCCCGTTCGCAGTCATCACCGACGAGACCACGGGCGTCAAATATCCCCTTGCCGATTACGAACTCCTGCCTAACATGGCTATAATCGACGCGGATATGATGATGAGCGCGCCTAAAGGACTGACCAGCGCGTCCGGTATCGACGCGGTCACCCACGCGCTCGAAGCTTACGCTTCGGTAATGGCTACCGATTACACCGACGGACTCGCGCTCCGTTCGCTCAAAATGATATTCGAATATCTGCCCCGCGCTTACGACAACGGTCCCAACGACCCCGTGGCGCGCGAAAAGATGGGCAATGCCGCTACCATGGCCGGTATGGCGTTCGCAAACGCGTTCCTCGGCGTCTGCCACTCGATGGCGCACAAGCTCGGCGCGTTCCACCATCTCCCCCACGGCGTTGCAAACGCGCTTATGATCGACGAAGTCATCAGATTCAACGCGAGCGAACAACCCGCTAAAATGGGTACGTTCTCGCAGTACGATCATCCCCACGCTATGGCAAGATACGCGGAAGTCGCGGACTATCTCGGTATCAAGGGCAAGACGGACGCGGATAAGGTGGAAAACCTCATCAAAGCGATCGACGAGCTCAAAGCGAGAGTCGGTATCAAACCCACGATCAAGGATTACGTTCCCGACGAGAAAGACTTCCTCGACAGACTCGACGCCATGGTCGAACAGGCGTTCGACGATCAGTGCACGGGCGCTAACCCCCGCTATCCGCTGATGAGCGAGATCAAAGAGATGTATCTCAGAGCTTATTACGGCAAATAATACTGCCTGCGGGAAAAGAGCGGAACTTACGTTTCGCTCTTTTCTTTTGATAAGCCTGCCGCAAGTACGATAATATAAAATTTACAGCAAATATTTTAATATTAACCCTTGCGGAAATGCTGTTTCTATGATACAATAATCATTGAACGACACCGATTACGGAGTAATTATGAACGAAATAAAAAGAAAGGTAATTGCAGTCAGAACATCCAAGATCGTATACCGCGAAGGCGACGCAGTCGTTAAGGTTTTCGATACCGATTTTTCCAAAGCCGACGTGCTCAACGAAGCGCTCAATCAGGCAAGAGTGGAAGAAACGGGTCTCAATATCCCCCGTCTTATTGACGTGGAAGTCGAAGACGGCAAGTGGGCGATCCGTTCGGAATACGTCGAAGGCAAGACGCTTGCCGAGCTCATGGACAAAAATCCGGAAAAAACGGACGAGTATCTCGAATTCTTTGTCGATCTGCAAATGACGGTACACGAAAAACGCGCTCCCCTTCTCGGCAAGCTCAAAGACAAGATGGACCGTAAGATATGCGATACCGATCTCGACGCGACCACGCGTTATGAGCTGCACACCGCGCTCGAAAGCATGCCGAAGCATAAAAAACTCTGCCACGGCGATTTCAATCCGTCCAACATAGTCATTACCGGTAACGGCGCGCCGTATATCCTGGACTGGGCGCACGCTACTCAGGGCAATGCGTCGGCGGACGTGGCGCAGACATATCTTATTTTCGTGCTCGACGGAAAAGAAGAACTGGCGGAAAAATATCTCGACCTGTTCTGCGAAAAGAGCGGTACGGAAAAGAAGTATATACAGAAATGGCTGCCGATCGTTGCCGCGGCGCAGTCGGTCAAAGGCAAGTACGGAGAACGCGAGCTGCTGCTTAAATGGGTCAACGTCGTAGACTACGAATAAAAGCGAGCGCATCCGAACAGCAAACATAGATATTACGTTTCGCCCGCGCGGCGTTCGCCGCTAAGCGGAAAACATAAACGGACACACTACCACAAGGAGCAATTTTGATGATGAAAATCACGGTATGTATCGGCAGCTCTTGCCATCTCAAAGGATCGAGAGAAGTCGTCGAAGGATTACAGAAACTTATTTCCGAACGCGGACTTAAAGACAGCATAGAGCTTGCAGGCACGTTCTGTCTGGGACAATGCCAGACGGGAGTCAACGTGCTCATAGGCGAAGAGCGCTTTTCCGTCACGCCGGATACGGTAACGGAATTTTTCGAAAAAGACGTCCTTCCGAGGATAAAATGAGTTTACACGGGAGAATATCATAATGCCCGAATTTCTCAAACTTAAAAAGTCGGATTGCCGCAACTGTTATAAATGTATACGTCACTGCCCCGTCAAGTCCATACGCTTTTCGGGCAATCAGGCGCACGTCGTTTACGACGAATGCATACTTTGCGGTCAATGTTATGTCGTCTGTCCGCAGAACGCCAAAGAAACGGTGGACGAAACGGACATGGTCGACGCTATGCTCGCGGATAAGTCCGCGCCCGTTGTGGCAAGCGTAGCCCCCTCTTTTCTCGCTTATTTCGAAGGGGCGAGCATTTCCACGCTGTCCGCCGCGCTGAAAAAACTCGGCTTTGCGGAAGTGGAGGAAACGGCGATAGGCGCGACGATGGTCAAGCGCGAATACGAGCGCATGCTCCGCGAAAAAACGGGCGACGTTATCATAACGAGCTGCTGCCATTCGGTAAACCTGCTGATAAGCAAGTATTATCCCGACCTGCTCAAATATCTCGCGCCCGTGGTGTCCCCCATGCAGGCGCACTGTCTCGACATCAAACGCCGTTATCCCAAAGCGAAAACGGTGTTTATCGGACCTTGCCTGTCCAAAAAAGACGAAGCGTACAACGGAACGGTGGATGCAGTGCTCACTTTCCGCGAGCTTGCCGTAATGCTCAGGCGCGAAGGCATAACCGTGGAAAACGGCGCGGACGAGCGCGAAGACAGCCGCGCGCGCTTTTTCCCCATCGTCGGGGGCGTGCTCAAATCGATGGAGCTTCCCGACAACGGTTATACATATCTGACCGTAGACGGCGTTGAGAATTGCAAATCCGCGCTCAACGATATAGCCGCGGGCAATCTCAAAAACTGTTTCATTGAAATGAACGCCTGCTCGGGCGGGTGTATAGGCGGTCCCGTAATGGAAAAATTCCGCAATTCGCCCGTACGGCATTACCAGGCGATAAGCAATTACGCCGGCAAAAAAGATTTCAACGTCGCGCAGCCTACCCCGGAATTTCTGCATAAAGAACGCGAAAAGATCGGCGTAAACAAACTGATGCCGACCGAAGAACAGATACGCGAAATACTGCGCAGTACGGGCAAGTTCAAACCGTCGGACGAACTCAATTGCGGCACGTGCGGATACGACACCTGTCGCGAAAAAGCCATAGCCGTATTCCAAGGCAAAGCGGACGTGAGTATGTGCCTGCCCTTCCTTATGGCAAAAGCGGAAAGGTTCTCGAACAATATTATAAGCAATACCCCTAACGGGATTCTCGTAGTCAACGAAGAACTCGAAATACAGCAGATAAACAAAGCCGCGATGAAGATGTTCAACGTCCAATCGCAGGCGGACGTGCTCGGCGAACAAGTGGTACGGCTTATAGATCCCATGCCTTTTCTCGAAGTGCTCGACGAGCACAAACAGGTGCGCGGTCGGCGCGGGTACTATCCCGAATATAACAAATATTTCGATCTTACGATAATACACGACAAATCCTCCAAAATTCTCATCACCATTATCCGCGACATTACCGACGAAGCGGAAGAGCGCGCTAAAAAAGAAGAAATAAGCCGCGCTACGGTGGACATTGCGGACAAAGTCGTGGAAAAACAAATGCGTATCGTGCAGGATATCGCTTCCCTGCTCGGCGAAACGGCGGCGGAAACCAAGATCGCCCTTACCAAGTTAAAGGAGTCGATATCGCATGACGAAGAAAAATGAGCTTTGCGCGGATATCGGTTATCTGAGCATTAACCATGCCGGCGAAAACCTTTGCGGCGACCACGTGGAAAAAGTGGAAACGGACGATTCGCTCGTGCTCGTACTTGCCGACGGACTGGGAAGCGGCGTTAAAGCGAGTATACTTTCCACGCTTACGAGCAAAATCATTTCCACAATGATCGCGGCGGGACTGAAACTGGAAGACTGCGTGGAAACGATTGCGGCAACGTTGCCCGTCTGTTCGGTACGCGGAGTCGCCTATTCCACTTTCACGATTATCCGCATAGTGGACAACAAACGCGCGGAGATCATACAGTACGACAATCCGAAATCCATTCTCATTCGCAACGGCGAAAATTACGAGTACCCCGTCGAGACTCTGGAAATAGGCGGCAAACGCATCACAAAAGCGGACATCGAATTACAGGAAGGCGACGTATTCATCGCAATGAGCGACGGCGTGGAGCATGCGGGCGTAGGCATCAGGTATAATTTCGGCTGGAAACGTTCGGACATAATCGAATTCATGAAAACGTTCGTTCCCGTCGGTTTTACCGCCAAAACGCTCACCAAAATACTCCTCGACGAATGCGACAGACTGTACGACGGTCAACCGGGCGACGACGCAACGGTGTGCACCGTAAAAATGCGTCCGCGCACCCCCGTCAATCTGATGTTCGGACCGCCCGCGGACCGTGCGGATAACGATAAGGTAATGTCGCTGTTCTTCTCGTCTCCGGGCAAACACATAGTCTGCGGAGGAACGACGTCCACGATAGCCGCAAAGTGGCTGGACAAGCCGCTCGTGCCCAAACTCGAATATCTCGACCCCGAAATCCCCCCTACGGCGGAAATAGAAGGAGTGGATCTCGTCACCGAAGGCGTGATCACCGTAAGCCGAGTGCTCGAATATGCCAAGGATTATCTCAAAGATAACGGCAAGTACGAAAAGTGGAGTTGCGGACGGGACGGAGCGAGCCTTATCGCGCGCATGCTGTTCGAAGACGCTACCGACGTAAGTTTCTTCGTCGGACGCGCGGTGAACCCCGCGCACCAGAACCCCGACCTGCCCATAACTTTTAATATCAAAATGCGGCTCGTCGAAGAACTTTCCGACTGTTTGGGTAAAATGGGCAAAAAAATAAACGTCAGCTATTTCTGAGCGTTTCCGAACGACATTCTTCCCCGTTCCCAAGACATCTTTACGCGCCTATCCGCATTTGACGCAGATAAGCAAAAGGCGCAAAAAACCAAGAATACATTTTATAAAGCAGGTGAACATATATGAGAAAATTCGACACCAAAGTCCAATACCTTAAATACAAGGTACTGCGCGCAGTAGCAAAGCATGCCTGGAAAGGCGATCTGCTCGAAAAAGTCGTGGATATCCCCAAAGAGATAATCCCCGGCGGCACGCCTACGATGAGATGTTGTATCTATAAAGAACGCGCCATACTTGCCGAGCGCGTCAAGATAGCCATGGGCGGCGACAAGTCCAATCCCAACGTTATCGAAGTTATAGACATAGCGTGCGACGAATGTCCCGCGAGCGGATATCAGGTATCCGACGCTTGCCGCGGTTGCCTCGCACACCGCTGTGAGGACGTCTGCCCCAAAGACGCGATAACCTTTGACGCACAGCACAAGGCGCACATCGACAAAGCCAAGTGTATCAATTGCGGAAGATGCGCGCAGGCGTGCCAATACAGCGCAATCATCAACCGCAAACGCCCTTGCGAAAACGCCTGCAAGATAAAAGCTATCAGCATGGCGGATACCGGCGAAGCAAAGATAGACAACAATAAATGTATTTCCTGCGGCGCTTGCGTTTATCAGTGCCCCTTCGGCGCCATCTCGGATAAATCTTTCATACTGAACGTCATCGACATAATCAACAAAAGCGACGATAACTCAAAGTATAAAGTTTACGCCGTGGTCGCGCCGAGCATTGCGAGCAATTTCACCTACGCCAAGCTCGGTCAGGTCATTACCGGCATAGAAAAACTCGGATTTTTCCATGTGGTGGAAGCCGCTCTCGGCGCAGATATGGTCGCTTATTCGGAAAGCAAAGAGCTTGCGGAAAAAGGATTCCTTACAAGCTCCTGCTGCCCCGCTTTCGTGGATTACGTGCACAAATCCTTCCCCAAAATGGTACAGCACGTCTCGCATAACCTTTCCCCCGCCGCAACCATTGCGAAATATATCAAAGAAACCGATCCCAAGTGCAAGATCGTGTTCATCGGACCGTGCACGGCAAAGAAAATGGAATTCCAGCTCGAACACGTCCGTCCGTACATCGACAGCGTAATTACCTTCGAAGAATTACAGGCGCTGTTCGACAGCCGAGATATAGACATAACGACGCTCGAGGAAGGAGTGCTCGACAACGCCTCCTATTACGGCAGAATATTCGCGCGCAGCGGCGGGCTTTCGGACGCCGTCGCGCAAGGGCTTAAAGAACACGGCCTCACCGATTTCGAGCTTAAAGCGGTGCCTTGCGACGGTATCGAACAATGCCGCACCGCATTGCTTAAAGCGCAGGCGGGTAAGCCCGACGGTAACTTTATAGAAGGCATGGCGTGCGTAGGCGGCTGCATAGGCGGCGCGGGCTGTCTCACCCACGAAGCGAAGAATAAAGCCGACGTGGACAAATACGGTCGTCAGGCGATGGAAAAAACAATCTCCGACGCGATCAGCGTTTATAACATCGGCAAAGACAACTGAACAAAGCATAATTTATCTTAAAATCGTAAGTCCTTTCTTAACTTCCAAGAAAGGACTTATTAATTAATTCCCGATTAGACTTATTAATTAATTCCCGATTAATTAATTCCCGAAAAACCGAACGGATTTTGATTTGAGTTTCGTTCGACGGACGTTTTTCACTGTCTTATAACCTTTCAATGTTTTATAACCTTTCAAGACAACGTTACAGACGAAACGGCGAAAGCAGGGCGTTCATGTCTTTTACACCGATCCCGTATTAAAAAAATTCGACCGATAAAAAAAAGCGCTTTACGCGCTCTTTTTTCGGTCATAAGGAAGTAACTGCATAATAAACGACCGAAGTCGGAGACAAAAACAGATAAGGGCGCAAAATGCGCCCTTATTCTCGCTTTGGGTTTAGTGGATAAAAATGCTACCCTTCAAACCGAGCAGAAGGGTTGCAGATCGTGCACTTTCAAATGCGAGGACGAGGGAGTTTACTCAAACGTAAATGACCGAAGTCCGAGACATGAAGAAAGGGCGCGAGATGCGCCCTTATCCTCGGTTTGGTCGAGGCGACGTGACTCGAACACGCGACCTCATGGTCCCGAACCATGCGCGCTACCAGACTGCGCTACGCCTCGACGCTTCGGTAAGCGCATCGCTTACCGACAACTTGTATAATATAATATATTTATGCCGTTTTGTCAAACGATTTTCCGCCGTATGCGACGTCGCCCCTGCAAATTGCTTTTAATCGCGTTTGCGCAAGCGGACAAACTTCGCTGCGCGACGGTTTACAATTTTTTTTCGCAGAGCGCAAGCGCGGCGGCTATCGTATCGTCCATATCGTAATATTTGTACATACCGAGCCTACCGCCGAAAATAACGTTGCCTTCGGCTTCGGCAAGCGCCTTGTATTTTGCATAAAGCGCGTCGTTGCGCTCGTTGTTGACGGGATAATAAGGCTCGTCGCCTTTTTTCCACGTCGCAGGATATTCGCGCGTGACGACGGTCTTCGGCTGAGTGCCGAACTCGAAATGCTTATGCTCTATAACGCGGGTGTACGGCACTTCGTACTCGGTATAATTGACTACGGCGTTGCCCTGATAGTTTTCGCAATCCAGCGTTTCCGTTTCGAATCTCAGACTGCGGTATTCGAGCTCGCCGTATCGGTAGCCGTAATACTCGTCTATCATACCCGTAAAAAGCACTTTGTCGGCAAGCGCGTCAAGCTCGGATCTGTTCTCGAAATAATCTACGTTCAGTCTCACTTCCGCGCCGTCGAGCATTTTTTCGCATATCTGCGTATAGCCGCCTTCGGGAATTCCCTGGTATCTGTCGTTGAAATAATTGTTATCGTAAATAAAGCGCACGGGGAGTCTGCGGATTATGAACGCGGGCAGCTCTGTCGCGCGTCTCCCCCACTGTTTTTCCGTATAACCTTTAACGAGCTTTTCGTATATATCCTTTCCGACAAGCGAAAGCGCCTGCTCTTCGAGATTTGCGGGTTCGGTTATTCCCGCCGCTTTTTTCTGCTCTTCTATACGGGCTTTCGCTTCCGCCGGAGTGATCACTCCCCACATTTTGGAAAACGTGTTCATGTTGAACGGCATATTGTATATTTCGTTCTTATACCGCGCAACCGGACAGTTTATATAGTTATTGAACCGCGCGAAACGGTTTACGTAATTCCACACCTTTTCGTCCGACGTATGGAAGATATGCGCGCCGTAAATATGCACGTTTATACCTTCGGTTTCACGCGTGTAGATATTGCCGGCGATATGATCGCGTTTATCCACGACCAAAACCTTTTTGCCTTTCCGCATTGCTTCGTGAGCGAACACCGAACCGAAAAGTCCAGCGCCCACTATCAGATAATCGTACTTTTTCAACTTTGCTATCTCCTGTTTCCGTTATATTATAGCCGATTTTCTTTACAAACGCAAGCAAAAGATATAAAATAACGGTATGCACAGACTTACGCACAGGACAAGATACGGCAGGACAGCCGACATTTGCACTCTGATTCTCTTCTCCGTCGTCGCCGGAGTTTTTTCGGGCACGGCAGTTACGCTATACAATGTGTGTACGGGTTACGGGGAAAAATATTCCGTCGCCTGGTACGGCGCTTTTATCGCGCGACCGTATCTCATACCTTTGCTTTTCGTCGCGCTTTGCGCAGCCGCGATACTTATCGGAACGATACTCAGGTTTATACCGATCGCAAAAGGCAGCGGCGTTCCGCAAGCGGAAGGAGCGACGCGCGGCGTATTCAGACTCAAATGGTTCAGAACGATGTGTACGGCGTTTGCGCTTTCGCTCTTGACGGTGTTTCTCGGTATGAACGCGGGCAGCGAAGGACCGAGCATAATGATAGGCGCTTGCGCGGGCAGCGGCGTCGGCAGACTTACCGACAATACTCGAAACGAACGCTGCATTATAGGAGGCGCGGCGTCGGCAGGACTCGCCGTCGCTTTTAACGCGCCGCTGACCGGTTTTTTGTTCGCCGTGGAAGAAGCGCATAGAAAGTTTACTCCCGAAATAATAATCTCCGCGCTTTTCTCGGTGATATCGGGCGTAGCCGTGAGAAACGGAATACTTACTCTGCTTTCGTTTGCCGATCCTTCGTTTACCGTGTCTTCGGCCTTTTCCGCTTTCGATCTTTCGGGCGCGGGGACTTTTACGGATACGATGACGGTAGCAGGATTATCCCTTATAGCCGCGCTGGCAGTCGGATTTCTCGGAGTCGGATTTTATTACGCGGTAATGGGTATGCGTAAAGTTTTCGCCCGTATCGTTTTTCTCGGAGGCGCGGGCAGAATGCTCGTTCCCTTCGTAGCGGCGGGCGCGTTCGGGCTTATTTCCTTTTACGAAATGGGCGGCGGGCACAGCCTTATAGAAGCGCTCGGAACGCACGGCGGAACGCAGGATTTCTCCGTAACGCTTAATTTTGCGTCGCCTGTCGTCGTTGCGCTCGTCACCGTACTGATACTCAAATTCGCGTCGTCCGTTTTCAACATGGGCGCGGGAGTCCCCTGCGGAGTGTTTATTCCCATGCTTGCTACGGGCGCTTGCGCGGCAGGCGTATTCTCCTACATAGCGCAGTCGCTCGGAATGAACGCGGCATATTCCGACATTATAGTAATGACGGGTACCGCCGCATTCTTTTCGGCAGTAGTCAAAGCACCCCTTACCGCGACCGTAATGGTTTTCGAGCTCACGGGAAGTTATAACTTCAATCTTCTCTTCCCCGTAGTCATCGCTTCCGCCGTAGGATATACCGTCGGTAAACTCATGCGTACCGGCGCCGTTTACGACGTACTGCTCGAAGGATATGCCGAGCAGTTCGGCGAAAAAGGAAAACGAACGGATTTCACGCTTAACGTCAAAGCCGGCGGATTCGCCGTCGGGCGCAGCATACGCGATCTTCTCCTGCCGTACGGAGCCGCCGTATCCGACGTCAGACGCAACGACGAACGCTTCGTTCCGAACGACGATCTCGACCTGAAAGCGGGAGACGAAATAACGATAAGCGCCGCGGCTACCCGAGCGGACGAAAAATACAAAGAGTTATACGCGCTCGTAAACGGAACGGCTTTGGCAAGCGACGATGATCTTCCGCATATTCCGAATTAGCGCGTAAGTTCGCTGACCTTATAACTACCGCATAAAACACGAAAAAATACCGCGTTCGACGCGGTATTTTTTGTTTGCGAGATATTTTAAATGATTTATTTGATTTCGGTCGTTATTACGTTTTTATTCCTGCCGGTAGCTATGCGATTGACGGTGACGAATACAAAGACTGCTAAACAAGCGGAAAGCAGGATTATATCCAGAGCAATAAGTATTCCCTGCCATGTAGGAATAATGCGTTCTATGTCCGAATTTTCGGTAAGACCGTTCATCGCGCTCGACCTTATTACGGTATAAGCGATATTTTCGGACGCACGTTGCAACGCTTCGACAATAGCGGGCATCTGCAACTGTTCCGCGCTAAGCCGCCAAAGCACGCTGTTGGTATTGAACCAAAGGTCGCTGCCGGCGCAAAGCCCCGAACCTATATCCATATGCGCTCCGCCGCCGAACATCGACTGATCGGTCATGACCATACCCTTAAAGCCCCATTCGCCGCGAAGCACGTCCGTAAGAAGCCCTTTATGCGCGCCCGACCACACGGTACCCACGCGCGACGCCGACGTCATTACGGCAGTCATTCCGCCTTCCGTAACTGCGATACGGAAAGGTTCGAGATACAATTCACGTATCGTCTGTTCGTCAGCGAATATGCTGACGCCCCACTTGTTGGTTTCCTGCGCTTGAAGACCGAAATATTTGCCTATCGCATACCCCATTTTATTACGCACTCCGCGCACGAGCGCCGCGCCCGTTTTGCCGCACAGCAAACTGTCTTCGGAATAATTTTCATAATTCCCTCCGCCGTACGCCGAACGGTGAATATTGAGTCCTGGGGCGAATATACCCGTTATACCCGCATACAGCATATCTTCGGACATACATTTTCCCAATTCTTCGACGAGCTCGGCATTGAAAGTCGCGGCTACGACGGGCTGAGTGGGATACGTCATATCCCTTACGCCGAACACGTCTTCGGAAATACCGGTAGTGCCGTAACGGCTTTTGGTTTCGGGGAGATTTATCTTTTCGAGCGCAAGCGTGGAATATCCGCCCATACGAACGAATTCGGACATTTCGCTTACCGTCAGTTTTTTTATCAGGGCGCGATACCTTTCGTCGCCGTAAGCAACTTCGTTTTGCAACAGGTAGAATGCGGAAAGATTCTGATTGCTTTCGTCGATCACGCCCGTTTCGGGAAGTTCCGTCTCGCTATCCTTGTAAGAATCGTCCACAACGAGTTTTTCGGTTAGTTCTTTCGGCGCGAACCAAGACCCTTCCTTATAGGAAGACTCGGGGAATGTCTCCGCCCAGTTTTTACGAGAAAGCCCCGTATAAGTTTCGTCGTACGCGCTTATATCCGCCGCGGCGAATATCCCGCTCTCTCCTTCGCCCTCAACCGTCGGAATATCTTCCGTAACGGCAGCGAGACCCGCGTCTCCTTCGCCGCGTAAAAGCTCCCTGTCCGCAACGGTCTCTCCTTCGCTTTCCTTGCGCGCTATTATATTGTTAATCGCATGATGCGCGTCATAAGCGGCGGTGAAATAATATTTTCCCCCTGCTCTGACGTTTACGCCGTTTTTATCGTACGTTCCGAGCGAGTCCGCGCTCACGCGTACGGTCACGTTTGCGGTTTCTTCGGGCGCAAGCATGTCCGTCTTGGCATATCCGACCAACTCCACGGAAGGCGTTTCAATGCCGCTTTCTTCGTCGTACGGCGACTGCATATATATCTGCACCGTTTCTTTACCGTCCTTGTCTCCGGTATTGGTAACGTTGAGCCGCACTTCGTAAACGTCTTCCGCCGCGACGTATGCGACGGAAAAACCGCTGTACTCGAACTCGGTATAAGAAAGCCCGTAACCGAAAGGATAGAGTACTTCCTGCGCGTAGTCGAAATCGGTGACGACGGCGCCGCTTCGACCGAACACGGTGTCTTCGTAACGCGTTTCGTAATACCTGTACCCCACGTAGATCCCTTCCGCATATACCATGTATCTGTTTACGTTAGACGTATTTATCGGCGCGTTTCTTATGACGTAATCGCCGAGATTGACGGTAGAAGGCGCGCGCAGAAAATCGTAAGCGTAAGTATCAGGCAACCTGCCCGAAGGATTGGTATAACCGTTCAGAACTCGTCCTATCGCGTACGCGCCCGTAGACCCGGGATTGCCCACCCAAAGCGCGGAATCGACGTTTTCGTTTTCCGCAAGCGAGCCGAGCTGCATGGGATTGGCTGAATTTATCAATACCACCACGTTGTCGAAATATGTCGCCGCAAACTCGATCATTGCCAGCTCCCTTTCGTCCGGTTCGAGATAATAATATCCCGAATCGAGAGGGACGCGCGGCAGATCCGAACCGATAAGTCCGCTCCTGCCTATGACCACCACTGCCGCGGCGTTATATTCCGAAAACGACTCAATCACTTCTTCGTTATATTCGTACACGGGCACCTCGTTTATCGCAAACGACGACGCGGCGGCGTTTACCGTTCCGTCAGGCGGAACGATGCGGCGGTATGAAGAACCGTTACCCGAAGTATAAAACTTTCTGAGCACGGGATTAACGGAAAAGCCCGAATCGGTCAGACCGTCGATAAAAGAAACGCGCGATTTTACCGAGCTTGTGTCGCTCTGCGTTCCGCCGTAAAGAAAGTCTTCGCTACCCTGTCCGAAAACGCTTATCTTTGCGCCCTTTTCGAGCGGCAACGAAGGAGCTTCGGAATTTTCGGGCGTATCGTTTTTAAGCAACACTATACCCTCGCTCTCGATTTCGAGACATACCGCTTCGTCGCGTATGCGCAATTTTGCCGGCGACGAATAATCGCTGGTATAGATCGGCTCGCCTCTATTTACTATCTTGGAAGTTTCCTGATTGAAAAAGGAAGAAATACCCGTCGAAAAAATAGACGTGACGACGGTAGTCACGATCATGAATATCGCGACTAAACCGCTTATACAGCACAGCGCTATTGTTTTTTTCAACGAAAGTCTTTTCATTCTTGAAATATTTTACCACTGTTTGCGTTTTTAGTCAACCCCTTTTCCGACAACCGTTACTCACAGAATATTTTAATAATAAATATTAAGAAAAACTATACAAAAATCCGAAAGTTTGTGTTATAATGTTTATATGTTTAAAATACTCATAGTCGAAGATAACGAAAACCTGCAAAAGCTGTACTCCGCGATACTCAGATCCAACGGGTACACCACTCTTACCGCGTCCAACGGAGAAGAAGCGCTTAAAGTGCTGGAAAAAAACCACGTCGATCTCATGATACTCGACGTTATGATGCCCGTCATGAACGGCTATGAGCTCACGGACGTTCTCAGACAGGGCGGAAGCGAGCTGCCTATACTCATGATAACCGCAAAATCCGCGCGCGAAGACAAGCGCGAAGCGTTTCTGGTGGGCATAGACGATTACATGACGAAACCCGTCGACGAAGAAGAAATGCTGCTCCGCATAAAGGCTTTGCTCAGAAGAAGCAAGATAGTCAGCGAAAGAAAACTCGAAATAGGCTCTACCGTTCTGCACTACGACAGCCTTACGGTGGACGACGCGTCAGGTTCGGTCACGCTGCCGAAAAAAGAGTTTTACCTGCTTTACAAACTGCTTTCCTACCCCGGACAGATATTTACTAAATTTCAACTGTTAGACGAGATATGGGGGTTTGAAAACGAATCGGACAACACGCTCAACGTACACATAAACAGACTGCGCAACCGCTTCGAAAACAACGCCGATTTCGAGATAGTAACGGTGCGCGGCATAGGATTCAAGGCGGTAAAAAAATCCGCGGCACCCGATAACGAATGAACAGGAACAAAAAACAAGTTAAAAAACGCAGTAAGATATATTCCCTGACGTTCAGGATAGTATCTTATATGTTCATACTGATGTTGGTCACGATGACCATTGCGATAACGTTAATGGCGGTGTTTTATTATACCGGCATTGCGGATTCGGTGAACGCGCCTGCAATAAGTCCGGTACTGCTTATCATAATATTGATATTGATAAGTTCGCTCATAGGATGTCTGCTCTCCGTGGCGCTTTACAGCCTTACTTTCAAGGATCTGAACGAGTTTCAGACCGCAATGGGTAAAGTGGCGCACGGCGACTTCAACGTTTCCCTGCCCGAAAACGACGAAGGTTATATGCACGATCTGAACTGCGGATTCAACTCTATGGTCAGCTCGCTCAAATCGATAGAAACTTTGAAAACCGATTTCATAAGCGATTTTTCGCACGAATTCAAGACCCCCATCGCTTCCATATACGGTTTCGCGAAACTGCTCAAAAAAGGCGGACTTACCGAAGAAGAACGCCGAGAATATATAGACATAATAATAACCGAATCCAACAGGCTCTCCCGTCTCGCGCAGAACACCCTTTTTATGTCAAGGCTGGAAAATCACGAAACCGTTTACGAAAAAAAACTTTACAGTCTCGACGAACAGCTGCGTAAATGCGCGCTCATGTTCCAGTCCGACATGGACGCAAAGCACATCGATCTTTCGCTTTCCGGCGAAAGCGTGGAGTATTACGGGAGCGAAGACCTCGTTCAGCAGATGTGGATAAACCTCATTGGCAACGCCGTCAAATTCACCCCGCCCGAGGGAACGATTGAAATATCCGTATCTTCGGAAAGCAACCGCGTGACGGTAAGCGTCCGCGACAGCGGTATCGGAATGAGCGAGCAGACGCAAAAAAGGATATTCGACAAGTTCTGGCAGGGCGACGAATCCCGCTCCGTTTCGGGTAACGGACTGGGGCTCAGCATAGTCAGCAAAATTCTTCAGCTTACAAACGGCAGGATAGAAGTCAGAAGCAAGGTGAACGAAGGCTCCGAATTCATCGTCACTTTACCGAACGAAATACCGGAAGAAAAAAACGACGACGGCAAAAACGATCCTTCCGCGTCTTCCGCGCAAAAGCTTCCCGTATTCCGTCTGTTTACGCCCAAACCGAAAAAATGACATAAAACATAAAATATATAATAAAGAAAAAATGAAAGAGGAGAAATGAAATGCCTAAAAAATTTGCGTTATCGTTAATACTGACGCTAACGTTGCTTGTTTGCTTTACGGCAATACTTGCCGCCTGCGAAAATGCGTCGTCAAAAAATAAGGTTACAATCAATCTTGACGCCGCAGGCGG
>CALWBH010000063.1 GCA_944376015.1 uncultured Clostridia bacterium
GCGATATTCACGCAGGGCGTCGCCGTTATGGTCAACGGCGAAATGCTCGAGCGCAACAGCTACGTTCCCTCGACGGGCATAGGCACGGAAACCTGGGCGGACTTCATCGACGTCAATCTCGGCTGCATAAGCCTGATTGCGGGCAACAATAACATACAGCTGATGAACATCTCGTACGACTTCGGCTATAACTTCGACAACATAAAGATCAAGACGGACGCGACGCTCGGCTGGACGGAAGATGCGTCGGACGTCATACTCGAAGATACGGACACGTCGGGCTACGACGGAGTGGTCAACATGGCGTATAACAAGGACTATGTGCTTGCCGACGTCATGGCGGACGAAATGCAGACGTACGGCAAGGGCTTCACCGCATACGCGGGTCATCTCGGCGGCGCGGAAGCGGAGGGCGAGACGGGCAGATGCTTCGACGGCACCAAGCTGAACGGGCAGTCGTTTGACTTCGACTTCTATATGATCTCCAAAGGCACGGCGTATATCAATATGTATATGGCGGCGCCTGCGGGCTACACGGCAGATGATCTTGCGGCGAACGTCGAATTTACCCTCGACGGCACGAAGATAAGCAAGGAAAACATCTTTATCGCGTCGTCCGGCTTCGTCGGCAGAGCGGGCGAAGAAGGCGTGGCGACTCCCTTCGTTACGGTGGGGATAGGCGCGAACGGCGCGGCGTATAACGATATGACGTCGGGCGCGCACAAACTCACCGTCGCGTTCATCGGCGACAACGCTCCCGACCTCGAAGCGATAGCGATACAGCCGCTGAGGCTCGGTCAGTACTACACCTACACCGCGCTTTCCGTGGACGCTTCCGGCGCGAAGACGGAATATCTGATGAATGAGGAATTCTCCTATGAGGGTATCGTCGTTACGGCGACCAAGCGCGACGGCTCGCAGGAGCAGATAGACCTCGATAGATGCACCGTTTACGAACCCGATATGGAGACCATGGGCACCAAGGTCGTGGCCGTGACTTACGAAAGAATGACCGCGACTTACAGCATAAAAGTGGAAATGGATATGGAGGGTCTGGTCCAGAACGTATTCGAGGCGGAAGACGGCAGAGCTGTCTACGGACCCGGCCATATGTTCGGAACGGATACCAACGAAACCATGCCGATAGTGGCAGGGGATCATGTGGGCAATCTTAACGCTAACGTGGGAGCGACCGTTACTTTCAAGATCGACGGAGGAGAAAACGGCGCGACGGCGGCATTGTTCGCAACGGTATGCAAACGCGGTACTGCGTTTAAATTTACCGAAGCAATGAGCATAACGCTCAACGGCGCAGAAATCACTTCCGATGCCGTCGTGCCTGCTTTCACGGTGGCGGAGTGGAGTGAGTTTGAGCCTATCGGTATCGGTGAGATAGAATTACAGCCGGGTGAAAACGTAATAGTGTTTACCGTTCTCAGCGGCGATGCGGTCAGAGGTTTCGACTTCGACAATATAATGCTTGCTTCCGAAAACACGCTTGGCTGGTATGAGGCGACTTGAAATGCGTTATAACAAGCGATTTTAACGGACGCGGGAGGGTAAAGCAAGTCTTTGCCCTCCCGTACTTTTTACTCTCCTTATTGCCGTATTTTGCGCGCTTGACAATGCGGCTCGGATTGTGTTATCATTGAAAACAAGGAGAAAGGAAATGCCCGTTATAGTGCCGTCGGCGTTGCCGGCAAAAGAATTGCTCGAAAAAGAAAATATTTTCGTAATGGCGGATCGCCGAGCGAGATCGCAGGAGATTCGTCCGCTTTCGATAGGTATCCTTAACCTTATGCCGAACAAGGAAGAGACCGAGCTGGAATTGCTCAGGCTCATTTCGAATACGCCTTTACAGGTCGAGATAACGCTTTTGCAGACGGCGACTTATCGCGCCACTCACACGCCCGAAGAACATTTGCGGTCGTTTTACATGACCTTCGACGAAGCGGTGAAGAGCGGAAGGAAGTTTGACGGAATGATCTTTACGGGCGCGCCCGTGGAACAGATGAAATTCGAAGAAGTGCTGTATTGGGACGAAATAATGCGCATTATGAGTTGGGCGCAGCATAACGTATTTTCTTCCTTGTATATTTGCTGGGGCGCGATAGCCGCAATGTATTATTTTTACGGCGTGGACAAAGTACCGATCGAAAAAAAAATAAGCGGCGTGTACCTGCACAGAAGCATGAAGCGTTCCAACCCGCTCGTACGCAATTTTGACGAGTATTTTTATGCTCCTCATTCCCGTCACACCGAAGTGGATCAGGAAAAAATGCGCGCTTTGGCGGACATAGATATTCTTGCCGAGAGCGACGAGGCGGGGATATATCTTGCCGCAAGCAAAGACAGGCGCCGCGTGTTCGTGTTCGGTCACGGCGAATACGATAAATTTACGCTGGATAACGAATACCGCCGCGATACCGCGCTCGGCAGAACGGATGTGGAAAAGCCCGTCAATTATTACGACGAGGACGGCAACCCCCGCCTTACGTGGCGCGCCCATTCTTCTTTGCTTATGTCAAACTGGCTTAATTATTACGTTTATCAGGAAACCCCTTACGATATCAATGCGATAGGATGAAAGAAATGATACTCATTGTAGAAGACGAAGTTAAAATTGCGCGATTCGTTCAGCTCGAACTCGAACACGAGGGCTATGAAGTCAGACACATAGCCGACGGGCGTGTAGCGCTCGAAAACGCGATCGCCCACGACTACGAACTGATTATACTCGATCTTATGCTCCCCGGGCTTAACGGCATAGAACTGCTCAGACGGCTCCGTCAGGTAAAGGAGACGCCCGTCATCATACTTACGGCGCGCGATCAGATAATGGACAAAGTCGCGGGACTGGATATAGGCGCGAACGATTATATGACCAAGCCGTTTGCCATCGAGGAACTGCTCGCCCGTATCAGAGTGCAT
>CALWBH010000064.1 GCA_944376015.1 uncultured Clostridia bacterium
GCGCGGAGCTTGTCTTCGCGCGCTTTCTTTATGGAGGCTTGCAGTTTTTCGCTTCGTTCTCTGAACGCGACTATGACCTTGACTATCGCAAACAGAATGATTGCGGTCAGCAGGAAAGTAATAACCGCGCTTATCACTTCGCCGAAGTCAAGCACAACCGCTTCGCTCGTAAGATTGCCGGCGGAATCGTAAACCGCTTGTCGCAATGTGACTTTAAGCGCGCTTGTGCCGTCTGCGCCGGGGATTGCGGCGATAAGCGGTTTGAAGATACAATTGACGAGCGCGGTCACTATTGCGGTGAACGCCGCGCCGATAATCATACCTACGGCAAGGTCGATGACATTGCCTTTCGAAATGAATTTTTTGAAATCCGAAAAAAGTTTTTTCATAACTGCTCCTTGTCGTTTACGGAAATGCCGTCAAAACGTTAACGTTTGCCGTATTTCCGTTTATCGCGCGTTCAGTCTTCGTTGCCGCGCGGCGTAAGAATTTTTTCGTATTCGGTCTTTTGCGGAGTAAAGCCCGCTTTTTCGTAAACCTTTGCGGCGGTTTTATTGAACGCCCAGCAGTTCAGCTCGACTGAACCGCAATTTTCGCGGCGCGCTATGCTTTCCGCTTCGCTTATAAGAGCGCTCGCAACGCCTTTGCCCCTTGCGCTTTCGTCCACGCACAGGTCGTCTATATAAAGCCATTTGCGGGCTTTGAGAAACCCGTCGCATGCGCGGTCGAATATTTTATAAATAAGTTCGCCGCATACCTTTCCGTTTGTTTCCGCTACGATCACTCCGCCCGAGCGGTCAGCGATCAGTTTTTTCGCGCTTTCGTTCGTGTGCTTGGAAAGCGGGGAACAGTAAATATCCGGTCTGCCTTCCGAATGCGTACGCCCTACCTGCGCGAGCAGCGTTACGAGCGCGTCCGCGTCGCTTTCGCACGCTTTGCGTATTTTTATTTCCATATTATTTTATTCTCCCGTTAAAGAAAAAGGCAGACGACCGCGCCTGCCTTTCGCTTTTGATAGATCATTAATATGCAACGCCCTGCCATTTCATTGCTTCGGCGACTTTGAGGAAGCCCGCAATGTTCGCGCCGGCAACGAGATTGCCGGGGCAGCCGTACTCGACGGAAGCGTCGTAAGCCGCTTTGTAAATGCTCTTCATTATGCCGTGAAGTTTCTCGTCCACTTCTTCGAACGTCCAGGAAAGACGAATGGAGTTCTGGCTCATCTCAAGTCCGGACGTAGCGACGCCGCCTGCGTTAGCCGCTTTTGCGGGTCCGAAACCTATGCCGTTTTTCTGGAATTCTTCGATAGCTTCGGGAGTGGAAGGCATGTTCGCGCCTTCGGCAACGAATTTGCAGCCGTTCTTTATAAGCGCTTTTGCGCTTTCGAGATCGAGTTCGTTCTGCGTAGCGCAGGGAAGCGCGATGTCGCAGGGAACGGTCCAGATACCGTGGCAGCCTTCGAAGTACTTGGCGCCCTTGACTCTGTCGACGTATTCCTTGATTCTCTTTCTCTCGACTTCCTTTATCTGCTTGACGACGTCGAGGTTGATACCCTTTTCGTCGACGATATAGCCGTTGGAGTCGGAAAGCGCGATGACGGTAGCGCCGAGCTGCGTTGCCTTTGCGGTAGCATAGGTAGCGACGTTACCCGAACTGGATATAACCACTTTCTTGCCTTCGAAGCTCGTGCCTGCGGTCTTGAGCATTTCATTGGTGAAATAGCAAAGTCCGTAACCCGTAGCTTCCGTTCTTGCGAGCGAACCGCCGTAGGTAAGACCTTTGCCCGTAAGCACGCCCGTAAACTCGTTACGCAGTCTCTTGTACTGACCGAACATAAAGCCGATTTCGCGTGCGCCCACGCCGATGTCGCCTGCGGGAACGTCGGTGTCCGCGCCGATATGTTTGCAAAGCTCGGTCATGAACGACTGGCAGAAACGCATGATTTCGTTGTCGCTCTTTCCTTTGGGATCGAAGTCGCTGCCGCCTTTACCGCCGCCCATGGGAAGGGTAGTAAGGCTGTTTTTGAAGATCTGCTCGAAGCCGAGGAACTTGATTACGGAAGCGTTTACCGAAGGGTGAAGTCTGAGACCGCCCTTGTAAGGTCCGATCGCGGAGTTGAACTGAACTCTGTAGCCGCGGTTGACCTGTACTTTGCCGTTGTCGTCCACCCAGCTTACTCTGAACTGAATGAATCTCTCGGGCTCGACTATTCTTTCGAACACGCCTGCTTTTACAAGGTCGGGACGCTTAGCCGCTACGGGTTCGAGCGATTCGAGAACTTCTCTGACCGCCTGAAGAAACTCGGGCTCGTTAGGATTTCTCTTGCATACCGTTTCATAAACCGATGCGATATACTCGTTTTTAAACATATAAATTTCCTCCGGAAATAGATTTCGTTTTTCCGCATAATTATAACACAGAAATTTTTCAATATCAAATATGTTAGTAATATTTTTGTAAAAAAATAAGAAAAAATTTATTCGAAAGCTATTTCTTGCATAATTATGCGGACATAAGGTATAATCCTGCGCTTCCGACGTCAATAATCGTCGTATGAGCGCAATCGGTAAAATTTATGTAGCGGTAACGGTCAGGTTTTCGGAAGAAGGGAAAATGCAACCGCTGTCCTTAACGTGGTCGGACGGCAGGGAATACGAGATCGCGCGCGTCGTCGGAGTGCGCACCGTTCCCCCGCGCTCGGACGCGTTTTATCCCGTGCGTTACGATTGCGTTTTCGGCGAAGTACGGCGTTATTTGTATTTCGAACCCGAAACGTCGCGTTGGTTTGTGGAAATCGGTTAAACATACGGCTTTTTGCGCCGATATCGGCATAATTTTCGTTTAGTCGTTGCAATATCCGTCAAACGGTGGTATAATACGCTTATGAACGAATACGAAATCGCAATAATAGGCGGCGGCGCGTCGGGGCTGTATCTTGCGGCTGCGCTGGGTAAAGGTAAAAAAACCGTTATTATCGAGCGCGGCGCTCGCGTCGGGAAAAAGCTTTCCGCCACAGGCAACGGTCAGGGCAACGTCGCCAACGCGAAAGCGGGCGCGGAGCATTATTTTACCGACGACGCGCGCCTGCTTTCGTCCGTGCTCGAAAGAGCGCCCGTCGAGCGCGTGCTTTCCGCTTTCAACGGACTTTTCGCGACCGACGAACAGGGGCGGATATATCCGGCGGGCAGGCAGGCTTCTTCGCTTACGGACTGTCTGCGCCGCAAGTGCGATCGCTCGGGAGTGAAAACGCTCGTCGAAACGCGCGTAACGGGTTTGGAAAAAGGGTTTTTGATACATACCGACAAAGGCGTTATAACCGCGGATAAAGCGGTTTTTTGCGCGGGCGGCAAAGCGCAGAAACAGTTCGGCACCGACGGCGCCGCATTCGATCTCGTTCGCGCGCTCGGTCATAAGGTAACGCCGCTATTCCCGTCGCTCGTACAGCTTAAAACAAATACCGAATACATAAAAACGCTTAAAGGCATACGCGCCGAATGTGCGGTGACCGCGCTTTGCGGGGATAAAGTATTGAAAACGACTCGCGGCGACGTCATATTCACCGAATACGGAGTAAGCGGAAACGCGATATTTACTCTTTCTTCTTATGTTACGGACAGGCGCGGCTGTACGCTGTCGCTGGAATTTCTTCCCGACGTGTCCGAAAGCGAGCTTGTCGCGGACATAGAAAAGAAAAAACGCGCGGGCTACGACGGCGGAGAACTGCTTGCGCTTACGCTTAACAATCAGATAGGCAGAGCGGTAATAAGATATGCGGACAGCGACGACGCCCGCGCGATAGCCCGAGCGGTTAAAAATTTCCGTCTTGACGTTTCGGGTACGCTGGGATTCGATTACGCGCAGGTCACGCGCGGCGGCGTGCCGCTCGCCGAAGTGACGGACAATCTCGAAAGCAGACTCGTGAAAGGTCTGTATTTTGCGGGCGAGGCGCTCAACGCGGACGGAGAATGCGGCGGCTATAATCTGCACTGGGCGTTTGCAAGCGCGCTTCGCGTTGCCGACGCGCTTACCAAATGAAAATATACAGGCTGGACAACGTAAAATTACTGCCGTCGGAAGACGACGGCGAGCTTAGAAAAACGGCGGCACGCGCGCTCGGGCATGAACCGCTGTATTTTCGCTTACTGAAAAAGTCGCTCGACGCGCGGAAAAAACAGAACATTCATTGGGTATGTTCGATAGAGTACGGCGACGAACTGCCTGCCGCAGACGCGCCGCTTGAAAAATTACGTTCGCCGCGTAAAGTTTATGTGGTAGGGAGCGGCCCCGCAGGGCTGATGTGTGCGGTGCGGCTTGCCGACAGGGGATTTACTCCGATAGTCGTCGAGCGCGGCGAGCGGGTGGAGGATCGCACGGCAAGCGTGAAAAAATTTTTCGGCGGCGGGGAGCTCGACGAAAACTCCAACGTGCAGTTCGGCGAAGGCGGAGCGGGTACGTTCTCGGACGGCAAACTGAACACGCAGACGCACGGCGGCTTTAACGCGGACGTATATAAAACCTTTGTTCGGTTCGGCGCTCCCGAAGATACGCTGTTTCTGAGTAAACCGCACATAGGCAGCGACGGACTGAAAAGCGTCGTGAAAAATATGCGCGAGCACATAATCTCGTGCGGCGGGCAGGTGCGTTTCGGCACGCTGTTTTCGGGGTTGGTTACGCGCGGCGGAAAGCTTTGCGCGATACGGCTTAAAAACATTGCCGACGGCTCCGAAACGGAAGAGCCCGCGGACGATCTCGTGCTTGCGACGGGTCATTCCGCACGCGACACTTTCGTAATGCTGACCGAGAGCGGCGTTGCGGTCGAACCCCGCGAGTTCGCCGTCGGCGTACGCATAGAGCATACGCAGGACAGCATAAACAAAGCTCAGTACGGCAACGTAAAAGGTCTGCCCGCGGCGGACTATAAAGCGGTGAGCGCGGTTTCGGACAGACGGGTGTTTACTTTCTGTATGTGTCCTGGTGGTTACGTAGTGGCGGCGGCGAGCGAACGCGGCGGAGTGGTGACCAACGGCATGAGCGACCGCGCCCGCGACGGAGCGAACGCCAACAGCGCGCTTATGGTGCAGGTGCGGTTTTCCGATCTTCCTCACGGCGGCATTACCGCGGGGATCGAGTATCAACACGCGCTCGAAAGGAAAGCGTTTGCGCTCGGCGGCGAAAATTACGCCGCGCCCGCTCAGACTGTCGGCGATTTTCTGAAAGGCGGCGACGGCGGAAAAGCGGGAACGGTAACGCCCACGTATCCGCGCGGAGTTACTTTCGCTCCGCTTACCGAGCTTTTTCCGCGGTACGTAACCGATCCGCTGAAAGCGGCTATAAAGGATATCGGAAAGCGCATACGCGGCTTCGACGCACCGTGCGGCATACTTACCGCAGCCGAAACGCGTTTCACTTCGCCCTTGCGCTTTCTTCGCGACGATACCTTTCAGTCGTTATCCGTCAAAGGCTTATACCCCTGCGGCGAGGGTAGCGGTTAC
>CALWBH010000065.1 GCA_944376015.1 uncultured Clostridia bacterium
CATATCGATAACATTCGTTTCACGCCCAATGTGGCGGGCACTTATATGGTAGTGCTTCGCGGGTTCTATATCTCGGGCAAGAGCGATGTCAAAATGGTATTCGTGACCGCAAACGGCGGTAGCGGATCCGGCAGCGGTACGGCTTCGAGCGTAGGTCTTCCCACGACGATGGAATACGGTCAGACTTACGAGTTTAACGATTCTTACTCGACCAACCTTGAAAACGCGGGCATACTTCACAGCGTGACCGGCGGCAAAGTCAAGATCATGGGTAACGAGATCACGGCTTATTCCTCAGTGCCTTACACTTTTGTGGATTATGCATTCGCATACGAAACTAGCACGGACGGCACTAACGACGGTATAGGTTCGATCAAATACGATATTTCCGGTGGAAAGTATAACGGCATAGCTTCCCAGAAAGAAGAAAAGGGCAGACAGTATATTCAGGTTTCCGATACCCAGACGATAACGATTAATCTTCAGGGTGCAATGCCTACTTACAGCGAACTGTTCGACGAAGAATACACCGATACGCCCAATATCGTAGTGCTTCCCAATGTTTCCGCTTCCTCCAAGAACGGTAACGCGGACATCGAAGTTACGGTTACCGATCCCGACGGCGTTGACATGACGGGTAGCGTATATATGGCGGATGACATCGATACCATGTTTGAGGAATATAAGGCAGCTTACGATGCACTCGGCGTAACGCTCAAAGGCAACATGGCAATGTTCTTCCCCGAGAAGGACGGCACCTATACCGTGACCTACACCGCTTCGCTTAACGGACAGACCGCAACCGCTTCGTACACGATAAAAGCGGGCGACGTAGTTGCTCCCGTGTTCACCGCAGACATCGGTTCGATAAACAGCGTGCTCAAAAAGGCGGATTCTTATCCCAGCACGAGCGTAGGCGCTAAATTCGACTTCGCTCCGATAAAAGTGCTTGACGAGAACAACACGGGCTACACTTACTCCAAACAGCTCATCAGCCCCGAGGGCGACGTTGTGTTCACCGTAACGACGGCTGACCGTATCAATAACGGTAACGCTTACGAGCTTACGAGCACCGGTCTGTATCAGGTAGTTTACAGCGTGACGGACTCCGTGGGTAATACTTCCACTTTGAAATATTCTATCGTCGTTACTTCGACGAGCGGCAATATTTCTTCCGACGCAGTCACCACCCTTGCGGTAGTGCTCATCATAGTGGGTGTCATCCTTATAGCCGGCGTGATAATCTATATGATAAGATTCAGAAAGAGAAAGGGCGGCAAAAGAGCCTGATAAATAAAACAAGAAAAAGGACCGTTTGTACGGTCCTTTTTTTGCGTTATTTCGCTCGCGCTCGCTTTTGTGTTTTGCGCATTTTCGGCTAATTTTCGTGTTTTATCGTATGCGTATTGCTTTCGCTTGGCTTTCGTTAACCTTCCGCTCGTTTCGTTAAAGCTTGGGTTTATCGCGGGATACTCGGGAAAATACGGCATAAAAGTTTTTTACGGAATTCTTTAATACTGTTGAAATTATCGCAGAGATGTAGTATAATATCTATATGTATGATTTCTGCATAATCGGAGCCGGTGTGATAGGGTGCGCGGTAGCGCGCGAATTGACCCGGTATAAAACGAGCGTTGTTGTGGTCGAAGCGCGCGAAGACGTATGTACGGGCGCCAGCGGAGCGAACAGCGCCGTTATTCATGCGGGTTACGACCCTTTGCCGGGCACGCTTAAAGCAAAATACAACGTGCTCGGGGCTAAGATGTTTCCGACTTATGCCGCCGCTCTCGGCGTTCCTTTCGTCCGTACCGGTTCGTTGCTTCTCGCTTTCGGGGATAACGGCAGGGACGCGCTCCGAAAGTTACTCGAACGCGGCGAAAGAAACGGCGTGAAGAATTTGCGTGTGATAAAAAGGGAAGACGCGCTCGCGATCGAACCGCGCGTTTCACCCGATCTTACCGCCGCGCTTTACGCGGCAGACGCCGGCATTACCAATCCTTTCGAATTTACGTTCGCGCTTAAAGAGAACTCGGAAAAGAACGGAGCGCGTTACGAATTCGGGTTTGAGACGGCGTCTGTCGAAAACCTGAACGGCAGTACAACGCTTATAAGCGCGGACGGCAGAAAAGTAACGGCGGCAAGGGTGGTCAATTGCGCGGGCGAAGGCGCGGGTCCCGTCGCGCGTATTCTCGGCGATCTGATTTATTTAAAACACCGACTCGGCGAGTACATACTTTTCGATAAGCCGTCCGCCGTAAGTATGCCGATCTTCGGTACTCCCGACGAAAACGGTAAAGGGGTGCTCGTTTCTCCCGCCGTTTCCGGAAAATTTTTCATAGGACCGACGTCAGTCGTAAGCGACAGAATAAAACCGTATTTCAGAAATTCCGCGGTTAAGGAGCTTTTCGGCTCGGCGGAAAAGCTGGTGCCCGGTCTTGAAAACGCGCCGCGTCTCACCAAGTATGCGGGAATGCGCACCGCTTGCGCGGACGGGGATTTTTATATAGGAAAAGGCAGGCGCGAAAACGTGTGGCATATAATAGGCGTCGATTCGCCCGGACTGACGGCGGCGCCCGCGATAGCGTCCGCGTTCGCTCGTTCTTTCGGGCTGGAACGCGAACCCGCTTTCGATCCCGTACGCCGCGCCATAGTTCGTCTTAACGGTAAAAGCGCTTCGGAAAAACGCGCGCTCATTTCGCGCGATCCGCGTTACGGAAACATAATATGCCGTTGCGAATGCGTTAGCGAAGCGGAGATAATCGAAGCGGTAAAGCGCGGCGCCCGAACGATAGACGGCGTGAAGAAACGGCTTTCCGCGGGAATGGGCAAATGTCAGGGGAGCGGTTGCGACGATAAAATAGCGGCGGTGCTCGCGCGCGAGCTCGGAAAGAGCATAGACGCGATAGACAGAAACGTCCGCGGCAGCGGTTTATATTCGGGGGAGAATTTATAATGCGTACGGACGTACTTGTTATAGGCGGCGGAGCTGCCGGGTTAGCCGCAGCCGTATCGGCGGCTAAGAGCGGAGCGGACGTAACGCTCGTCGAAAGCGGTGCGCTCGGCGGCACTCTTACGCGGCGTATCGACGAATCTTTCGGAACGCAGACGTTCGGGAAGCTCATGACGGGGAGAGAATACGTCAGAAGATATACGGATATGTTATCCGCGTATCCGCGTTTGCGCGTGATAAAAGGGGTCGTGACGGCATTGAGCGCGGACAAGACCGCGGAAGTCGTAAACCCCAAGGGCTGTTTCGAATACAAAGCCAAGGCCGTCGTGCTCGCAACGGGTAGCAGAGAGCGCTCTGTCGGCATGCTTGACGTAGGCGGAACCCATCCTGCCGGTATAATGACCGCGGGCGCCGCGCTTAAAGCCATGAATGTGGACGGAAAGCGCATAGGCACGCGCGCGGTAGTGCTCGGTTCGGGAGAATCGGGAGTAATAGCGACGCGCAGACTTACGCTCGAAGGAGTAAAAGTCGAATGTGTGACCGAACGTATGCCTTATCCTGCGGTTTCTCCCGACATTAAAGTTTATTGCCTGGACGATTACCGCATACCCTTGCTTTTATCTGCCGAAGTTAAAGAAATACGCGGCGACAGGCGCGTGCGCGAAGTAGTGCTGTCGCAGAACGGTGAGGAAAAAACGGTCAGGTGCGATCTGCTCGTCATAGCCGCAGGCAGAATGCCGCTCAACGCGCTTTACGGCTTTATCAAGCGCGGAGCGGGCGGACCGGAAACCGATTCTCATTGTATGACGAGCGCCGCGGGATTCTTTATATGCGGCAACGCGCTCAGAGTGCGCGCGGGAGCGGATAACGTAAGCGAGGAAGGCGAAACGGCGGGCAGGTATGCGGCGGAGTATGCGGCGAACGGAGCGGCGGCAAAAAAAGCGTTCTGGCTCACGCCTTCCGGAAACGTTACGGAAGTATGCCCGAGGCGTTTCATAGCGGGCGAAGGCTGCTACGTTTCCGTCAGGACGTCCCGACCCATACGCAACGGTTCGCTCGTGCTTATGAACGACGTAGGGGAGATCGTTGCGCGTATAGGCAAAAAATCCTTTTTCCCGGGAGACGAAACGACGTTTTATCTGACAGCCGACGACGTAAACCGTAATCTTTACGTCGGAGCGGAGGAATGTTTATGAAAGAGATAATATGCGCGGCTTGCAATAAAGGATGCAGACTTAGCGTGGACAGCGACCTTTACGAAGTGAGCGTGTCCGGCAACGAGTGCGCTCTCGGAAGGGATTATGCGGTAAGCGAGTATACCAATCCCGTGCGTACCGCCACTTTCAACGTTCGCGTACGCGGCGGTACCGCAGCCGTGGTTTCGGCTAAGACCGATCGACCCGTATCGCTGGCTAAGATCCTTCCTGCGAGCAGACTGCTTAAAAAATTATACGTGGACGCGCCGATATCGGAAGGGCAGGTGCTGTTCTCGTCCCTTCTCGGTGAAAAAATTATTGCTACTTCGTCGGTAGAAAAGGCGGATAATAATGAGTGATTTGAAAACAGACAGACTGCGTATAGACGGTTGCGATAACTTTAAAGTCAGCGCGGCTTTCATTACGATGGAGGGGCGCGGTTACAAACGGAAAAAATTCGTGCCCACAAGCGATGTCAGTCATCTCGAAGTTTATCAGTATCTTTCGCCGTCGGATGAAAAAATCACTCTTGTTTACGATACCAAGGCGCATATTCTTACCGTCGACGCGGCGCCCGCCGTGCTTTCGGCATTGCAACCTTTGCTTCCGCCGTCGGTTCGTCCCGATTCCGCTAAGCAGGAGCCCGCTAAAATGAACGTCCCGCGCGCGGATAACGTGAAAATCAATGCCGTTAAGCAGGAGCCCGCCAAGCCAAAGAGCGCGAAAGACGCTACCGTCTCCAAGCAAGAGCGTTCCGCCAAAGCCGAAAGACCGAAAGGAAAGAAAAGCGCGAAAGGAAAAGCGGAAATTCCCGCAAAAGCAAAAGCGCCGTTGCCCGCAGCGGAAAAAGCGCAGACTACGACGTTAAAGAACGTCGGCGCAAAACGCCTCGACTGGGCGGTAAACGATATGAAAACGCTGGAAGGGGTGCGAGTAACGGTTTC
>CALWBH010000066.1 GCA_944376015.1 uncultured Clostridia bacterium
AGACCGATAAGGGTATTACCGCCGTGCTCGACTGCGAAATGACCGAAGAGCTCAAAGAAGAAGGTTATATGCGCGAGCTGGTCAGCAAGATACAGACCATGCGCAAGGAGAGCGGTTTGGAAGTCACCGATCACATACTGCTCGGCGTGAGCGGCAGCGAGCTTGTGCGCGGCATAGCGGAAAAGTACGCGAAAGAGATAATGGGCGACGTGCTTTGCGACGGTTTCGCGGAAGGCGGTGAATTCGTAAAGGAGTGGGACGTCAACGGAGAAAAGACGGTAATTTCCGTTTCACGCGCTCCAAAACGCTGAAAATAGCGAGCGGCTTGACGCAAGGCGGCCGTTTTCGTTTTGCTGAGCGTTAACGCTCGCCGCGCGGCTGCCGCGAACGGCATATGCGATTTTGGTTGCAATCGGTTGCGTAATATGATATAATATCCCCGCTATGGCAGAAAAAGTCTGGGGGCCGCGCTGAAATCGCGGCGGGAGGATTAGATGCAACGCAGGATAAAGATGACGCCGACGCGGCTTCTCGTGCTGGGTTATCTTACCATAATAATTATAGGCACGGTATTGCTGTTGCTGCCTGTGTCGACGAAAGGGGAAGAAAGCGCGTCTTTCATTACCGCGCTGTTCACTACCGTTTCGGCTTCGTGCGTTACGGGCCTTATAGTGCAGGACACGTTTATGTACTGGTCGCTGTTCGGGCAGATCGTGCTGCTTTTACTGATACAGACGGGCGGTATCGGTTTTATGACGGTTGTGTTCGCATTCTGGAAGCTCGTAGGCAAGCGCATAGGGCTCAAAGGCAGAACGGTCATGCAGGAGTCCGTCGCCGCTCCGACGTTGAGCGGCATGGTCAGACTGACGGGCACGATACTCGTAGGTATGATTATTTTCGAAAGCGTGGGCGCGTTCGTGCTCTGTTTTCGCTTTGTTCCCGATTTCGGCTGGGGACGGGGGATATATTTTTCGATATTTACGTCGGTATCTGCGTTCTGCAACGCGGGGTTCGATCTTATGGGCGCGAACGGCGTCGAATTCGCGTCTTTGACGGCTTATTCCGGCGATCCGATAATATGCATCGTCGTGCCGCTGCTCATCATAATCGGCGGGCTTGGTTTTTTCGTGTGGCAGGATATGCGCGAGAACCGTTTTCACGTGCGCAAATACAGCCTGCACACCAAGCTCGTGCTCGTAACCACTGCGGTCGTAATCGTAATATCGTGGCTTGCGGTTTTTCTCGCGGAAGGCGATCTGCCTTTCGGAGAACGCGTGCTTTCGTCGTTCTTTACGGCGATATCGCCGCGTACCGCCGGTTTCAACGTACTGCCGCTCAGCGGCGAAGGCAGCGTCAAAACGGTGACGATATTCATTACGATAGTGCTTATGCTGATAGGCGGTTCGTCCGGTTCCACCGCTGGCGGAATGAAAACGAATACGCTTGCGGTACTCGTGCTGTCCGTGTTCTCGTGTCTGACCGGCAGACGTTCGATAGAATGTTTCGGACGCAGAATAGACGAGGACAACGTCAAAACCGCCGCGCAGTTCGTTACCATTTATTTTGCGGTAATTGCGCTCGGCGTGACGCTGATAAGTTTTTTCGAAATAAAAAACGAAAGTTTCGGAATGACGGAAATTCTTTTCGAAGCCGTATCCGCGATAGGCACGGTAGGACTTACCATGGGCATAACGCCCGGTCTTACGGTAGCGTCGCAGGTAGTGCTTGCAGTTATGATGTATCTCGGCAGAGTGGGATGTCTGACGTTTATGATGTCTTTCCGCGTTCCGTCCGCGCCTTCCGCTTCGCTGCCGATGGAAAAAGTCAGGATAGGCTGAGCTGTAACGCGCTCGGATAAATACGGAAACAAGGAGAAAATACAATGAAATCGATACTTATCGTAGGACTCGGAAAGCTGGGGACGTATATGGCGAGAAAGTTCGCCGATCTCGGAAACCACGTGCTCGTTCTCGACAAAAACGAAGAGAAAATAAACGAAATACTTCCCGAAGTGACTGCCGCGCAGATAGGCGACGCGACGAAACCGTCTGTGCTGGAATCCGTAGGCGTGGATAATTTCGATCTCTGCGTGGTGAGCATAATCGATAATTTTCTGTCGTCGTTGCAGGCGACTTCGCTGCTTAAAGAAGCGGGAGCAAAGTACGTGCTTTCCGGCGCGTCCATGAAAAAAAAAGAAAAATTCCTGCTGAGAAACGGCGCGGATGAAGTCGTGTTCGCCGAAAAGAGCGTTGCGGAACGCGTAGCCGTCATGTTCAGCGCGAACAATATTTTCGATTACGTGCAGCTTACGCCGGATTACGCCATTTACGAGATCCCCACGCCTAAAGCGTGGTCGGGGAAAACGATACGCGAAAAAGACGTTCGTTCCAAATACAATCTGAATATACTTGCGGTAAAACGCGGAGAGGCTATTACGCCGCTGCCGAGCGCAGATCATCCGTTCAGTACGGAAGAACGGCTTATAGTGATGTGCAAAAAATCCGAAATAGATAAATTTATAGACTGACGAGCGTGATCGTAAGCGATTCGGCCGTCATATCGAAAATCATGGGGGCACCAATATGGATATTTACGATTTTACGGTAAAAGACGCAAAAGAAGAAAGCGTAAGCCTTGCCGAGTACCGCGGGAAAGTCTTGCTTATCGTCAATACGGCAACGGGCTGTCACTTTACGCCGCAGTACGAAGGTTTGCAGAAACTTTACGACAAGTACCGCGACAAAGGGTTTGAAATTCTCGATTTCCCTTGCAATCAGTTCGGGGAGCAAGCGCCCGAAAGTATAGAAGAAATAGCCAAGTTCTGTACGCTCAAATACAACACGACGTTTCGGCTTTTCGGTAAAGTGAATGTCAACGGCGACGGAGCCGAGCCGCTGTTTACTTATCTCAAATCGTGTAAAACGGGAATATTCGGCAGTAACATCAAGTGGAATTTCACCAAGTTTCTCGTTGACGGGAGCGGAAAGGTAGTCGCGCGTTATGCGCCGATGACTGCGCCCGAAAAGATAGAAGACGAAATAATACGCCTGCTTTGAATAAGAGCGCGATACGACTGACCGCATTAACGCGTAACGTCGCGCGGACGAAGCGGCGTTCCGAACGGCGTTGAAAAGTCGGCAAAAAGGATATAATGCACACCGATAAATGGAAAGACTATGAAATAATAGCGACCGGCGGCGGGGAAAAGCTCGAACGTTGGAAAGACGTTCTGCTTTTGCGACCCGATCCGCAGGCGATATGGGACGCGCCTTTTCCGCTCTCCGAGTACAAAGGATTGAACGCGCGGTATATTCGCTCGTCCGAAGGCGGCGGAAAGTGGAAAACGTTGAAACCGTTCCCGTCGGAATGGACGGTGAGCTACGGCGACCTGACTTTTCTCGTCCGACCCATGGGATTCAAGCATACGGGACTTTTTCCCGAGCAGGCGGTGAATTGGGATATAATGCGCGCCTTGACGGAAAAGCGCGGCGGAAGACCCAAGGTGTTGAATCTGTTCGGTTATACAGGCGGCGCGAGCGTAGCGCTTGCAAAGTCGGGCGCGCAGGTCACTCACGTCGACGCCGCGAAAAATATGGTGGAAAGGTGCAAGAGCAACGTGCGGCTTTCGGGATGTCCGTCCGACGGATTGCGGTACATCGTGGACGATTGCAACAAATTCGTCGCGCGGGAGATAAAACGCGGTAACTTTTACGACGCGGTGCTGATGGATCCGCCGTCTTACGGCAGGGGACCCAACGGCGAGACGTGGAAGCTGGAAGACAGTATATGTTCGCTTGTGGAAATGACGGTGAAAGTGCTTTCGGACAGACCGCTTTTCTTCCTGATAAACTCTTATACCACGGGTTTGCAACCCACGGTGCTCGAAAACATACTTAAAATTTATCTTCCCGAAGGTAAGGCGAAAGCATACGAGGTCACGCTGCCTACGGACGACAGGGGCATAGAGCTGCCTTGCGGATGCTCGGGATTATGGCAATACGAATAAAACGGTAATCGGTGCGATATGGATTATAACGACATAAAAATAATTTACGAAGACAATCATCTGCTCGTCGCGGTAAAGCCCCAAGGGATTCCCAGCCAGAGCGACATCTCGGGCGACGAAGATATGCTGTCTCTTTTGAAGAGCTATCTCAAAGAGAAGTACGACAAGCCGGGAAACGTATATCTCGGACTCGTGCACAGGCTTGACCGTCCCACGGGCGGAGTCATGGTGTTCGCGCGGACAAGCAAAGCCGCGGCTCGGCTCGGCGAGCAGATAAAAAACGGCGCGGTGGGGAAAAAGTATCTTGCCGTACTTTCGGCGTTCCCGAGCGAAAAAAAAGCGAGGCTTACTCACTATCTTTTAAAGGACGGCGCGACGAATACGGTTAAAGCGGTTCCCATGACTACCGAAGGCGCTAAAAAAGCCGTGCTCGATTACAACGTCGTCGAAAAAGACGAAGCGGACGGTATATGTCTCGCGGATATAAGATTGCATACGGGCAGAGGACATCAGATACGCGTTCAGATGTCCACGATAGGCTGTCCGGTTTACGGGGATATCAGGTACGGCAAAAATCAGCCGTACGGCGGTCTCGCGTTATGGTCGTACGAGCTGTCTTTCACTCATCCCGTGACCGAAAAACGCATGGTGTTCAGAGTGTTCCCGCCCGAAACTTTTCCGTGGACGGCGTTCAATCTCGAACGGCATATAGGAATGGTAAAACCCGCCGATTAACGGCGCATACATTTATTGACGGAGAAATAAAGCGGTGGATATCGTACGAGAACCACCGCTGTTGTTTTCGTACGCGTAAGCGGACTATTCCATTTTCAATATTTGCCCGCAAGCGTTTGACAAGGTTTGTCGGGTGCGGTATAATTGACGGGTAATAATATTATCGGAGTAAATAAGGGATGAAAGTCAGAAATTTGCTCGGCGAGCGTCTTAAACACGTTTCCGACGAAAGTCAGATAGAAAGTCAGATACTCATGACAAAGGGCGGATATATAAAACCCGTGGCAAGCGGAATATATTCGTTCTTTATGCCTACTCAGCGTATCAGTAAAAAAGTACAGGCGATAATACGCGAAGAAATGGACGCCATAGACGGGCAGGAAGTGTTGTTTCCCGTAGTAATGCCCGCGTCTCTCTGGCAGCAGTCAGGGCGTTATACGAGTATTGGCAGCGAAATGGTGCGCTTTACCGATCGCGGAGACAATAAAATGGTGCTCGGAATGACGCACGAAGAAGCCGCCGTGCATCTTGCGAACAACGTCGCGAAATCGTATACTCAGTATCCCTTTATGATATATCAGATCCAGACCAAGTTCCGTGACGAGCCTCGCGCCAGGGGCGGGCTTATACGCGTGCGCGAGTTTACGATGAATGACGCGTATTCTTTCCATACGTCGCAGGAGGATCTCGAAAGATATTACGAAAGAGCATATAAGGCGTACGAGCGCATTTTCCGCCGCGTGGGCGCGAAAGACGTGATCGCGGTCAAGTCCGATTCGGGCATGATGGGCGGCAAAGTTTCTCATGAATTTATGCTGCTTTCGGATATAGGCGAGGACACTCTCGTTATCTGCGACAAATGCGGTTACCGCGCCAATATGGAAGTGGCGGAAAACATAACGGCAAACGCTGCGGGCGAGTCCGCTCCTCTTACAAAGGTAGCTACTCCCGGGCAGAAAACGATAGAAGAAGTGTGCGCGTTTCTCGGCAGAAAGAGCGACGGCGTGGCGAAAGCGGTGGTATATCAGGAAAACGATACGGATAAATATGTCATCGCGTTCGTGCGCGGCGATCTCGAAGTTAATGAAACAAAACTGCGCAATTATCTTAAAAAGGAAATACACCCCGCGGTCGGCGTCGATCCCGAAAGCGGTATCAAAGCGGGATTTATAGGGCTTTACGCCCTTGACGCGGACGCTACCGTCGTGATCGACAGATCGCTGAAAGGCATAAACGACCTCGTTACGGGCGCAAACGAAGAGGGTTATCATTACACGGGCTTCAACATAGAACGCGATTACGGCAAACCTTTCGAGTATGCGGACGTGACCAAAGCCGTAGAAGGCGGCGTATGCCCCGTCTGCGGCGCTCGCGCGCTTACCGTGAAACGCGGGATAGAAGTGGGTAATATATTCCAGCTCGGCGACAAGTATACCGAGAGCATGGGAATGACGTATCTCGACGCGGACAATACCGAAAAGACTCCGATCATGGGTTGTTACGGCATAGGC
>CALWBH010000067.1 GCA_944376015.1 uncultured Clostridia bacterium
CGTGATAATGCTCGCTGCGCGCGATTTCCGCGCCGTCGAGTCTGCCGCTTACCATTATCTTGACGCCCTTTGCTCCGCTTCTCATTACGTTGCCCATATATTTTTTCATGGTGCGACGGAAAGATTCGCGCTTTTCGAGACGGAAAGCAACGCCTTCCGCTACAAGCGTAGCGTCAAGGTCGATTTTCTTGACCTCGTGGATATTTATCCTTATGTCGGCAAGACCGGTGAGCTTTTTAAGCTCTTTTCTTATCTGCTCTACGCCTGCGCCCTTTGCGCCGATGAGCAGACCCGTTTTGCCGGTATAAATATTGACCGAAACTTTGCTCTGGCTGCGCTCGATGACCACTTTGCTGATACCGAACGTATAATACTTCTTCTTGATGAACGTGCGGATATCGTAGTCCTGTTTGAGCATTTTGCCGAAGTCTTTTTTATTGGCGTACCACTGTGCGTTCCAGCCGTCGATTACGCCCACTCTGAGTCCGTGGGGATTAACTTTCTGTCCCATGCGTTACGCCTCCTCTTTCTTGTCGAGTATCACCGTAAGGTGGCTCGTGCGCTTCATTATGCTGTGCGCTCTGCCTTTACTGACAGGCTGGTATCTCTTGTAAATAGGACCTGCGTCCGCCTTTATCTCGGCGATTATCAGCTCGTCCTTGGTAAGTCCTTTGCTGTTCTCCGCATTCGCCGCCGCGCTGTTTATGAGCTTTATGAGCGGCTCGCTCGCTGCTTTGGGAGTGTTTTCAAGAATGGCTACCGCTTCAACAACCGACTTGCCGCGAAGAAGACTCATTACGACGCGCGCTTTCGAAGGGGAAATCCTGATATACTTCGCGACCGCCGAAGGACGGGTGTCCTTTGCTTCGGCGCGCGCTTTGGTTTTTTCTCTTATTCTCTTTGCCATTGCTGCTCTCCTGTTTATCTGCCCTTGGTGGTCTTTTCGCCGCCGTGTCCGCGGAAAGTGCGGGTGGGCGCAAATTCGCCGAGCTTATGTCCTACCATTTCTTCGGTGCAATATACCGGAACGTGTTTGCGTCCGTCGTGAACCGCGATGGTGAAGTCGATGAACTCGGGCATTATCGTCGAGCTTCTCGACCAGGTCTTGACGACCTTTTTCTCGTTATTGTTTATCATAGCCGTTATCTTATCGTAGAGTTTCTTTTCTACGTAAGGGCCTTTTTTAACGCTTCTTGACATCTGCTCTCACTCCTAATTGACTCTCTTGATAATGAACTTGTTGCTCTTACGCTTCTTTCTGGTCTTATAACCGAGCGTAGGTTTGCCCCAAGGCGTAACGGGCGTCGGACGTCCGATAGGCGATTTTCCTTCGCCGCCGCCGTGAGGGTGATCGTTGGGGTTCATTACGACGCCGCGCACTTCCGGACGTCTGCCCATGTGGCGCTTTCTGCCCGCCTTGCCGAGGCTGACGAGCTCGTGGTCGAGATTGCCTACCTGACCGACCGTAGCCTTGCAACGCGCGAGAATGTATCTCATTTCACCGCTGGGAAGACGAAGCGTCGCGTATTTGCCTTCTTTCGCCATGAGCTGCGCCGCAGCGCCCGCGGTCTTGGCTATCTGACCGCCGCGTCCCGGCTGCATTTCGATGTTGTGCACGAAAGTACCGACGGGAATGTCCGCAAGCGGCAACGCGTTGCCTGCCTTTATGTCCGCATTCGATCCGCTCACTACCGTATCGCCTACGTTAAGTCCAACGGGAGCGAGAATATATCTCTTTTCGCCGTCGACGTAATGCAGAAGCGCGATGTACGCCGTGCGACCGGGGTCGTATTCGATGCCGGCTACCTTTGCGGGTATACCGTCCTTGTTTCTCTTGAAATCGATTATGCGGTATTTCGTTTTGTTTCCGCCGCCGCGCTGACGTACCGTGATACGTCCGTATGCGTTTCTGCCTGCCGTATGTCTGATAGCGACGAGCAACGACTTTTCGGGCTTAGACTTCGTGACTTCTTCGAAGGAAGAAACCGTCTTGAATCTCGTACCCGGAGTAATGGGCTTATATCTCTTAACTGCCATTGTAGTTTCTCTCCTTTTAAGCTAAGCTGTCGAAGAAAGGAATGGTCTTCGATTTGCTCGTGAGCTTGACGTACGCCTTTTTACGGTCTGCGGTATATCCTACCGTGCCGCGCTCTCTCTTCTTCTTGCCGCGGACGTTGAGAATGTTCACGCTCTCCACTTCCACTTCGAATATCTTTTCCACTGCGGCTTTGACATCCGTCTTAGTCGCGTTTACGTTCACGTAAAAGCAGTATTTCTTCGCGGCGATGCCGTCGTACGCTTTCTCCGTAAGAACGGGCTTTATGATAACGTCGTATGCGTTCATTGTCTGTAAGCCTCCTCGATCTGTTTGACGGCCGCCTGAGTGAGCACTACGTCGGTATGGTTCATCAGGTCGAGCACGCTGACGAATTCTGCGTTAACGGTATCGACTTTCTGTATATTGCCTGCCGCACGCACCGCAAGATCGTCGCCGGCGGTGAGAACGAAAAGAGTTCTTCTGCCGAGTTTGAGCGCTTCCAAGACCGCGACCATTTCTTTGGTCTTGCCGGTGACTTTGAGTTCGTCAACCACTTTAAGCTGATCGTCCGCTACTTTGGAGCTGATCGCGCTTCTGAAAGCGGCGTCCTTCATCTTCTTGTTTATCTTCTGAGAAAAATCTCTGGGCTTCGGTGCGAATACCACGCCGCCGTGCTTCCACTGAGGCGCTCTTATCGAGCCCTGACGGGCGTTACCCGTGCCCTTCTGTCTCCAAGGCTTTTTTCCGCCGCCCGCGACTTCCGCACGGGTAAGAGCGCTCTTGGTGCCCTGTCTCTTGTTTGCCATCTGCGCGGTCACTACCTGGTGGATAACCGCAACATTGACTTCCGCGCCGAATACGCCGTCGTCAAGTGCGATCGTGCCCGCGGTTTCGCCTGTCTGTTTATATAATTTAACGCTTGGCATTATCCTGACCTCCCTCACTTCTTAACGGTGGACTTCACCGTCAGGAGCGAACCTTTGGGACCGGGCACCGCGCCGCGGATAAGTATCACGTCGCGTGCGGCGTCCACTTTTACGATCTCCAGATTCTGTATCGTCACGCGCTCGTGACCGTACTGTCCGGGACCTTTGAGTCCTTTTATCTTACGCGCGGGCGTCGAGTTCGCACCCGTGGAACCGACCTCTCTGTGCACAGGGCCTACGCCGTGCGTCATTTTCAGTCTGTGATGGTTCCAACGTTTGATGGTGCCCGCAAAACCGTGACCCTTCGTCGTTCCGGTAACGTCGACCATGTCGCCCGCCGAGAAAGTATCGCACTTTATCTCGCTTCCGACCTCGCAATCAGCCTTATACGATCTGAATTCGCGGAGATACCGTTTGGGAGAGCATCCGGCTTTCTTGAACTGCCCCATATCGGGTTTGTTTACCTTTCTTTTTTCGATGTCTTCGAACGCTACCTTGACCGCGCCGTAGCCGTCTTTTTCAACGGTCTTTATCTGAACGACCGTAACCGGTCCCGCCTTGATAACGGTAACGGGGATGGCTTCGCCCTTCTCGGAGAAGATCTGCGTCATTCCGACTTTTTTGCCTAAAATCGCTTTTTCCATTTTTCTTGCCTCTTTCTACTTACAGTTTTATCTGGATATCCACTCCCGCGGGAAGATCCAGCTTCATAAGCGAGTCCACCGTTTTGCTCGACGGACTGTATATGTCTATCAGTCTTTTGTGCGTTTTGATCTCGAACTGATCTCTCGAATCCTTGTATTTGTGCACCGCGCGGAGAATGGTGATAACTTCTCTGTCGGTGGGAAGGGGCACGGGACCGCTTACTTTCGTCCCCGTCGCCTTGACGGTATCCACGATCCTTTGAGCGCTCTGATCGAGAAGCTCATGGTCATACGCCTTTAACTTGATCCGAATTTTCTGATTGCTCTGCATTTTGTTTTTTGATTCCTCCGTTTTGACTTTTTTAGACAACCCTTTCGTGCGTTTCTTTTTTACCGCTTTTGCAAAGGGCGTTGCGTTCGCCCTTTTCGTCAGCGGCGTGTCGTTCCGCGCGCCGAAGGCTCGTCCGCGAATAGGGATCTTCCCCGCATGCGTCCTCCGAAGTTATCCGTTCCGCCAAAGCCGTGACGCGTTCGGTAACCTCCGGATTCAACCGCTTTTTCGCTTAAATATTACCGCACCCTATGGTGCAGCCTAATTATTATATAGGAAGCGTCAATATTAGTCAAGCGAATTCGATAAAATTTTTTAAAAAATTTATCATAAAAACCGCCCTGTTTGTAAGGACAAAACGCTTCCGACGGTATCCGACAAAATCCGCGCCGCCGCTTGTTCTTCTATATCGCTTTGTCCACGCATATTATTTACTATGAAAATACAATATGCTTTCGCGCCGCGTTTCGAATGCGTCATGCTTATCAACGGCGCGTTTAACGAAAAACCCGCGCCGGTCACATATCCGTCGTCTTCTCCGCTCTACGTCACTTTGTTTCCGCTCAAAGCTCTGCTTCTGCCGTATACCGTAAAACTGCTCGGCGGAAAAGCGATGTCGAATACCGAGCTTGCAAGCTCGTGCGAAATTGCCGCCGACAGATTCATAATCGGGTTTGCCGAACGGCATAACTACGTATACTCTCCGAAAGCGGCAGAGGAAACTCCGATCAAAGGGCTTCCTCCCCGTCTTTTCGCGCTCGTCAAAGCGGGAGACTTCGAATCCGCCCGTAAGCTCATGACGCGCGAGCTTTCGGAATCCGTGGACGACGCCGCGATTGCGGAATTTTTCGCGCCGTACTCGGGGATAATAGAAAACCCGTATCCCGACATAGCGGCGACCCATTTTCTGACGCACAAAGACTCGATGAAAGGCGACGGTTTCGTGTTTACCTGCGACGGCGCGAGAATCAGCGATATAGACGAGCTGTAAACGCGCTCTCGCCGCATGCTCCGAGCGGCGCTTTTTGCGCATTCTTTTCATATATTATCCTTATATATATAATAAGGTTATAATAAGGTTGCGTTAAAGGCTTACTGCCGACGTATTCAATACATTGACAAATGCCGCGAACGGGAGTATAATAGCGTTATGAAAATATTCGGTAACATCAGTGAACTTATAGGCAACACTCCCCTGCTCGAGCTCGGCGGTTTTACCAAGAAATTCGGTCTCGGCGCGCGGCTGCTCGTTAAGCTGGAAGCGCGCAATCCCGCGGGCAGCATAAAAGACAGAGTCGCGCTGACAATGCTCGACGACGCGGAAAGGTCGGGAAAGATAGACTCCGACACGGTAATCATAGAACCGACGAGCGGCAATACGGGCATCGGTCTCGCCGCGCTTTGCGCGAAAAAAGGATACAGGCTCGTTATCGTCATGCCCGATACCATGAGCGCCGAACGCCGTAAATTAATGACGGCTTACGGTGCGGAGCTCGTGCTCACGGACGGCAAGCTCGGCATGAGCGGCGCGGTAGCCGAGGCGGACAGACTTGCCGCGACTTATAAAAAGAGCTTTATAGCCGGTCAGTTTGTCAACCCGTCCAACCCCAAAGCGCATTATCTTACCACGGCGCCGGAAATATGGAACGATACCGACGGAAAACTCGCCGCCTTCGTCGCCGGCATAGGTACGGGCGGAACGATAAGCGGCGCGGGCAAATTTTTCAAAGAGAAGAACGCCGAAATAAAAATAATAGGCGCGGAACCCGCGGAAAGCGCGGTGATCGGCGGTCACAGTGCGGGAGCGCACGGAATACAAGGTATCGGAGCGGGATTCGTTCCCGAAGTCTACGACGGATCGGCGGTGGACGAAATACTCGCCGTTCCCACCGAAACCGCCAAAGCCACGGCGCGCTTGCTCGCAAAAACGGACGGAGTGCTCGCAGGCATAAGCGGCGGATGCAACGTCGCCGCCGCGGCAGAGATAGCGCGGCGCAAAGAATTCGAAGGAAAGCTCATAGTTACCGTGCTTCCCGACGCGGGAGACAGATATTTATCGACGGACTTATACTGACTTTCGTCGCGCCGCTATACGGCACAGCAATGGGCTGTTGCATTCAGCAATGCAACAGCCCCGTGCGTTATAGCAGAAAAGTATTAATTTATTACAAT
>CALWBH010000068.1 GCA_944376015.1 uncultured Clostridia bacterium
GTTACCGGCTGCGCGACGCGCGCGGGGCTGCTCGATAAAAACGGCAAGCCGATCGCGCTCGACAAGTGCATGTATGCGGACTCCATCGCGACTTGCACGGGCGCACTGCTCGGCACTTCCACCGTCACGACTTTCGTCGAATCCGGCGCGGGAGTCGCTGTCGGCGGCAAAACGGGCGTTACTTCTCTCGTCGTTACGATAGGATTCCTTCTTTCGATATTTATTTTCCCCGTGTTCGCATTCATTCCGTCGGCAGCGGCGGCGTGCGCGCTCGTGTATGTCGGCGTGCTGATGATGGGCAACGTCAAGAATATCGATTTCGGAAGCGTAAAGAACGCCGTTCCCGCATTCCTGACGATAGTTATTATGCCGCTCGGTTACAGTATTACGGACGGCATAGGCGTGGGGCTGCTCGTTTATCTCGTGATCGCGCTGTTCGAATATCTGCTCGGGCTTATCGTTGCGGCAGTCAAGCATGAGGAAAAACCCAAGTTCGACATACCCGTCGTTACGGTGATCGTTTCGGTGCTGTTCGCCGTGTACTTCTTCGTTCCCACGAATTTCTGACCGGATCGGATTATCCCGATTCTTTTCGCGGCGCAGGCTTTTTGTCTGCGCCGTTGTTTCGTTTAAGAGAAAACAACCGCTTAAAGCGGCGTGGGTGGAACTTCGGTTAACGACCGGATTTTCGAGCATAATAACGGATGCTTCGCCCGTCGGAAAGGCGTTTGGCGGAATTTTCGGTATAATGCGGGCATAAATCAAAAATCTTCGTCGCGCGGTCGGAGCAGGGATTTCCGGCGCAGACGAGAAGAACGGAAGTTTTCTATTGCCCGAAGCGGCGGAGTTCGCGGTTTCCGGCGCGTCCCGATCGCTTTGCCGTAAATATTCGTCCGGCGCATGAAAAACGTTTTGCGTTTGCCGAGATATTTGCCGGGGGGGGGGTGATTTTGTTGCGCCTGCCGAAAAAATGTGTTATAATTATCGGGAAGCGAAATGAAGGAGAAAAATATGGATAAAAAAGCAAGGAAAATTTTGTTTATCGCCGTTTACGCAATAGGATTTTTTGCGCTTATCATGGCGATGTGGACGCTTTTTGCCAATTTTACGATAGGCAAAGGCGCGTATGACGTTTCTATGGACGCGAAAGCGTCTTTGGCGGAAGCGGGAAAATACACGTACTGGCTTTCCGGCGCCGGATTTTTCATTCTTCTGCCGTTTGCCGCCGGATGTCTGCTGGCGTGTTTTTCAAAACGCCTTCCCGTAAGCGTGCTGACGGCGGTTTACGGTTTGCTCGCGCTTATCGCGCTTATCGTTATGACGGCCGTTTCGGGCGGCGTGTCTTATAACGACAGCGGCAGCATAATGGAGGACGTTTATCTCGTCATAAGCACGTTTCAGCTTAGTCTGATGCAGGCTATCGTGCCGGTCGCGATTCTCACTGCGCTCGCAATCGTTCTTCTCGTGAAAAACAAAAAAGAGAAATCCGCAGAAACCGACGGCGAAACGAAAGAAAAGGAGACCGACGCATGAAAAAGATATTCGCTTTAATTCTTTTGCTCGCGGTTTCGCTTTTGGCTTTTACCGCTTGCTCGACGATTACCGCTTTCGACGTCGATTATACGAAAAGTTCCTCTTACGGCTGCGATTGTTCGTTTTCCGTAAAGATTTCGGACAAAGACGCCGAATATATAAACTATGACTTGGTGTTTCGCAGCGATAAAGAAGTGTTGCACACCGAACACGTTTTGAAAGACGCGATCGGCAGCGCGGACAGCGACGGATATTATACGATCGATCATTATGTTTCGTATCCGTCCGAACTCAGAGACAGATATTCCGAAATAACGGATGTAACCGTTGAAAACGTCGAAGTCTGGTCGCAGGAAGGCCCGAAAATCGCGTTTATTCTTCTGACCGTGGCAGCCGGCGCGGCGACGATAGTGATTATCGCGGTTGCCGCTGCTACGAGAAAGCGCGGAGCGGAAAATAAATAAGCCCGTTCGGGAACATAGCTTCCTGCAATCCGCATACGGAATCCGAGATTGAAACGCGCCCCGAAAGTCGTATTGACTTTCGGGGCGCGCGCATATTTTTATCCGTTGCGTTTTCGGCGGACATATCGGTTTTGCTTGACTGTTGTTTTGCAAAGTGATATCATTAAGCGAAATAAATTTTCGGAGAACACTATGGGCAAAGACGAAAGACGGCAGATATTGGTAAGAGTCAAGGAAGAAATGCTCGAACGGCTTACCGCGCTTGCGGAACGCGAGTACCGTTCGGTAAACGGCGAGATAGAGTATTTGATAGCGCAGGCGGTAGGCGGCGGCGAGAACGGCAAAGCGTATCTGCCCGAGTTTTTCGATAGCGCGAAAGCGTTTATCTGGGACGGGGAAGAACGCGAACTTTTGCCTATGCGCTCTACGGATCCCGTAAGACTGAGCGATTTGAAGAAGTACGAAGAAGAAAAACAGACGGTAGTAGACAATACGTTGGCGTTTTTAAAAGGATTGCCCGCTCAGAACGTACTGCTTTACGGCGATCGCGGAACGGGTAAATCGAGTACCGTACACGCTATAATAAACGAATATGCCGATTGCGGGCTCAGGCTTATAGAAGTAAAGAAAAAGGATATTATCACGTTGCCGCGGCTCATGAACGCCATTGCCGATTCCGGGGACAAAAAATTCATACTGTTTATAGACGACCTGACGTTTGTCGAAGGGCAGGACAATTACGGAGAGCTTAAAGCGGTACTCGAAGGCAGCGCATTGCACCTCGGCAATCTTATAATTTATGCGACCACCAACCGCAGACATCTTATAAAAGAGACGGCGTCCGACAGACACAACGATATGCACGAAAGCGATCTTCGTCAGGAACAAATGAGTCTTTCCGATCGGTTCGGGATTATAGTAAGGTATATCAATCCCGATAAACAGGAGTTTTTCGAGATACTCAAAGCGGTGCTTGCCGATCGCGGTATAACTTTACCCGACGACGAGCTGTCGCTCCGCGCCGAACGGTATTGTATAGAAAAGGGCGGCAGAAGCCCCCGCGGCGTTCGCCAGCTCGCCGATATCATTTGCTGTGAATTAGCGGTTGCGCACCGCTAAACAAGTTTCGCGCCGGTTGTTATATTTCGATAGGGCATTAAGAAAAAAGCTTAATGCCCTATCTTATATAAGCGCGAACGCCAAAGGATTCTTTCGGCGCCTCGTGCGCACGCACCGTCTCATACAAACAGCGCCCTTGAAAGCCGTCGGCTTTCGGGCGCGTTTGTATTTCGTCGGCAGACCACGCTAACGCTGTGCGTTAGCTCGCCCGCCTGACAGTTCGGGAAACAGTGTTCGCATATCGAAAGATAAGCTCT
>CALWBH010000069.1 GCA_944376015.1 uncultured Clostridia bacterium
ATAATTTCTTCCAGCTCTTTCGGCAAAACCTTTACCGCCGTTTTGGACTGCTCGTACACCACGGGGAAAATCAGTATAACGCCGATAAGCGACGGAATGACGTTAGGCGCGAGCCAAACTCCGAACACAAGCGTTATCGCCGCAACGGGTATGGTGCGCATAACGGAATTCAACGGCAGAAGCGCCGCGTCGAGCGCACGGTATTTCCCCGCCGTTATTCCGAGAAGCACGCCGAGAACGAACGCCGCTACGAATCCGATCACGCTTCGGATAAGCGTTCCGAGTACCGACAACCAGAATTTACTACCGACGAAAAGCTTCACGAACGCAACGCATACGGAAGAAAACGTAGGCAGTATTATTTCATACCCTATTATCCGCGCCGCTATCTCCCACGCTCCGCAAATGACCAACGCCGAAGCTATCGCGATTAACGCGTATCTGTTTCTGTATATTACCGCTTTCATCTCATGCCTTTATGCGAACAGAGAATCGTAGCAAGACGCACCGATATGACCGAGCAGAGTTTCCACGTCCGCTTTCGAACCGTCGGCGTTTTTATATCTCACGTTCATTTTCGTATATGCGTTCTTTATTGCCGCCGCGGTTAAAGTGAATCCGTCTATTTCTTCCGCTTTTACGGATACTTCGTCAATGTTATCGTTGAACTCCGCGACGCTGCTCTCGGTCCGCTTGTCGACGGCTTCCGTCGTTTTAGCGTCGTTTTCAAGCACATCGGCACGCACAAACAATCCCGACATGGGGAAATCCTTTCCCGTTACCTCTTTGTATATATCCGAAACGGACGCAAGTACGGTGACTGAATTGCCGGTAGCTCCGTTGACCGCAGTTATAGCCGGTTCCGCAAAGATAGCCGTCATATCGGCGCCGGTCGCATAAGACTGTTTAATCGCCGCCGCTTCCGAGCCGTTGAGCGTTACTTCCGCGCCGGCATAATCGAAAAGATATTCCACGGTTTTACCGGGTATTGCGGCGCGCCCTATCGTGGACACGCTCTTGCCTTCGAACTGCAATAAGAATTCGTTTACCGTCTCGCACTCTTCACGCGTTTTGTATCCGTCTTGATTGGTCGTAAAATAAATTACTCCCCAACTCGTCACGTTAAGCAATTTGTAATCGTAAGGCGTTTTCCCGCGTTCGTATGCGGAGTGAATTTCCGCGCCGACATTTACGGGCGCGACGATAAAGTCGGCATCACCCGATGTCATCTTATTCCGCACTTCCGTTTCCGCAATCACGCCGTATTCGAATTCGGCGTCGCCTACGTTTTCGCCCCACATATCCGCAAGCGCAAGCACGGGCGCTCCGTCAGGCGCGTACAAAACGTATTTACCCGCCGCTTCTTTTCCGCAAGCGGCGAAAGCAAACGCGCCTACGCCGAGTACGGAAACGATTAAAATCATCGTTATTATCTTTTTCATATCTCTTCTCCGTTGACAATTTTCGTTAATTATATTATACTACGACTGAAATAAATGTTGTTTTTACAACAAATTTAAAATATTTAAGGAAATTAAAAGACATGGAAGCCGCAGTACTCGAAAAAATCAAAGACAGCCCCTTACTTCGCGGTATAGCCGACGCGGAAAAACTGCTCGGCTGTTTCGGCGCGCGCGTAGCCGAGTACGGCAAAGACGAAGAGATTATAGGCTACGGAGACAACGCGGAGATAATAATCATTGCCGAAGGCAGCGCTACCGTAATAAGCGAAGACTACGCCGGGAACAGAAACGTGATAAACAAGCTGGGGCGCGGAGGCGTGTACGGAGTGGCGTTCGTATATTCGGGACACGAAGTATCGACGCGCGTTACCGCAGCCGAAAGGTGCACGGCAGTGAAACTGAACGGATCGCGCATGCACGAACCTTGCGGAGCGCCCTGCCGCGATCATACGTTATTTCTTTACAACGCCGTAAAAGTCGTAAGTAACGCAAGCGTCGGTTTTCTCGAAAGAGCGGAAATACTTTCGCGGCGCACCATACGGGACAGAGTAATCGCCTACCTTAGCTCGCAATCGCGCAAAAGCGGTTCGAACGAGTTTAGTATACCCTATTCACGTCAGGAACTTGCGGATTATCTCGCGGTAGACAGAAGCGCGCTTTCCGGAGAACTCGGCAAAATGGCAAAAGAAGGACTGTTGATCTATAAACTGAACAGGTTTCGCATTATCGATTTTTACAAAAAATGACGTACGATAACGTCGACGTTATCGGAATATATCGTAAAGATATTTTATCGCACTATGTTTTCGCGAAATTCGCTTGCCTTTCAAGCGCTTAAATATCGAATGTATTTCCATTTATTACAAAAAGAACGCGGCAAAATAGCCGCGTTCTTTTTGGTTGACTTTTATTCTATCAGTATTTTTCTCTCGGCGTGTACTCGGTATGGAGCACTTCGTGCGCCTTATGACTGTTAGGCTGATCGAAATATTCGTCGTAAAGCATTTTCACCGTAGGGCTGTCGTGCGAAGCGCGATATTCCAGCTTTTTGTCATAGTTATACAACGCTTTTGCGCGCAACGTTTTGAGATCGGTCCAGTTACGGACGCTGTCCGGAACGTTGGGCTGACCGCCGCCGTTTATGCAACCGCCGGGGCAAGCCATTATTTCAACGAACGTATAATTCTTTCTGCCTGCCTTTATGTCTTCCATTATGGCTTTCGCGTTCGCAAGACCGCTCGCGACGGCGACTTTAACGGTAATACCCGCGACTTTATATTTCGCTTCCTTTATAGGATTGGTTCCGCGCACTTCTTTGAAATCGAGCACTTCGAATTTACCGTCGAGCATATGCGCCGCGGTACGGAGCGCGGCTTCCATAACGCCGCCCGTAGCGCCGAATATCGCGCCGCCTCCCGTGGCGATACGGAAAGGATCGTCGTAATCCTCATCTTCCAGATCGGCAAACTTGATGCCCGCCGTTCTTATCATACGCGCAAGCTCGCGCGTGGTAAGCGCTACGTCCACGTCCTTTTTCAGTTCGGGACGTTCTACTTCGAATTTCTTCGCCGTGCAAGGTATAACGCTTACGACGAAAAGATTTTCGGGCTCTATGCCGTTCTTTTCGCAATAATACGTTTTGAGAAGCGCGCCGAACATCTGCTGAGGGGATTTGCATGTGGACAGATTGGGAAGCATTTCGGGATAATTATGCTCGATATACTTGATCCATCCGGGGCAGCAAGACGTAAACATAGGCAAAGGCTTGTTGTTCTTTACTCTGTCCACGAGCTCGCTCGCTTCCTCGAGTATGGTAAGATCGGCGGTAACGTCCATATTGAACACTTCCACGTCGCCCAGCCGTCTTATGGCGGCTACCATTTTACCTTCGACGTTGGTTCCGACGGGAAGTCCGAATTCTTCGCTCAGCGTAGCTCTTATAGACGGTGCGGTAAAGAACACGACTTTCTTTTCGGGATCGGACATCGCTTTCCATACCGCGTCGGTGCCGCTCTTTTCCACGAGCGCTCCCACGGGACAAGCCACTATGCACTGACCGCAGCCTACGCAATTGGTTTCGATGGTAGGACGCTCGAACGCGCCGCCTATATGCACGGCGTATCCCCTTCCGATAGGTCCTATCGCCTCTACCCCCTGAAGATTTTTGCACGCGGCAACGCAACGACGGCAATTAATGCACTTATCGTTATCGCGGATAAGGAAGGGCGACGAAGTGTCGAGCGGAGTATCGGGAGCGGCGGTAGCAAATTTATCCGCGTCGGCACCGTACTCGAGCGCCAGACGCTGTAATTCGCAGGTCATGTTTCTCGGACACGTGAGGCATTTTTTCTTATGCGTCGACAGCAGAAGTTCGAGAGTCATTTTTCTCGACTGTCTGCATTTGGGCGTATTCGTTCTGACTTCCATCCCTTCGCTTACGGGATAAACGCAAGCGGCGACGAGACCGCGGGCGCCGGTAGCTTCTACCACGCACATACGGCACGAACCCGCGCAGTTCACTCCGTTAAGAAAGCAAAGAGTGGGTATCTCGATGTTAGCGGCTTTTGCCGCTTCCAGCACGGTGCTGCCTTCGGGCACCGATACGCTTTTTCCGTTTATTTTAAGATTTACCATATCGCACCCCCCATTACTTTTTGATGATCGCGCCGAAGTTACACTTGCTGATGCACACACCGCATCTTATGCACTTCGCAGTATCGATGGCGTGCGGCTGTTTAAGCTCGCCTTCGATCGCGCCGACGGGACAATTTCTCTTGCAAAGAGTACAGCCGCGGCATTTGTCGGGGACTATGTAATAAGACAGCAACGCTTTGCATACGCCTGCGGGACATCTCTTATCCACAATATGCGCCCTGTACTCGTCCTCGAAATATCTGAGGGTGGAAAGCACGGGGTTGGGCGCGGACTGTCCGAGCGCGCAGAGCGAAGACGACTTCATGTGATCCGCCAGCTCTTTTATCTTGTCGAGATCGGACAATTCCCCTTGACCTTTCGTTATTTTGGTAAGGAGTTCGAGCAAGCGTTTCGTGCCTATACGACAGGGATTGCATTTTCCGCACGATTCGTCGGCAGTAAATTCGAGATAGAATTTGGATATGTCGACCATGCAGGTATCTTCGTCGAGAATAATCATTCCGCCGCTACCCATCATCGAACCTATCCTTTTAAGATTGTCGTAATCGATGGGTACGTCAAGGCAGCTTGCCGGTATACATCCGCCCGAAGGTCCGCCCGTCTGAGCGGCTTTGAATTTCTTGCCTTTGGGAATACCGCCGCCTATCTCTTCGACTATCGTTCTGAGCGTAGTACCCATAGGCACTTCGACAAGACCGACGTTGGTAATCTTTCCGCCGAGCGCGAAGACTTTTGTACCCTTGGAGGTTTCCGTACCTATGGAAGAGAACCACTTCGCGCCGTTCATAATTATGGGATTGACGTTTGCCCATGTCTCGACGTTGTTAAGTATGGTAGGTTTGCCGAAAAGCCCCTTTACCGCAGGGAAAGGCGGTCTGGGACGCGGTTCGCCGCGATGACCTTCTATGCTCGTCATAAGCGCCGTCTCTTCTCCGCAGACGAACGCGCCCGCGCCGAGACGTATCTCTATGTCGAAGTTAAATCCCGTTCCGAAAATGTTCTTACCGAGCAGTCCGTATTCTCTCGCCTGTCTGATTGCTATTTCGAGACGATGCACCGCTATCGGATATTCCGCGCGAACGTAAATATAGCCCTGCTCCGAACCTATCGTATAACCGGCTATCGCCATAGCTTCGAGCACGCTGTGCGGATCCCCTTCGAGTATGGATCTGTCCATAAACGCGCCGGGATCGCCTTCGTCCGCGTTGCAGCAGACGTATTTTTCCTTTCCGGGAGAAGCCTTGGCAAAAGCCCATTTACGACCCGTGGGGAAACCTGCCCCGCCGCGACCGCAAAGTCCGCTCGCGAGCATTTCTTCGATAACCTGATCGGGCGTCATCGTCGTAAGCACTTTTGCAAGCGCCTGATAATCCCCCGCGCCAATGGCTTCGTCTATGTTTTCCGCAGCAATAACGCCGCAATTGCGAAGCGCTATACGCATTTGTTTTTTATAGAACGCGGTCTCGGCAAACGGAAGTATGCTTCCGTCGGACATGAGCGTACCGCTGTAAAGATATTCTTTAATCACATCGCCGCCGGGGATCAGATGCTTTTCCGCGACTACTTTCGCATGAGCGGGAGTCATCTGAGAATAAAACGCCCCTTCGGGATAAACGATCATTATGGGACCGAGCGCACACAGTCCGAAACATCCGGTTTTGACAATAAGCACGTCTTTAAGTCCGAGTTCCGCAAGCGTCGTTTCAAGCACTTCTATTATTTCTTTCGAACGCGACGATGTACATCCCGTACCGCCGCAAACAAGCACCTGCTTTCTGTAACCCGTCGTCTTTTCGAGTTTTGCGCCCTGCTCGCCTATAAGTCGCCTTACTTTGATAAGGTCTTCGTATTTAGCCTTATGCGCGTTTAATTCGGCAATCGTCATTTGCGTCCCTCCCTGTAAGGCTGTAAAATATCGTCGAGCATATCGACGGTAAGTTTACCGTAAACGTCATCGTCTATCATCATTACGGGCGCAAGTCCGCATGCTCCCACGCAACGGCAGGAATCAAGCGAAAACATTCCGTCCACAGTACATTCGCCGCATTTTACGCCGAGCTTTTTCTCAAGCGCGGAAAGTATTTTGTCCGCACCCTTTACATAGCAAGCGGTTCCCAGGCAAAGGCTGATCCTGTGCTTGCCTTTCGGCGTGAGCGAAAACTGAGTATAGAACGTTGCGACGCCGTACACTTCGGAAAGAGATACGCCTAAACCTTCGGCTATCATCTTCTGCACTTCGATAGGAAGATAACCGTAAATCGCCTGCGCTTCCTGAAGGACGGGCATCAGACATCCGGGCGCGGATTTGCGATTCTCAATCACTTCTTTGAGCTTCGCTTCCTGCTCCGGCGTACCCTGAAACACGGAGTTGTTTCCCTTCATCATAACCTCCATAGATTAATTTCTTCATCGCGTCTTATTATATCAAAACAACCGACAAATGTAAACATCTTTTGTCACTAAATTTTACAATGTAATGACATAAACATTGCCATATTTTAGTTTTTATGCGCTTATTTGCAGAATTTTCCGAGAATCGACGGAAACAAAAAAACTACGCGCAAAATTATGCCGCGCAAGTATTGAAAAATACGGCGTTTGTGATATAATCTTTATATGAAAAGGATGTACATAACGATATTTGCCGTAATATCCGCCGTCATTATCGCAACGATAATAATCGTGACGGCGCGGCTTTGCGCTAAAAACGAAAACACGATCGACGTCAAACCGATAACGGGCGTTTGGTGGTGGGACAACCGTTTGGACGACTCTTATCTCGATTTCGCTTGCAAAAACGGCGTAACGGAAATATATTATTACGCGTCGTCTTTTACAGACAAGCTCGGCGATTTCATCGGAAAAGCCAACGATAAAAACGTGTGCGTGTACTGGCTTTGCGGAAAATACGAATGGATCGAGGATCCCGATACGTTATACGGTAAAATAGACGAATACTTAGAGTTTCAAAGCGAAAACGAGCATAAATTCAGCGGTATACATTTCGACATAGAGCCGCATCAACACCCCGATTTCGACTCGGAGCGCGTTCGCTTGATAACGGCGTTTGCGGAACTTGCGATTTCGATTAAAGTCAAGTACCCGAATATCTCGACCGCCTACGATATACCTTTCTGGCTGCACGACGAAATTACGATAAACGGAGTTACAAAGCCCGCTTATGCTTTTATAATCGATAACGCAACCAGCGTCACGATAATGAGTTACCGTGACAGCGCGGAAGCCGTTTACGAATGTGCGCGGGAAGAAACCGAATATGCCGTAGCCGTAGGCAAAACTTTAAACTTAGGCGTAGAAACTTCCGAAAACGAAGACGATATAGTAACGTTTTACGAAGAAGGCGCGGAGTATATGAACGATCAGATTTCCGAACTGCGTAAAATTTTGCCGAAAAATTTCGGCGTTGCCGTTCATCATATCAGAACATGGCGCGAGCTGTCGACGTAAATCGTTATAATTTGCATAAGAAAACGGCAGTGACAACTGCCGTTTTCTTATGCTTGTAAATTATTTAAGCGAGATAATTTTTCAAGTATATCCCTGTCCGCGGGGCAAAATTCGTAATTCGGTATTTCATCGATCGTTATCCATTTTATGTCGTTGTGTTCGAGCATACGCGGCACGCCGTTTGCAATAGTCGCGTTAAACAGCGTTAAATGCACCGTTATATCGGGATAAACATGCGTTGCTTCCGCAAACACACTGCCGACATTCACGGTAATGCCGAGCTCTTCCCTGCATTCGCGCACAAGCGCCCGCGCTCCGCTCTCGCCCGCTTCCACCTTGCCGCCGACAAATTCCCACATCAGTCCGCGCGCTTTATGCGCGGGTCTTTGACATATCATAAATTTATTTTTATCCCATATAAGAGCGGCAACTACTTCGGTCATACAATAAACCTCTTTATCATTGTAGCTAATTATACTATGAATGAATAAAACTGTCAACAATTGCTTATCCGCTCGCTCGTAAGACGAACGAAAAACGACACCCTTTCGGGTGCTGTATCGTTACTTTCGCGATACCGCCTTCTGCGGCGTCAGGTTATTCGCCGCGACCATAGAACAGGCTTTTTCTCTACCCGATTTTACTCGCTTGTAAAACGAACGAAAAAAGGCACCAGTAATGGTGCCTTTTTTCGTGGGTTTAGTGGATAAAAATACTACCCTTCAAACCGAGCAGAAGGGTTGCAGATCGTGCACTTTCAAATGCGAGGACGAGGGAGTTTACTCAAACGTAAATGACCGAAGT
>CALWBH010000070.1 GCA_944376015.1 uncultured Clostridia bacterium
CGGAGCATATATTATATTTTCCGTACTGCTTTTGCTTTTCATTGTGCTTCTTGCGCTTATAATACGCAAGGAATTGGGCATTTTTTCGGGCGTTACCCGTAAGCCGTCAGTAAGTAAAAAAGAAAAAAGACAGACGGAATCTTCCGACGTTCAAAGGTTCGAAGACAGAACTCCGCCGCAGCGCGTGTATAACTTTCTTTCCACCGATCTTTTTGTGGAGAACATAGTCGCGCAGAACGAAGGCGCGGAACGAATTTCGGACGACGAAGAAGACAACGTTTCGGGCAGACTTTACGACGTTTCCGCGGAGTACGGCGCTTTCGAGCGTAAACGCCCCACTCAAACTCAGGCTACAAACATTCTTTATCCCGTAAGCGACGTCGATCTCGATAACGATCCCATATACAGGGATATGAACATGAAAAAGCCGGAAAAAGCGGACGAAGGACATATCGTTCCGCCCGGTACCAAGTATTACGACGAATCTACTCCGTTGCGCGAAGCGCGTCCTGCGGAAACTTATTCGGCTCCGGACGTTCATAAGACTACCGAGTACGATGTTTCCAGGAAAAAACCCGATAAAATATTCCATGACGACCGTAACAACAACGGTTTTTCCGACGTAATAATTCCTACTCCGAAACAGCGGGAAACGGAATACAACCCCGGCGAGATAGTCAATTCCGGTACGGGAGAATATAACGCATATAACGGATTTTCATCTCTCGGCGAAGAAAGAGGATATACAGGCGGAAATCTTAACGGCAATCGTTCGTCTTACGAAACGCGCGAAGAAAGCGCGTACGGTTTTGCGTCGGAACCCGATCCGCAAGAACATTTCGCCGAAAAGAGCGAAAGTAAAGAGCCTGACGATATATTCCCGGAGAACGAACATCAGCCTTACAGCAATTTCCGTATGGCTACATCTTTCGGCGTCAATAAAAAAGACAATTATGTAAACGATTCTCCCATAGCGAGCGAAACATGGCTTGACGATAAGGGTGGCTTTACACGATCTTCCGAAACGTCTCGCCGTGAAAATACCGAAACTTCAAAGTCTTTTGCAGAGAAAACGTCTGCGGAGCTCGAAGACAGTTACGATTCTTTCTCGGGACTCAAAAGTTCGCTTGACGAAGGTATCGTGAACGAGGAAAACTTTTTCGGCACCGAATCCGTTAAAAACTACGAGTCCGTCAAGAGCGAAGAAAAAGTTTTGGGCGACGGAGACGACAGGCTTACGATATCGGACGAGGAACCGATAGACGCAAGCGAAAAACTGTCCGATAACTATGAAAACGGCGTCGACGACGATTATACGGGACGGTATTTTGAAGACGATGACGTAAGTACGCGCAGACCCGCCGGCGGTTTCGGCACGGGTACGTTCGGCAATGCGTCGGGGGATATGACGCGCGATCGCGATTATGTAAAAAATGACGTTGCGCCCGCAAGACCGCAAAAAGAAGAAAAACCGATCAAGGACGAACCTTACGTTTACGAATATCCGCCTGTTTCGCTGCTCGGCGTTATCGACAGCAGCAATAATGTGGACGCCAACGATATCGAAATAAAGAAGCACGACATCGAAGAAGTGCTTGCCAATCTTAAATTTCCCGCTACGGTAAGCAACGTTATCGTCGGACCTGTCGTTACGCGTTTCGAATTGCAGCCGCCGCAGGGGATACAGGTCAAAAAAATACTCGGCTTTGAAAAAGACCTCGAACTTACGCTCGAACGCGGAGCAATAAGGATAGAAGCGCCCGTAGCGAATAAAAAAGCGATAGGTATCGAAGTCGCAAACGGTAAACCCGCGATGGTCGGTCTTCGCGAAATGTTCGAAGCCCCGGCGTTCAAAGACAGTCGTGCCGTTATGCCTCTTGCGCTCGGCAAAGACATAGGCGGCGACATAATTGTCAAGAATCTCGAAAAGATGCCGCATTTGCTCGTAGCCGGCGCGACCGGTACGGGTAAATCCGTATGCTTAAATACTCTGATTCTCAGTATTATATACAAACGTTCTCCGGAAGACGTACGTATCGTACTTGTCGACCCTAAGCAAGTGGAGTTCACTCTTTATCGCAGACTGCCGCATTTGCTCCTGGAAAATCCCATAACGGAAGTGGATCATGCCATAAACGCGCTTGATTATCTTACCGACGAGATGAACAGGCGTTACGAGTTGTTCAGCGATCTTGCAATGCAGGGATATCCCGTACGTAATCTCGAAGAGTACAATAAATGCGAGCCTGTCCGTAGCGGAAAAATCAAAAAAATGCCGTATATCGTAATGATAGTGGACGAGCTTGCCGATCTTATGACGTCGAGAAAGAAAGAAGTCGAACTCGGTATAAGAAAAATAACTCAGAAATCGCGTGCTGCGGGCATACATCTTGTTCTCGCTACGCAGAGACCTTCGGTAGACGTTATAACGGGTACCATAAAAGTTAACCTGCCTTCGAGAATTTCTTTCAAAGTCACTTCGAATGCCGATTCGCGTACGGTTCTCGATCAAGGCGGCGCGGAAGCGTTGCTGGGTAACGGCGATATGCTTTTGATGTGCAATTCGGAACCGGTAAGAATGCAGGGCGCATTCGTATCGAACGAAGAAATAGTGAGCGTAGTCAATTATATAAAAGAGCACAACAAAGCAGAATTCGATCCCGAGATAGCGGAATCCATACTTTCGTCGAAAGAAGTACCCGACGAAATGGCGGCGCCGTCGGGAGGCTCCGAAGAGAGCGCGGACGAAAAGCTGTACCCCAATATAATGCGTTGTTTCATAAACAGCAGCAAAGCGTCGACTTCGCTTATACAGACAAGATTTTCGCTCGGATACGCTCGCGCCGCGAGAATATTGAGTATCTTCGAAGACAGAAAATGGGTAGGTCCTTCGGCAGGCGCAAAACCCAGAGAAGTCTATATGACCGAAACTCAGTTTGAATCTATATTCGGAAAACCTTTCAATGAATAAAACAGTACACGTAATATCTCTCGGTTGCGATAAAAACCGCGTAGATACCGAAAACATATTATACTTTCTCGGACAAGGCGGTTACCGTTTTACGGATAATATCGAAGAAGCGGAAGTCGTGATTATCAACACTTGCGCGTTTATTGCCGGAGCGGAAAAGGAAGCGGTGGAAAATATTTTTTCCGCCGCGCAACTGAAGACAAGCGGCAAGCTTAAAAAACTCGTGGTTACCGGTTGTCTGCCGATGCGTTATAAAGACAAACTGACGAAGTTATTACCGGAGGTGGACTGTTTTGTCGGAGTTAACGATTACGCCGATATATGCGGAATAATCGAGCGCGGGGATAAAATGCGCGTATGCGGAAATAACTGTTTTACCGAGAAACGCATACTGTCCACTCCGCCGCATTACGCATTTTTGAAAATAGCGGACGGTTGCGATAATCATTGCACGTATTGTACCATTCCTTCCATACGCGGCAGGTATCGTTCGCGGGAGATCGACAGTCTGATAAGGGAAGCGCAATTTTTGGACGGAATGGGGGTCGGCGAACTTATTCTCGTTGCGCAGGACGTTACCGCATACGGTAAAGATATATACGGCGAATATAAGCTTACGCATTTGCTCGGACGGTTATTGAAAGAATGTGCTTTCCGTCGCATACGGTTGCTTTACTGTTATCCCGAATTGGTCACCGATGAACTTATATCGATGATATCGGGCGAAGAAAGAATAGCGAAATACATAGATATCCCTTTACAGCACGTATCTGACGCTATTTTAAAGCGAATGGGCAGACGTACGGATAAAGCGCAGATAACGGAGTTGTTTGTCAAACTCAAAAGGGCGGGGATAGCTGTGCGTACTACTTTTATCGTCGGATTTCCCGGTGAAACGGAGACGCAATTCAACGAGCTGTGCGAGTTTGTTTCCGATTATGCTCCCGAGCATACGGGCGTGTTCGCGTACAGTAAGGAGAACGGTACGCCGGCGGCACGGCTTAAAGATCAGATCCCTTATAGGGTGAAGTTGTCGAGAGTCAATAAACTCGGAGCATTGGCTAAAAAAGTCGCGGAAAAACGCAATGAGACATTGATAGGCAAAGTCTTGGACGTTGTATACGAAGATATCGATTACGATAAAAATCTTTTTATCGGCAGAAGCGAAGCGGATGCTCCGGAAATAGATTCTCTCGTATATTTCACGGGCGATTTCTGCGACGTCGGAAAGGTATATAAAGTCAGGATAACGGGCTTTGAAGGTTACGACCTTATAGGAGTAAAAGAATGAATATTCCAAACAGACTTACAATGACAAGATTGGCGCTGATTCCGGTGTTTGTGGCGCTGGTATTCCTGGAAATCGGCGGCTTTGCCAAAATAAACGATTTTTTGGCAGTAGTTGTTTTCGGTTTTGCAAGCTTCACGGATTTTTTGGACGGTTATCTTGCGCGCAAGTGGAACATGGTCACGGATTTCGGAAAACTAATCGATTCGGCGGCGGACAAGTTGCTTTGTTGCAGCGCGCTCATATTATTGATATATATATTTGCAGTCGTTTGCTTCGATTTGTTCGAGCCTTTTCTCATGCTTGCGATGATCGTTTGTCTTACCGTTTTTGCGGTAATTATAATCTGCCGAGAGCTTTTTATGACGGCATTCAGATCGCTTGCCGCAAGTCGTAATGTAATAATAGCCGCGGATATGCCCGGGAAAATAAAAGCGGCTGCGCAGATGTTCGGTATAGTAATTATTCTTTTCGCGCCTGATTTTGCGGCATTGGGGCTTACTCTCGTCGCTCAAATAACATTCTTTGTCGGATTTGCATTATTGGCGCTCAGTACACTGATGGCGGTTATATCGCTTATTATGTATTTTGTAAAGTATCCGCATATTTTTACGGATAAACCTGTTGTGGAAACAAACGCCGACGAAGCAGAGTAATTGAACATCTATTTTATCGAAAGGATTGAAAAATGGACATAGATCTTATCGCAATAGGGAAAAACGTTTTGTCTGAAAACAAATTCGATTTCGGACGTTTTTCCATATTGCTTGCGGATCGTGATTACGGATTGTCTCGTATATTTTTTGCTCAGGATGTCACGGAAATATTGCCAACGATAGATAAGTGCGGCAAAGACGACATGATAGTCGTTTACGGCGATACCGATGTGCTTTTCAATGCGCTTTTCGAAACAGTGGAAGAGTCGGATAAGGCTTTGGATTATTTCAGATACGGGGAGCGCGTTTTTGTTCCGATGAAGGAACTGAACGAAAGAAAAATAAAAGAAATAATCATTCCTTTGTTGAATTCGAACAACAAAAAATATTTTAATACGGTTATTTTTCGAACTTTCGGAAAAACGGAAAGCGAGCTCCGTGAAATGCTTTCGGAATATACTCGCAATAAAAGAATAAATTTTGCTTTTTATCCGAAAGGCGAAGAATGTCAGGTACGCGTAAGTTATTCGCGCAACGTTCCTTCCGCAACGGTGAATGACGTTATTTCGGGTGCAGGCGCGGCACTAAAAGATTACATTTACGCTTTAAAAGACGTATCGCTTGCCGAGAGCACTGCCGAACTGCTTATGGCTTCCGAGAAAAAACTTTGTATTGCGGAATCGTTTACGGGCGGCGGCGTAGCTTCCGCGCTTGTCGCTTACCCCGGCATGAGCAAGTGTTTGCTTGAAAGTATAGTCGCATATTCCAACGAGGCAAAAGAGAAAAGGTTGGGCGTTTCCCGCAAAGTGCTCGATACCTGCGGCGCCGTATCCGCGGACACGGCGTTTGAAATGGCGAGCGGCTTGCTTGCGAATCCGCTTTGCGACATAGCGGTAGCGACCACCGGTAATGCGGGACCTTCTGCGGAACGTAACGGTCAGGTAGGACTTTATTTCGTGGCTGTAGGCGACAGAAACGCAATACACGTATTTAAACATTGCTATACAGCGGAAAACGCCGCAGAAACTACGGATCTCGAACTGCGCCGAGAAATTACCAACTCGGGCATTTCCACCGCACTTTTTGAATTAGGAAAATATCTCAAAGAACTCAAAAGGAGAAATCAATAATGGAAAAGGATAAAAACACCATCAACGCCGAACGCGAAAAAGCGTTGGAGCTTGCTATTGCAAAGATCAAAAAAGAGCACGGCGAAGGTTCTATAATGAAGATGTCCGAAGAAAGCGTCCGCAAGGTAGACGTAATTCCTACGGGCTGTCTTCCGCTCGATCTCGCACTCGGAATAGGCGGCATGCCGAAAGGTCGAATCGTGGAAATATACGGACCGGAATCCAGCGGTAAAACTACGCTTACGCTTCACGTCATTGCTCAGGCGCAAAAAAACGGCGGTAAAGTAGCATTCGTTGACGCTGAACATGCGCTTGATCCCACTTACGCTAAAAATCTCGGGATAGATCTCAACGAGCTGTATATTTCTCAGCCTGATTCGGGCGAACAGGCGCTTAATATAGTCGAAGAGCTTGTCGGTAGCGGAGCGCTCGACGTCATTGTTATCGATTCCGTAGCGGCACTTACTCCCAAGGCGGAGATTGACGGGGAAATGGAAGACAGTCAGATAGGTCTTCAAGCGCGTCTTATGTCCAAAGCGCTCAGAAAACTCGTTGCGCCGGCTGAGAAAACGGGTACGTGTATAATTTTTATCAATCAGCTTAGAGAAAAAGTAGGCGTATTTTTCGGCTCTCCCGAAACCACGCCGGGAGGCAAGGCGCTTAAATTCTATACCTCCATTCGTCTCGATATCCGTAAGGTAGACAGCGTTAAAGACGGAAGCGATATAGTGGGAAGTCGCGCAAAAGTAAAGGTAGTAAAAAACAAAATGGCGCCTCCGTTCAAAACAGCCGAATTCGATATAATTTACGGCAAAGGAATAAGCGCGGAAGGGTGCTTGATCGATCTCGGTCTTGAATACGATATATTCACCAAAAGCGGTTCGTGGTTCGGCTATGAAGGTGAGCGTATTTGCCAGGGCAAAGAAAAACTGCGCGCAATGCTTGAAACGAATAAAGAGCTCGCGGCGGCGGTTGAAAATAAAATACGCGAAGCTTACGCCGCAAAAAAAGCGGAACTTGATTAATTTAAACGCGTAATTTTAATAAAAAAATTTGCAATATTCGTTATTTAATATTTCAATTAATACTAATTTACTTGCATAAAATTGCGTAATGATTTATAATTTTAATGTTAATAAGCTTCTATGGCAATTTATATAAATTCTGAAAGGAGGTATCAATGGGAGCATTTTTAATATCCGTTGCATTCCCTGCGGTTTTTATACCGTCGCTTATAGGCGGTCTGGTCGTCGGGTTTGTAATAGGTTTTATGATATATCATTTTGCGCTTAAAAGTAAGACTGATAAATCAAAAAGACTTGCGAATAAGATGGTCGAAGAAGCTATAACCGAAGCCAAAACTCTTCGCAAGGAAGCTATTGCCGAAGGCAAAAGCGAAGTACAAAAAGAAAGAAATGCGTTTGAAACGGAAAAACGCGAACATAACGCCGAGGTTCAGCGAACCGAACAGCGTTTGCAGCAAAGAGAATCGTCGCTTGATAAAAAGGAGGCGATGCTCGAAAAGAAAGAAACCACTCTTGACGCCAAGCTCGATAACATCGAAGAAATAAAAAACAATCTTGCGGCGCAACAGGAAGAGATAACCCGCAAAAAGCAGGAAGTCAGCCAAGCTCATCAAAGAATGGTGGAAGAGCTGGAAAAAGTAGCTCAGCTCAGCAAAGAGGACGCAAAAGCACAGCTTATCGAAGCGATAGAAGAAGACGCCAAGCGTGACGCGGCAAAGCAGGTACGCGAGATCGAAGCCAAGGCGAAAGACGAAGGCGACAAAAAAGCGCGTGAAATCGTGGCGCTTGCGATTCAGCGTTGCGCCGTCGATCAGAGCAGCGAAATAACCGTTTCTTCGGTCAATCTTCCGAGCGATGAGATGAAGGGCAGAATTATAGGTAGGGAAGGACGTAATATAAAAGCGCTTGAACAGGCTACCGGCGTTGATTTCATTATCGACGATACGCCCGATACGGTCGTGCTTTCCGCATTCGATCCCGTACGAAGGGAGATCGCGAGAGTTACGTTGGAAAAACTTATTTCGGACGGTAGGATACATCCGGGGAGAATCGAAGACATTGTAGCCAAGTCAACCAAAGAGATCGACACTCAGATCAAGGACGCGGGTGAAAACGCAATGTTCGAAACGGGCGTGTTCAATCTCAATCCCGAACTCGTAAAATTGCTCGGAAGGCTTAAATTCAGAACGAGCTACGGTCAGAACGTTCTTAAACATTCTGTCGAAGTGGCTTTGCTTGCGGGGCTTATGGCTTCCGAACTCGGCGCCAACGTCAATATATGTAAACGTGCCGGACTGCTTCACGATATAGGCAAATCTATCGACCACGAAACGGAAGGCACGCATATATCGATAGGCGTCGACATAGCGAAAAAATACAGGGAAAACGACGAGATAGTGCATTGCATAGCGGCGCATCATAACGATATAGATCCGCAGACGATAGAAGCGGTCATCGTTCAGTGCGCGGACGCTATCAGCGGTTCAAGACCGGGTGCGCGTCGCGAATCTTTGGAAAACTATGTTAAACGCCTCGAACAACTTGAAAGTATCGCAAATTCTCATGCCGGCGTGGAAAAGTCTTTTGCAATACAGGCAGGCAGGGAAGTGCGCATTATAGTCAAGCCGGAAGTGGTTGACGACGCCGCGACCGTATTCCTTGCGCGTGATATCGCCAAACAGATAGAAAACGAAATGCAGTATCCCGGACAGATAAAAGTAAACGTCATTCGGGAACTCAGAAGCGTTGATTACGCAAAATAATAATGATCAAAGGACTTTGCAATCGCAAAGTCCTTTGATCATTATATATATTAAAATCGTAAAAAGCCTTTGGATTTTATTATCGATTTTTATAGTCGTATGACGCGTAATACTCCGAATTGTCTTCTTTTTCCCGCTCGTCGATGGCGATGTTTTTCAGTGCCATGGCGTCTATCGTCATGGTTTCTTCAAAAGTGAATCTGTTTTTGCTACCGTTCAGATATACGAATGCGTTTTCGAGCATTAACAAATTTTCATTGCGCGAAAGATATTTACCGATAACCACGTACGTACCCAGGTCGAAGCGGTAGCTTGATTCTATATGCAGTTCGTCTATTCCGATCATATTTGTATTATAACATTATTTGAAATTTAAGTCAACGCCGTAATACGGCGAGTATGTTTTATATTAGGGCGTATCTTGATTGACATTTTATCGGCGCTACGCTAAAATATTTATATCGGAGATTAATTCGCAAACATTCGTTAAATATCTGAAAGTTTAATTGACGATTGCTTGCTTCAAGTTAAGTATGATTTACGCGCCGCGCGTTAAAAGCTTTTCGGGGGTGAGCTAAAATAAAAAAAGTCCCGATATACGGGACTTTGGCAGGGGATGAGAGAATCGAACTCCCACCAAAGGTTTTGGAGACCCTTGTCATACCACTAGACTAATCCCCTATGCCGAGTGATATTATATTATATATTGAACGTTTTGTCAAACAAAAAACGACTTAAAAATACTTTTCGGAGAATTAATTTATGGCAACTTACAAAATAAGTTTTATCGGTTACGGTAATATGGCGAAAGCTATTGCGGCGTCTTTTGCCGCGGATAAGAATATCGTCGGCGTTTACGCTTATGATATACTTCCGTTTACGTCGGACGGCAAGGTTTGTCCGGTCAAAACGGCGCAGGAGGCGATTGACAACGGCGATTATATTTTTATTTCGGTAAAACCTCAGTCGGCGTCGGCGGCACTGTCGGGGCTGGATTTCAGCGGAAAAATAATAATATCCATTATGGCGGGAATGGATGCGGATTCCGTACGTAAGCTTTGTTACGGTAGCGATAAATTAGTCCGCGTAATGCCTAATCTTTGCGCGAGAGTAGGGAAATCGGTAAACGCTTATTCTGTGTACGGGCTGGACGAAAAGGAAAAATGCGCGGTGGAAGAGTTCCTCGCATGTTTCGGTATGCCGTCGGAAATAGACGATAAGTTTTTCGATGTAATAACCGGGCTTACGGGAAGTTCGCCGGCTTACAGTTTCAGGTATGCGAAAGCGCTTACTCAGTGCGGGATCGACAACGGACTTACTTTTGAGCAGTCAAAAAATCTTGTGCTCTATTGCGTAGCGGGATGTATGGACGTATTGGCGTCGTGCGGATCTCTCGACGAAATGCAGACTACGATCGATAACGTGTGCAGCAAAGGCGGTACTACAATTGAGGGTATACGTGTGCTCGACGCGGACGGTTTCGACGGTACAGTGATTTCTGCGGTCAATGCCGCTATTACGCGTAGCCGTGAACTCGGTAAAAAGTAATACACTAAAATGAAAGAAGTAATTATATATACGGACGGCGCGTGCAGTGGTAATCCTGGCGACGGCGGTTGGGGTGCTATCCTTTTTTACGGCGCTGTGAGCAAAGAAATCAGCGGGGGCTGTAAAGATACGACCAACAACAAAATGGAGCTTACAGCCGTAATAGAAGGCCTTAAACGGCTTAAAGAACCGTGCAGGGTAAAGGTATACAGTGATTCGGCTTATGTCGTGAATGCTTTTCTACAGGATTGGATAAGCGGATGGAACAAGCGCGGATGGCGTAACGTAAAAAACACGGAGCTATGGCATGAGCTTATCGCTTTGACCGAAATTCATAACATTACGTTTTATAAAGTAAAAGGTCATTCCGATAACGAATACAATAACCGTTGCGACGAACTCGCTCGCGGGGAGATTAAAAAGCTTTCTTAAAGCGCATACTTTTAACGATGAAAGCAACAAACGAAAACAATCTTTTATTGTTCAGAAAAATACTTCTTATCGCGGCGTTTTGCGCGGCGTTGGTTTGTATTTGCGTTTCGTTTTTTAATGCTTTCGGCGTATGGGAAAAGCTTAAAGACGTAGAAGGCATAAGAAATTGGATAGAATCAAAAGGCAAATACGCCGTTTTGGTCTATGCCGCGCTCGTGCTTTGCTCGGTGATATTTCTGCCTGTTCCGTCAACGGTAATGAATTATCTTGCAACCGTACTTTTTAAACACGCGTGGGTTACGTTTCTTGTTACTTCCGTTGCAACGATTCTCGGCTCGTTTATATGCTTTTGGCTCGGAAAGGTTTTCGGCAGACGTCTCGCGTATTGGCTTATAGGCAGAGAAAAGACGGATAAGTATTCTGAAATAGTAAATCGTAAGGGAAGAGTGTTGTTCGTAATGATGCTTCTATTGCCGTTTTTTCCGGATGACGTTATCTGTATCGTTGCCGGAATAAGCGGTATGGGCTTTTTGTTTTTTTCATTGTCTGTCATTTTTGCAAGACCGGTAATGATAGCGGCAGTCACTTTTCTTGGAAGATATGCCCCGGAAGCTATGGATTCGTGGGGAATACCGGTTACCGTAGCCGTTGTGGTTCTCATTATAGCGGCTGTGATCGTAGTGGCTGTTTTTCGTGACAGAAAATCAAAAAAATTGAATATCGACAATCCGACCGAAAAGCCTATTGGTGACGAAACAAGTGGATCTTCTGCCTGTCGGAACGATGAAAAAGATATGTAATTTTGTTGTTTTGACAAAAAATCGTGCCGATGATTTACCGCTTAAAAAATATATGAGTCAAATAATGTGTCCTGAGATATCGTTCGATTTGATTCAGAGCTTAGTTTAAATGTAGATTATATTGTGAATCTCAGTTAATTCGATAAGGAATTAACGTTAAAGAATAAAAAATCATATAAAAGTTATTTTGATTGTATCCAAAATTCGTTATACTTCGAATAAAACAAGGCATAAAAGTCTCCGCTTATTTCGGAGACCTTTTATATAATAATTCGATTTTTAAAAATCGTTTTGTTATGAAGATATTTCCGTTAATATCCGTCAGTTACGCGGTGAAATAATCTTAGGAATTTTCGGAATTTTTTGCCGCATATTTGCCGATTTGTTTACACGGATGATAAAAAAGATGCTCCATTACGGAACATCTTTTTTATCATTCTGCATTAAATTTTTTCGAGTCGTAAAGCGCTTGAAATATTACGGCTGAAAGAGGTATGTTAGTGCTTAACAGCGCAGGTACGGTAAGACTTAACGCGTATGCGGAATCGAAAGAAATGTCCATATACAGCACCACGTTAAGCGCATAAGTAAGTACTAACATAAGTATCATTACCGCAAATCGGAAAAGCAGAGAATTTTTAAGCTCAAAAGCGTATCTTTTCTTTTTATACGGGTCTATCAGATTTGCCGATACCGCATATATCGGAAGAATCGCCGCGCCTACTACGGATATGACAAGCGTCAATATTTCATATTTAATTTCAAGACCTATAGCAAATTTTATTATAAGATAGGGGATGATTATCTCGCATATCATTAATAAAAACAATATGCCGTATTTGTAAAGAAGAAGTTTGTTTGAGTAATAGTGATAGAGATTGCTATATTCTTTGTCGGTATTGTTGTTATGCGTCCGTATTCTTATGTCGTCGCCCATACTTCTCACGGCTACAAGGAGATTGCTGAAATCGGCTTTGCCGTCATCCTGGACGTAATATTCTTCGTTCTCGCTTTCGGTAACCGAAGCCGCGACCTGAGTCATGCTTTCGTTATAATCTCCGCCGACGGCAAACTTGTCGCGGTCGGGAAATTGTTGCTCTTCGTAATCGCCTTTGAGTAATCTGCGGATCACGTTTCTATATTCGCGCGCGACGATTATCTCGCGATCTGCTTCTTCGGACAATTCGGCATTATTATAACTGCGGAACAGATTGTTTTTATCGTCATAATCGGGGCGAACTACTTCTTTATCGGAATAATTTTCTTCATCGACGAGCTCGGATTTTTCTTCTTCTAAGGTTTCTTCCTCGGTTGTGTTATCCGTTCTGTCTTCTGCGGTAATTTCTTCGCGAGTACTCGTATCTTTGTTCTCGGAAGCAACAAAATCTATGTTTTCCGTATCGGTTTCGTCGTCTTCGTAGTCTTTAAAATATTCCGAAACATTGTCCGACATATACACGCTGTCGATCAGAGAAGAGTCGCGTTCGGCATCTTCGTGTTTTTCGTTGGCGGCGTCTTCTTTGAGCTTGTCCGCATAGCTTACGCTTTTAAAGGACGTACTTTCGTCGGAATTCGTGAAAGAATTAGTTTGGTCAAGCAATTCGCTTTTTTCTGCTTCGGCGAGTATTTCCGAATATTTGCTGTCAGTAAAGTCGCTGTCGATATTAACGTCTGTTTCCGTTGTGCTTTTCGTCAAAGTTTGTTCCTCGTTTTGAGGATTCTCGGCGGCGGGCGTTGCCGGAACTTCTGCAACTATGTAAGGCATAACGGGAGAGTCGGGGGAAGATATCAGGCGATCGATAATGCCGCGCGAATGCTCCCATTCGTCTTTATTCTTTTTAAACAGCTCTTTACCCATTTCGGTAAGCGAGTAGTATGTTCTGCGACCTCCGTTGGTTTCCGCGCCCCAGTATTTGTATATAAAACCTTGCCCTTCAAGCCTTTTAAGGCAGCTGTAAAGGGTGGGCTGTTTCAGAGAATACTGCCCGTTGCTTTTCTTTTCTATTTCGCCGAGAATATCGTAACCGTAGCGATCTCCTTCGTGAAGAACGCTCAGAATTATGGTATCGATATGACCGCGAATAAGATCGCTGTTAATTGAATTAAGCATATTACTATTCTACCACACATAGTAGTTTTTGTCAATATAAAATTCGTCTGTCGCTAAAAAGAAATCATGTAAGAGCGATGAAATTTATTATGCGCTTTTCGTTCTTGACTTGGACGATTTTATAATTTATAATTATTGTATGATAGAATATAAGCTTAAAGGCGGGAAAAGGCGGACGATTGCCGTGGAAGTGAAGAACGGGGAAGTATTCCTTCGCGTTCCGTTTGAATACATCGGGAATGCGGTTTTAATGCGTCGTGCCGAAACTTTTCTCAATTCGAAAGAGAAATGGATCGCTAAAAAATTAAATGAATTCGATAAATCGGCATTTGAAATTTTGCCGGGTTTTGCGGAAGGAAAAGAAATATATTTGTTCGGCTACAAAATAAATAAAAGATTTGACAGTAATTATAAAAAAATAACTTTTGAATGCGGAACGCTGATTATTCCGATAAAATACGCAAACGATTTAAATAAGTACAACGAAGCGCTAAAAAAATGGTATAAAGTTTTTGCGTATTCCGAGTTGTCGGAAAGATTAAAAGATTTATCGCAGCGTTTAAAGAAAAGCTACTCGGACTTTGCTTTGTCTTCGGCAAAAGGTAAGTGGGGGAGTTGTTCGTCAAGTAAAAAAATAATGCTTTGTTGGAGATTAATTTTACTGCCCGATGAATTGATAGAATACGTCATCGTTCACGAACTGTGTCATACGGACAATATGTCTCACTCAAAAGCATTTTGGCGCGAAGTGGAAAGATATATTCCGGATTACAAAGAAAGAAGAAAGCTACTGAAAAAATACAATAGAATTATGAATTTTATATAATTTCTATTGTACTATGTCTGAAATAGTATGTTTAATCAATAATTTATAGGATTCATTGCCTAAATATAAAAAATTTTAGCAAATTAAGCCCGCGATTGGCGGGCGTTTAGCGCGTGAAAGGGTTAGCGGAAATGTCTGATAAATGTTCATAAAACATCGTGGTGTTTTTTGAAACACAGGTTTTATTTGGTTACGGGCAGTGTGCCAAAACATATAATTTAACAGGTAAGAATTGCATAAGTAATGAAGGTTTTTGATTGATTTGATAATTAAT
>CALWBH010000071.1 GCA_944376015.1 uncultured Clostridia bacterium
TAACTCTGAAAAACGAACCCCACTCTGTGATTGCGATATACGTCCCAGTCGCGGTCCTTGAAAAAACGGGTCGAACGCCCGTTTATAATAAGATCTCCGGACGTATACTTGTCAAGCCCGCCTATGATGTTGAGCAAAGTAGTCTTGCCGCAACCGCTCGCGCCGAGCACCGACACGAACTCGCTTTTACGGAACGCAAGCGACACTCCTTTGAGAGCGTGAACCTTCCCGCCCGCCACGTCGTAATCTTTAACAATTTTATCCAGTACCAACATTTCCACTCCCGACGGTTTGCAATCGCGCAAAACCGTTTATTCGTATATTATACAACTTAAACCGATTATCGTCAATCATACGCACGGTATATTAAATTATGTTTAAACTCAAACGCTTTTATCCGCCCGCGCCGCACCCGAGAGACGTTTACCGTACGCGGCTATCAGTCGCGCGACGTTCTTTTGGGCGTAACGCGCGACGGTATACGGCTATTCCGCACGCAAACGGTATAAATCACGCACAAAACGCGCGCTTTTAGTTGACAAAGTCCGCGCTTTTATTTATACTGTAACAATATGGAACAGCAAAAACGAATAGGTAAACTGAATATTCTCGGAAGCACTCTCGCTTTCCTTATAACAGCATATATCACCGTGATTTATATCCTGCTCATGGCGGGCGACGATTACGGTTGTCTCGCTTACGAGATCACGCGCCCCGAATTCAGCGCGTATTTCATGCTCAGATTCATCGTCGTCGTTCTGATGTATGTCTGCTGCCTCGTAAACATAATTTCCATTCCGGCTTATATCGCGTACAAAGCCAAAGGCCGCGAATACGACGCAAAAAAGAAAAGAGTGCTCGGGATCATGCAAGTGATCTCTTCCGTAGTGATGTTCATACTCATTATAATATTTTGGAATGCTTGCGGCGCGGCGTTCGATCCCGATATGAAGACGCCTTTTGCCACCCCCTACCGTATAATCGAGCTCGTACTTTCCATACTTCAAGTCGGCGCGGTGCTGCTTACGACGCTTTACAGCGTGGACAACGACGTCATACGCACGCTCAAGAAAAAATACAATAAGATCTGATAATAGAAAATCATCGACCGCAAAGTTCGCTTTGCGGTCTTTTATTTTGTCTTTTTATTATCCCCTTCGCCGAGAATGAATGTCTGCCCCCGTCGTCAGTAATACAAAACGCCCGCTCCTTTCGAACGGAACGGGCGCTGTTTTTAAATTGTTAACGACGGCGAATAATGTCGGAATAGGTATATGCCAAAGTAAATCCCGCCAGGATAGCGCCTACTATCATGAAGCACTCTGCGGCGCCAAGTCCCATACCCACCATAAAGAGCGGGAACGCAATACCGAAACCGAGTATCGCCGCAAAGAGCGGAGAGAGCCATCCGATCGCGCCGACCGACGACACGAACATAAAAGTCTGCACCGCATACTGCACCGCAATAAGCGCCAACAATATAAAACCGGGTATCGACCAGCCGTACACCGCGCATACGATGAGCATAACGAGAGCGGCAACGTCGAACGCCGAAAGCACTATCTTTTTTACCATACTACTTCACTCCTTGAAAGCTGTTATTAGTTTAATGCAAAACCCGACCGATTGTCAACCGTTTAAACGGCAAAAACGCGTTTATAAGCGCCGGCCGCCCGACATCAGTCTTCTTTCTTTTCTTCGGGGAAAAGCATTCCGCCGTCGATGGGAGGAAGTATGAGCGGATTTATCATTGCCGCCGCGGTGAGATTGGTTATCGCGCTGCGAAGATAAGGGAAAGTAGCGCGCGTTGCGGAGGTAATAAATTCCTTTTCGTCTTCGGTAAGCCATATTTCTTCTTCGAGCTCGAAATTAGCCACAAGACGGATCGCGAGATCGAAAGGCTTGGGATCGCTGTCGCTGCTTATCATCTTGACGGTAAGTTCGAGTATCCTGCGTTTGGGAAGCTCTTTTATCTTCTTCAACTGCCTGTTGAATTCGGGCTTTATCTCGAATTTCGTCTGCGGTTCCGCTTTTACCACGTTAAGGCGAAAGCGCATATCTTCGCAATGCATTCCGAGCATTTTGTATTTTATCATTACAAAACTCCTTTTTGTATATCTTGTACTTTATTTTTCCTGATCGTTGTTTTCTTCTTCGGATTCGGACTGTTTTTCCTTACGGCGATGCAGCAATCCCTCGTCCTCGTCGTCTTCGACGGGCATTACCTTGACTCGCACTTCGAGTACGCGTTTGCTGTTCGCTTTGGTCACGTATACGCGCAGGTTTTCGAAAACGAAACTGCTGCCCGTGGGAGGGATCCTGCCAAGTATTTCTATCACCCAGCCGCCTACCGTAGTGGCGTCGAATTCTTCTTTGGTATTTACGCCCAATCTTTCGAAAAGGTCTTCGAGATTTGCAAACCCGGTGACGAGATATTCGTCGTCCCCCGTCTGTCGCACGCAGTCTTCCACCTCGTCGTGTTCGTCCCAGATTTCGCCCACGAGCTCTTCGAGTATGTCTTCGAGAGTTACCAGCCCTGCGGTGCCGCCGAATTCGTCCACGACGATAGCCATGTGCAATTTCGCGCGCTGTATCATTCTGAGCACCATGGAAATCTTCATCGTAGGCGCTACGGTAAGCACGGGTTGCATCGCGTTCGTGACGTTTACCACGTCGCGATCGGGATTATCGTAATATAAAAGCACGAAGTCTTTCTGATTGAGAACGCCTGTCACCGAATCCACCGTTTCGTGATATACGGGAAGACGCGAATAACCGCTGTCGTTGAAAAGCGCGGCAATCTCGGCAGGCGGCATATCGTCCGCAACTGCGGTTATGTTGACGCGCGGCACCATTATGTCGCGCACTTCGAGATCGTCGAATTCGATCGCGTTCTTTATGAGACGGCTTTCGTGACTGTCCAGCTCCCCTTCGCTTTCCGCCGTTTCCACTATGGTAACGAGCTCTTCTTCCGTTATGCTCTTGCTCTTACCCACCTTGAATATTTTATTAAGCAGCATTTTCCAGCCCTTGAATATCATATTGAGCGGTAAAAGAATGTAATAACAGAGTATAACGAAGTTATAGAAGAACAAAGCCGCCTTTTCGGGATTATGGCGGGCAAGCGCCTTGGGGCTTATCTCGCCGAATATAAGCACGACCACCGTCGTCACCACCGTGGATATTACGTTTGCCACCGTAGCGTTTGACAGTATAAGCTGCATAAAGAACACCGTGGATATAGTGGTAAGCACTATATTCACGATATTGTTGCCTATAAGCACCGTGGACAACAGATCGTCGTATCTGTCGAGCAGGCGGAGCACCTTTCCGGCTTTCTTGTTTCCGTCGGCGTACATGGTGCGCAGTCTTATTTTTCCCGCGCTCGTGAACGCCGTTTCGCTCGCGGAAAACATTCCCGACATTATGAGAAGTATCGCGATCGGTATCAGAAGCCATACAAAACCGTAATCTACGGGTTCGGCTTCACTGCTTGTTAGCGCGTACACCGCGCTCTGCATTGTACTTAGGGGATCCATGGTTCGTTCATTATAACATATTTATACGGCATTTGCAATAGTTTTAATCAAGTTTCAAACGGTTATTGCATAACAAAGCGCTCCGTAAGGGGCAAAATTTCCGCGATATTGCCGATTATCACTATATCCGCCCTGTCCGTCGCGACCGTTTCCCTGTTTATAACGGCTATCTTACCGTCCGTTTCGCGTAAAAAACCCGCCGCAGGATATACCGCAAGGCTCGTGCCGCCGACAATTACGAGATCGGCTTTTTCCAGCTCGTCCAGCGCTCGGCTTATAGCCGTTCCGTTCAGGCTTTCGCCGTAAAGCACGACGTCGGGTTTGAGCACTCCGCCGCAATCGCACTCAGGCAGCGGC
>CALWBH010000072.1 GCA_944376015.1 uncultured Clostridia bacterium
CGCACGCGCCTTTACATCTTCTCCGCTAAAAGCTTTGCGGCAACGCACGCAATGCGCGCTCGAAACGGTACCGTGAAGTTCTATTACGTTGCGGCTGCCCGCCGCCTGATGCAAGCCGTCGATATTCTGCGTTATGACCGCTTTTATCTTCCCCGCGCGTTCCAGGCGCGCAAGCGAAAGGTGCGCCGCGTTCGGCTTTATTCCGGGCAGATCGAGCTCTTTGAAATAATAATCGTAAAACTCCGCCGTATGCGCAAAAAAGAATTCGTGCGACAGCATGACTTCGAAAGGCCACTTGTATTTCCTGCCGGCAAGTCCGTCGGGAGAGCGGAAATCGGGCAGCCCGCTCGCGGTAGAAACGCCGGCTCCGCCGAAAAACACCGCGTGCCGCGCTTGTCCGAGCGCCTCGGCAAGTTTTTTTATTTTTTCTTCCTGTTCCATACACGCATTATATATCCGCCGCGCGTTTTTGTCAATACCCCCGAACGGTACCGCCCCGCTTCCGTCCGAAAAGGCAAATTTTTATTGAAAATACGTATTGATTTTTGACAAAAGCTGTGTTATGATAAAAAAAACGAAAACATTTCGACTCGGAAGCAAAGACAAATTTATCCGATTTAGCGCGCGACGCGCTTTATGTCGAAGTGCCGATTTTTTTTAATGCTTAAAAACATAAGTATCATTTTAAATAATGCGCTTGTGCGCGGCGCATAATAACAAAAGAAAAGGAGTACTCTATGCCCGACTGGCTCATACTGACGCTTAAAATTTCAGCGGGACCGTTGCTCGGCGCGGTAATCGGCTATTTTACCAATTTCATTGCGGTAAAAATGCTTTTCCGTCCGAAAAAAGCCAAATATATAGGCAAAATGCGACTGCCGTTCACCCCGGGGCTTATACCCAAGCGCAAAAGCGCGCTCGCCCATGCGCTCGGTAACGCCGTCGCCACCCGTCTGGTCACGGCAACCGACATGCAAAACCTGTTCGCCGGCGAAGAAGCGGCGACGCGTGCGGGACAGCTCGCGGCAAACGCTCTTTTCGAAAGCGGAAAGACCCTCACCATTGCGGACATTGCGGGCGGCGCGCGGGAAAAAGTGACCGACGTCGTTATGTCGGAAATCGAAAACGCGGCGCGCAATGCCGATTTCACTTCCGCCGCAGACTCCCCCTTTCCGCCCGTGCGCAAAATGCAAGAGCTTGCTTACGGCGCCATAAAAAACAAGCTTGTGGAAAAATTACCCGAAATGCGCCCGACCGTAAGCGCGCGCGTAGACGAGATATTCTCTCGCCCGATAGCCGAACAGGCGGCGGAATTCGGACTCACGCAGGAAAAAACCGCCGAAGCCGTAGCCAAGCTTTACAGCGAACACGCCGCAAAAGTCCTGGCGGATTTTGCCGCTTCGGTAGACATAGCCGCGCTTGTCACGCGCAAAGTGGAAGAAATGGAAACGGAAGAGCTTGAAAGCCTTCTCCTTTCGGTAATGAAAAAAGAGCTCGGCGCGATAGTCAATCTGGGAGCTTTGCTCGGCGCGATAGTGGGAATTTTCAACAGTCTTTTGGCTATATTTTTATAAAGTATACGCCAAAGCTTATTCGCGGTTTTCACTTTATTTCGCGCGACGCAAAAACATACCGAAAGGGGTGCATTCGGAAATGCGACAGCCCCGTGCGTTATTGCGGAAAAGTATCCGTTTTATTACGGCATTTTATAAAACGAAGAATATTGCGCCTATACGGCAAAGTTAAACAAACAACGGAGCGAAATTTTCTGTAAAATTTCGCTCCGTTTCGGTTAAGCTTAAAGCCGACACCCCATTCGTTCGGGTACGTCAACAAACGCTAAGCGATTCCGCGTTTACCCTTCGAGCTTACGCAACGCAGGCTATTTGACGGATAAAGTTCCCGACAGATAACCGGTGATCGTTGCGGAAGTATTGTCGGTAACGAAACATACCACGGCTATGCGCCCGTCGGTAACGGGAAGGCAGAGTTTAGCCGCACCGCTGTAAACGGAACCCGAAGGCGTCGCGGACGTAAGCCCGCTTGCAAGCGTAACGGTACTTCCGGGAACGAGCGAATATACGTCCGAACCTTTGGGCGCGGTCATAAGCGCCGCATATATCGTCGCATTGGTCGCCACGGGCTGTGCCGAAAGCACGAAGGACGCATTGAAGTAATAAACCGTTCCCGTTGCGGGAAGCACGAACGCGGACGCCTGTTCGGCGGGCGAAAGCGTAACGACGGACGAAAACGGCTCGTAAACTATCGACGTATTCCCCGTCCCGGTTATTGCAAAATCGGTAGACGCTCCGCTCGCTGCGGTGAGTACCGCGGCATTACCGCTCCCGCCGTTGAACACTACGGTATAAGGCGCGACGTTCGGAACCGTGACTATCGGCGGACAGACGGGACAGCAGGAGCAATCCTCCATCGTTTCGCACTCCGTCATTTCCCGGCAACAACCGCAGCCGCATTTATTGACGGAGCATCCGCAACCCTGTCTGCATCCGCAGCTTCTTCCGAAAAAATTAAACATAACAGTAAATCTCCTTTATGTGAGTATCTACTGCCATACTATGCCGCATTTCTTAATCGGGTTACAGGTTAATCCCTTAATTGCCATAAAATATAGTAAAAACGTTTAACCTTAAAAAAATAACGAGTTCTCATAATCGGAAAAAGTAGCGATTGCGGATGGATTTTTTAGTAATTCT
>CALWBH010000073.1 GCA_944376015.1 uncultured Clostridia bacterium
CCGGCAAATACGGGCGGGGTCATGGACGCGGAAGGCAATAGCGCGCTTGTCCAAGAAATAACCGTTTCGGAAACGGATACCGAGATTTTTTCGGTTTCGGACGAAGGGTATGCGATTACCAACCGATTCGATCAGGCGGACTGGAATAAGTATGCCAACAAAACCGAAGTCGACGTAACGTATCTTTCAAGAAAAGATTGGCAATCGACTTATCCGGAAACCGTCAGTCTGACGGCTAACGAAAAAATGATGGAGGATCTTTCCTGGAACAAGCCGTTTGAAGAAACGGAAACGACGCGTCCCGCCTATAATAAAAAGAACGGATTCAAGCTCATCGATCTTAAAGGACTCGATTACGGTAACGAGCTTTGGGACGAGCTGCTCGATCAAATGAGTATAAGCGAGCAGTCCGAATTGCTCCACGGAATATGGTATACCGTAGCCGTAGAAAGCATAACCAAACCCGAAGAAAAACTGACCGACGGTCCCGCGGGCGTAAGAGACCATTATCTCGAATGGGATCACGCGGCAATGACTTTCCCCAGCGCGGTGCTGCTTGCGGCGTCTTACGACGAAGATCTCGTGCACAGGGTGGGAGACGCGATAGGCGAGAATATGATCCATACGGGAACGGACGGTTTATACGGTCCGGCGATGAACATACACAGATCCCCGTACGGCGGAAGAAACTTTGAATATTACAGCGAAGATTCCTATCTCTCCGCGGTGACGGGCGCGGCTCAGACGGCGGGCATACAGGGCGATAATCTCAACGGAGATCCCAAAGGGACGTATGTCACGCTCAAACATTTCGCGCTTAACGACACCGATATAAATCGTTTCGGTATAGCGGTATGGGCTAACGAGCAATCGATAAGAGAAACCTATCTTGCGGCATTCGAGTATTCCGTAACGAGATCGGACGCAAAATCGGTCATGGCGTCGTTTACGCGCGTAGGTACGGACTGGTGCGGCGCGAGCTATTCGCTTATGACCGAAGTGCTCAGGAACGAGTGGGGTTTTGACGGATACGTCATATCCGACGCAAACCGTCGTTATTATATGGGCGTGAGCGACGCGTTGCTCGGCGGTTGCGATTATCTGCTGGGCGGCGCAATGAACATAACTCCGGAATACGAAAGCGCGATAACAAGCAGCCCCACATTGGCATGGAAGGCGAGAGAAGCCTGCCACAGATTGCTTTATGTCTGCGTCAATCACCGCGCAATGAACGGGCTGGATTCCAACGTAAATATAGTGGAGATAAGAAACTGGTGGCAGAATCTCATACTCGGTTTGCAGATAGGCATCGGAGTTTTGACCGCTTTGTTCGCTACCATGTACGGATTGTGTTTCGTATTCGGGACGGAAAGCAAGCAAAAAGCTTATAAAGCATGGAAGATACGCCGCAGCGAAGAACGCGTCGAAAGATACGGCTCTACGGAAGCGGCTGAAGCCGTGGTAAAAAGAAACAGGGCGATAACGATAATTTCCGCCGCGCTGGCTTTGGCGTTGTGCGTGATAATAATTCTGATACCCGTTTCGGTAAAAAACGCTCAGGTCACGGAAATAGCAGTAAAAAGCTTGGAAATGGTGAAGGCGCCCGATAAAACCGAATATACCGAAGGGGATACCTTCGATATTTCCGGCGCGGAGATAAACGCATACTATGCCGACGGGAGATGGGGAAGTGTGGCGCTGGACGACGTAACGGTAACGCCGGAAAGAGCGTTGCTTCCCGAAGATACCGCAGTGACTGTCAAGTATAAAGGCAAAACGCTCAAAATACCGATAACCGTCAAGGAAGGAAGTCTTCTCAATAAACTGCCCGAGGGTTGGAGCGAACACAAGTTTGAAGCGGAATGTTGCGATATATATACCGTACCCAACGATGACGGTCAGTTTGCTACCGCGAAAGATTATTCGACGGCGAGCGGCGGACAGTCGGTAGAGTATATCGGCAACGCCGACGAAACGATACTCACTTTTGAAATTTATTCGGATACGGACGCAAAAGCGGTGATGTTGCTTTGCATGGGAAGGAGAGAAAAAGAATATTCTTTCAACGCTATGTTCAACCTTGAAATAAACGGAGAACTTGCAAATCCCGCAAACGACGTAATATATCCCGTTATGGAAGACGGCGCTAAGTATTATGACTGGTACGAAAACGAAATATGTATGTTCGATCTCAAAGCAGGCTATAACACCGTCGTATTTGAAAAGAAGGCGTCTTCTCTCAATATGGACTATATGATACTTGCGACTACGGCAAACGTGGAGTGGAAGACCGAACACGACAACGGCGGACATAGCTACGGGGAATGGACGATCGACGTTATGCCTACGCTTACCGACGCTGGTTCGGCTAAACGATTCTGCTCGACATGCAGACTCACGCAGACCGTCGAGCTTCCCGCAATCAGCGAAGAAGATTATACGGAAACTGTAGTCTCGCCCGCAGGTGAAGAAACTTTCGGAGTATCGGATTGGACTTATAAGGACAATGAAGGTTACGGGATCGAATTTATCGTACGTCTCCAATCCAATCCGCTCAGCGGCGTGTACGAAAGCGAAAGGTTCGAATGCGAACGCAGTAACATATTCTCGTTCGGCGGAAGCACGGTGAAAGCGACGTTCGACAACAATAACAATCCGTCCAACAACGGCTATCTCAACAACCTGGACGGTAGCGATTGTTACGTCTCTCTTACGATAAACGCTACCAAAAATGCGCAGGCCCGGTTCATAGTTTGCTTCGGCGGGCGTCCGTATACGCGTACTATCGCAAGCGCGTTTACCCTTACCGTAAACGGCGTTAAAGTGGAGATAGATCCTGACCTGGCGATAGAAGGCGATCCTTCGCATACCTATTACAACTGGACCGAAGTCACCGTTGCCTATATACAGCTTAAAGAAGGCGAAAATGTCGTAACGCTGAATTCCACGGGAAAAGGCGGTTTCAATCTCGATTATTTCAGATTCGTTTCGTCTGCGGAAATTACCGCCGTGCAGAAATAACATACTCACGAACATTTATAAGGAGGGTTTAAATTATGAAAAGTAAGAAGATATCGGTACTTGCCGTTTTACTCGCTTTCGTTTTAATGATTGGCTTTACCTTTACCGCTTGCGGCGAACAGGCGGAAGAGCCGCCCGCTTTGACTTCGATAAAAATCACCGTGCCGCCGAGCAAGGTGACGTATACCGAAGGCGAGAGTTTCGATCCGACGGGAATGGAAGTCAAAGCGGTGTACGACGACGGTACGGAAACCGTAGTGACCGATTACACGTTCAAGCCGAGCGGAGACCTTACGGTTGATGATATGTCCGTTACTGTAAGCTACAACGGTAAAAACACGACGCAGGCAATAACGGTAAATGCCGAGATACGGGAAACTTACAGAATTGAAGCGGAAAGCGTTAATGTCGCAAATTCTACGAGTCAGTATACCTGCGGCAACAAAAACGAAACCTATACGGACGGAGTGAGTAATGTCAGCGGTATGGGATATCTCGGAAATTCAAGCGGCGGTACATTGACTTTTTCCGTAATTTCGGATAAAGCGGCTAACGCGTGGATTTATGCCGCGGCGGATCGCGGAGCGAACGCTTCGCTCGATCCCGTAGATTTTGTATCTTCGGTTACGGTAAATTCGGGGGAGAATAATTATATCGCCGAAATAATGACTTCGCAGAATAAGGGCATAAACTGGTACACGTGGCAGAATATCAAACTGTGTAAAATTGCTTTGTTCGCCGGAACGAACGAAATAAGCGTAACCATGAAAGCCAATATCAATATCGACTATTTCGAGATAGAAACTTCGGCGGTGCTGAGCCTGAGCAGTGAGTCGGAAGGTCACTCATACAGTGATTGGACGGTGACGGCGGCGCCCACCGCAGATACTTCGGGAAGAATGTATCGCTATTGTAAAACTTGTTTGATTAAAGAAACAGTCGAGCTTCCGCCGCTTTCCACTCCGGACGCTTACACTTTGGGCGCGCGCACGGAAGCGACTGATTACGTAAGGGGAACGCAGGAATATACTTATCATTCCTCCGACGGAGATTTAACTTTCGTACTGACCGAGTCGGAGGTGACGGGCGCGTCGATCTATCGTCTCGAAGCGGAAAAATTTACTCTTGACGGGTTGTCCGTCGACAGCGGTAATCCGGACTTTGTAGGCGCCAACCATACGTTCGGAAAAGCTACGGCTACCGTGGATTTATCGGAAACCTCCACCGTTGTTCTCGGATTAAACTTTTCTAAAGGCAAGGCCGCAAAATACTATCTCGCGGACGTTGCGCGCGTATATGTGGACGGTAAGGCGATTGCAATTGACGATACTTTGTATCTTGAAAAGCGTAGTTCGACCTGGTATGAAGTCGTGGAATACAATGTAGCGGTGTTCGAGTTGGAACAGGGAGCGCATACGGTTGAGATCGAACTTATGGGAATGCCGAGCGGAAATCTGGATTGCATTACGATGAAAACGTCGGCGGTGCTTACGTCTTCCGCAATAGATTCGGAAGCGTGACATGGTGCACTCGTATGGGATATTCACGAATTAAGCATAAGACGTAGTACACGCGTACGGTTATTCACGAATTAAGGTGAATTATACTATTAAGTGCAAAAGTAGAGAAAAAAAAAAGGAGTTCATACAAATCTGTGGTAAAATAGAGTTACGAAACCATTTACACAAAGGAGATCTGTATGAACTACAAACATTTTACCATAGAA
>CALWBH010000074.1 GCA_944376015.1 uncultured Clostridia bacterium
TGACAGGCGATATAATTATATCGTAACGACGGGAGCCGCTTAAGCGCGCGGACACGTCGGTCGGGTTACGCAGCGCTATCGGTTTAAAGTCGGTTTTGAAAATATGACGAACGCGCTTTGCGATAACGATACTTCGAGATGTCCCGTAAAAAACGGATATCAAACTTCTTTACCCTGCAAGCGGCGTCGGCAGTGCGGCGTCGTTTGTTTTTTCTTTCGAGAGGAAAAGAAATTTTAATCGTTCAAAAAAGACGGTGACTTGGTTTCGCGTGTAACGTCAGTTTACCGAACAGTATCGTCGATAGGCGTTTATAACGCTTGACAAGCGATTTTTTGCGTGGTAAAATCACGGTATGCTTAACGCATGGACAGTTCGTGACCATCCTGTCTGTAAACAAAACTACGGGAAAGGACGGGCGCAATGCGCCCTTTTTCAATGGGTCACACTCGAAAAGATATTTTCAGAGGTGATGTATGAACAGAATTAAAAAAGAACTTGCGGAGTTCGGGCTTTTGCTTAGAAGCGTGCCCGGCGCGCTCACCGCTTTTTTCGTGCTTTCGGTGTTCGCAATGAATCTGCTTGCGAACAAAAGCATAAATTTACCCGTCGACTGGCTTGCGCTCGATTGCGGGATACTCGTGTCCTGGTTCGCGTTTCTTGCGATGGACATAACGACAAAGCATTTCGGAGCGAAGGCGGCAACCGAGTTATCGATATTCGCGATACTCGTCGAGCTTGCGTTCTGTCTTATATTCTTTTTTGCAAGTCTTATTGCGGGGACGTGGGGCGAATCGTACGTCGAAGGCAGCGAAGAAACGATAAACAACGCGCTCGACGGCACGTTCGGCGGCACCTGGTACGTGCTTTTAGGAAGTACGGCGGCGTTCGTGGTTTCCGCGTTCGTCAATAATTTTCTCAATGCGGGCATAGGCAGACTGTTCGTGAAAAGACCCGACGGGGCGGCGGCATACTTCTGCCGTTCGTACGTATCCACCGCGGTCGGTCAGTTTGTCGACAATATGGTATTCGCGTTGCTCGTGAGCCATTTCTTTTTCGGTTGGAGTTTTCTTCAATGCGTGACGTGTTCGCTTACGGGAATGATTGTCGAATTGCTTTGCGAAGCGCTGTTTTCGGGAGCGGGTTTCGCCGTTTGCAGAAAGTGGAAAAGGGATAACGTGGGAGAACGCTATTTCGCGTTCAGAGAAGGCAGGGAGTGTGCGCAATGAAAATTCTTATAACCGGAACGAGTCGCGGCATAGGCAAGGCGATCGCGGAAAAATTTCTTTCGCTCGGTCACGACGTGATCGGTCTGGACGTAAATTCGCCGACCATAAAGCATAATTCGTATGAACATTACTGTACGGACATACTGACGGGCGAGCTTCCCGACGTCAAAAGCGTTCAGGTGCTTATCAACAATGCGGGAGCGCAGGATTCGGGCAGGGATATAGACGTCAACCTTAAAGGCACCATACGGGTAACGGAGAAATACGCGTTCGGCGGCGGTATAAAAAGCGTGCTGTTTATTTCTTCCGCGAGCGCGCATAACGGCTCGGAATTCCCCGAATACGCCGCGAGCAAAGGCGGCGTGATCGCGTATATGAAAAACGTCGCGCTCCGCGTGGCAAAATACGGCGCAACTTCCAACAGTCTTTCACCGGGCGGAGTTACAACCGAGCTTAACGCCCGCGTTATGAACGACGAAAAAATGTGGCGCAGGATAATGGAGCAGACGCTGCTTCCCAAATGGGCGAGCGCGGAAGAGATCGCCGAGTGGGCGTATTTCGTGACCGTCGTCAACAAGTCGATGACCGCGCAGGACATACTTATAGATAACGGAGAGATAGCCAAAGCGGAATTTGTCTGGTAATGCGTCTTTTATGTAATATCCGTTTACAATTTCCGCGATTTGCGGTATAATGGCAAAAAGGCGGTGAAATCATGAAAAAATGCAGGATCACGGTTGTAAGAAAGGCGCGGTATGACGATCTTATCGAAAAATACGAAAACCCGATAACGCACGCCTGCGATATGCGGGAGGGGGAGACCTTTTTGTCGACGGGCGCGGAACGCCCCGAAGGATTTTGCGAAAGCGCGTGGCAGAACCTTTATCCGTTCGTGTTCGCGCTTGCAAACGGCGCGGAAAACTTTTTCGACGGCTGGATGAAAAACCGACGTTCGGCGATGATATCGTGTAACGACGGCTTCCGCCCCGTAAGCTTTTTGATCGAAGCCGAAGAATGATGTTTATGTGTAACGGCACCGCGTAACGCGAAAAAACGGACGTTTTCGTCCGTTTTTTAAATGCTCTGTGTTTTTCGTAAGATTTATATCATCACCGGACGGTCGTTGCCGTGGTTTTTGCGGAATTCGGTAGGCGTTTGATTTTTGAATCTGAAAAAATTACGGTTGAACACGCGCAGGGAGTTGTATCCGCAGATGGACGCTATTTCGGAAATGGTCTTGTCCGTGGAAATAAGAAGGCTGGAGGCGTAGCTTACGCGGCACTCGTTCAACAGCGCCGAAAAGTTGGTTTTGAATATGCGGTTGAAAAGTCCGGAGAAATAGCTGTAAGTGTACCCCATTATTTTGGCGATGTCGTGCATCGTGACGTCTTCCGAGTAATGGTTTTCTATAAATCCGAGTACTTCGTGCACGAAACTGCGGTGGGAACCGTTTTGCTGCCGCACGAATTCGGTGGAAGAATAAAAAGTGGCGAGTATGCGGTAAAGCGTGCTTTTGAGCGCGAACATATTGGACGGTTGAAGCAGTTCGTTTACCGTGTTTTCCGCGTCTTCCAGGCGAAAAACTGAATCGAGCGCGCTCATATTTTCCGTTTTGTTGTAAAAGTCGGAAACGTAGTCGGTGGAAAACACGCAGAGATAAGATCTTGAAAAGATATGCGTGCGGTAAGAATGAGCTTCGTTGGGAAGTATTATCGCGCATTCGCCTTTGTTCAGGGTATATTCTTTACCTTCGACGGTTATTATCAATTCACCGCCGAGTACCGCGATAAATTCAAAGCTGTTGTGCATGTGCACGGGAAAATTAAGGTCGTTATCGCGTTGATGGTATATATAATGATTCTTGTTGGATCTTTCCTTTTCGTAAATTATCATAAAACGCCCCTTATGTCGTTTTTTATATGATATCATTTTTTTACGCGAATTGCAATATATTGTTCTCACATTTTTCATGGGGAATTATCCTGTTTGCGGCAAAAATTTCCGTAAAAACGGTTGAAAATCGCGGCGAAATGTTATATAATCTATTTACGTAAAGTTTTGCGGATGTGGCCTAACGGTATGGCATCAGCTTCCCAAGCTGAGGGCTGCGGGTTCGAGCCCCGTCATCCGCTCCATATACGAGCCGCGGCGCCGATATTCGATACGGGGTCGCGGTTATTTTATGTATTTAGCGATTTTACAAGTCATTTGTGCAAAAAAATCGAAATCGGGGATTGACAAAATGCGAAAAATGAAATATGATATATAAAATTCTTTACGTAAAAAAGGGGAAGCCGCGCAATGCGGTTCGGTGAAATAAATGGTAAGGATAGCATTGATCGAAGACGAAAGCGACGCTATGAATACGGTAAAGGAATATCTCGGAAAGTATTCCGAAGAAACCGGCGTGGAATATCACATGCTGTGGTATACCGATCCGCGCGAGTTTCTTAACGGTTATGTCGCCAACAGTTTCGATCTTGTGTTTATGGATATAAAATTACCGGGAATGAACGGTATGAAGGCGGCGGAGAAGCTGCGCGAAATCGATCCGTCCGTCGTTCTCGTGTTTATAACGAACATGGCGCAGTTTGCCATAAAGGGTTATGAAGTGGACGCGACGGATTTTATGGTAAAACCGCTTTCTTATCATGATTTCAGCCTTAAATTCGAGCGCGTTCTCAAAAAGATAAAAAACAACAGGGACGTGACGATAGCCGTTACCGGAAAAGGTACGGTCAAATACATTCCCGCAAAAGAAATAGTGTACGTCGAAGTTATCAAGCATCAGCTTTATTACCATACCAAAGACGATGTGTACGAAGTGCGCGGTACTATGAAAAAAGCGGAAGAGGATCTGGGCGGCATAGGCTTTGCGAGATGCAATAATTACTGCCTCGTGAATCTCAGATACGTAACGGGGGTAGTCGGCTTCGATCTTACCGTATCGCTCGGCGAGAATTCGCGCGAAACCATTGTCATCAGTCACCCGCGCAAGAGAGAGTTCGTCAAAGCGCTCAACGAGTATCTCGGGGAGAATATGTAATGACTCAGTTCGAATTTTACAAATCGTTTCAATTCGTGTTGGAGTTATTGCTTGCCGAGTTCATATTCACTTACCGTCTGCAACGCAGAAAATATTTTCCGTTACGGCTCATAGCGGGCATAGCGGCGACTTTTCTTTTCGCGTTTCTGTTCCCCGTGCCCTTCAGTAACGCGTTTTATTGTTCGTTTACCTTCCTGGCGATATTTCTTTTTACAGTACTCGTCGTCAAATTCTCGTTTAAAGTGACCTGGCTTACGGTCATATTCTGCTGTCTTGCGGGGTATACGACGCAGCACGTCGCGTACGAAACGTATACGCTGCTGCTCAATCTGCTCGGGGTCAATTCGGGCTCGATGGGCTTTTACGGTACGGAATATGTCGGGCTGTTTTCCAATCTGTTTATTACCGCCGCATACTTTTTCGTTTACGTGCTGTCGTACTTCGTGTGCTCGATATTTTTCGGAGAAAAACTGAGAAAGATAGAACAGGTGGAGCTTAAAGGTACCTTCATTTTTGTGTTCGTCATATTCATTCTCATTATAGACATAATTCTCAACGCCGTGATCGTTTATTACGTGGCGTCGGACGGAAAACCGCTTTATCTGATAATAATGGGATTTTACAATATTCTTTGCTGTTATACCGCGCTTTATCTGCAATTCGAAGTCGCGCTCAAAAAGCAGCTCGAAAGTACGCTCGCGACGGTAAAACAGCTTTGGCATCAGGCAAAAGAGCAGTACACGTTCAGTAAAGAAAATATCGAGATGATAAACGTAAAGTGTCACGATCTCAAACATCAGATAAGGCGGCTCGGAAAAGAAAACCTTATTTGCGAATCGGTCGCAAAGGATCTCGAACAACGTATATCCATATACGACAGCGAGATAAAAACGGGCAACGTCGCGCTCGATATCATACTTACCGAAAAAAGCGTGCTTTGCGGCAAGTACGGTATAAAATTCAGCTGTATAGTGGACGGAGCGGCATTGTCTTTTATGAAAGAGGAAGACATATACGCGCTTTTCGGAAACATAGTCGACAACGCGATAGAAGCCGTCCGTAAAGTGGAACAGACAAAACGCGTTATAAGCTTGCAGGTCAAACGTACGGGCGATCTGCTTATGATAAAAGAAACGAATTATTACGACGACGAGATACAGTTCGAAGGCGGCATTCCGAAGACTACCAAGGACGATAAACAGTATCACGGTTTCGGGCTCAGAAGCATTCAGTTTATTTGCGAAAACTACGGCGGAGATTTAATGCTTAAAGCGGAAGAGAAAACGTTTACGCTCAGTATTTTGTTCTTTATGGGCGAACGCGGAGAGAAAGTCAAAGGTAAAGCGTAATGATTCGAGTGTATAACCGTTGAGACGTTTTTGTAACGCCGCGCATGATTTTAATACCGTGCGGGGCGTTTTTTTTGCGCTTTCAAATAATTTCGCCATGTAATGTTTCGATGTTTTCCGCTGCTAAGCGGCGAAAAGAACAGGGAAAACGGGCGGAAAAACGAAAGGGTGTGCCACATCGGGGCAAGGCTGTGCCAAGTGTATTTACATTTTTTTGCGGTTGTGTTATTTGTTTTACGTAGAACGGGAAACGGCGGGATAATGTAATGTTCGCGGGCGCAAACTTAGATTGTCAAGTATCGGTTGTCGCCGCGGAAGCGGAGCGTTAGCCCATTGCCGATATCCCGAAAAAGTATAGGAGGAGAAATGAAAACAAAAAGTAAAATCATCGCGTTGTTGCTTTGCGTTATTCTTGCTTTGTGTCTGATCCCGAGTTTTGCCGCTTGCGGCGAAGAACCCGTCGATCCGCCCTCGCCCGAATATAAGGTATATTCGGTCACGTTGCAGTATAACGGCAAGAATATCGACGGAAACGTGCTCAATGCCGACGTAAGCGCGGGTACGTTGCAGCTTACCGCGAAAGTTGTCAAAGACGACGGAGCGGACGGAGCCGTAACTTATGCAAGCAGCGTCGCGGAAGTCGCAACCGTGAGTAAGGACGGACTCGTTACGCTTGCGAGCAAGGGCGAAACCGTCATTACGGCAACGGCAGGCGACAAAAAACACGAAATAGTCCTTGTCGTCGCGGACGATTATTCCACAGCCGACAGCTATACGGTGACGGTCAACGGCGGTACGGCGAGCGTGACGAGCGCGGCCGAAGGAACGTACATTACTCTTACGGCGAATATTCCCGAACATCAGGATTTTATTGAATGGGAATTCAGCGAAAACGTGTCGTGGATAAACGGAAACGTGTTCAAAATGCCCGCAAGCGACGTGGAAGTGACCGCGAAGTTCGAAGCGATGAAATATACGCTTAACGTCGTGGGCGCTACCGTCGTCAAAGCCGACGAAATAGACGATCCTACGAGCTCCGACGGCGGTAATACCGAGGACGGCGAGCTTCCCGAATACGATATGAACGTGTATCGGTTCGAGTACGGCACCGAAATCAGCGTGGAAGCGATCGAAGAACCCGCAGGGAAAATTTTCGTCGGTTGGGATTACGGCGTGGAAAACAACCGCGTCGGCGAAATGGGAATACCCGAGTACGGACCTTTCTCGATGCCGGATTCCACTCTCACCGTGTGGGCGGTATTTTCGGATCTGAACCCTAAACTTTTAACCGCAGCAAAAACTCGTAATTATTATGACACCAACAACGGATCGCTTACGATAGAAAACGGTGTGCCGAAGGGGGGAAGCGCGGATCCCGATCTCGAAGGGCTGTCCGGTTACAGGCTTTGTTTCTCCGGCGGCGAATCGGCTCGTTCCGATTATCCCGAAAATATAACCGGTTCCGTGCTTAATTCGACCGTAATGGGTACGCAGATAATAAAAGTCATACTTAAAAATCACAGCAATTATCCCGTATCTCTTGAGTTATATGCAAGTTTCCATGGTAATATGGCGACAAGCGGAGAAATGACAGTAGAAGCAAATTCCGTGCTCACCACATTCTTTACCGCCGGTATGGGAATATACAATCCTTATATGGGCGTTCGCCTTACGCAGAACTTAGGCGGAGCAAGCTCGGAACGCTTTAATGTCGATATGGTGGCAGGCGTAGCGGATTATTATCCCAACGGAGACAAACAGCTTCAGGTGTCCGGAAACGCGGAATATGTCGTGCTTAAAGACGAACAGCCCGATTCAAGCGGAGAGAATAGATTTATCTCCGGAAACGGATGGACGGATTACAAGCCTGCAACGAGAAATCCCGATATAGGTTCTTATTCAATGGCGACATGGTCGAATAATTTCCCGGCTTACAATGCCGACGCATTGCCTTATAAAGTCGCAACTATCGAAAATATGCCCGAATACGATCCGGATTCGCCTAACGTAGATATATACGTTAAGACCATTAACAATGTAAATACGCTGGAAGAGCCCGTACTTAAACTGCGTTACGGTATAGCAAGAAGTACTTCGCCCGACCAGAACAATCTTATAGACTCTGTCGATGTGGAGCTCACAAGGACTGCTGAAACTTCGGTGGTCAAGTTGACTATACCGCGTACTTCGGCTGATGAAACCTTCTGCTTAGTAGTTTATTATACCGAGTCTATAAGAGACGGTGCGCACGGTGTATGCTTTACTTTCCAGCTTACCTATAATAACGTTATGGGTTATGTCGAAGGGGGTGAATGATGATGAAAAAAATTATGACTAAAAGCAGATTAATATTTGTATTGTTGCTTACTGCGGCAATAATAATGTCTATCGTAGCAATAAGCGGAGTTAATAAATTCGCTTTTGCCGACGATGTAGATACTCCTCAAAACTATTTTGACTCGGATTTCGACACGAGAAACGAAGTTCTCGATGACGCAAAAGAACTGAATGCCGAAATTTACGGAGAGGGCGTAACGCTTCTTAAAAACGAAGGTAACGCCTTGCCGCTCGGAACAGGCGCAAAGATCAGCATTTTCGGAAAGAATTCCGTAAACATGATCAACGGCGGTTCGGGCGCGGGCTCGGGCGGAGGCGGAGCGGTCGTTTCGCTTACCGAAGCGCTTACTTCGGCAGGATTTTCACTTAACCCGAGTTTGATAAATTTTTATAGCAATAATTCGCTTTCGGGCAGCGGGCGCGGCACCGCTCCTTCCAACGGTAACGTTACCCCGGGTTACAACACCGGAGAAACTCCGGTAAGTATGTATACCGAAGACGTGGAAAGCACTTATGCTCAATATAACGACGCGGCGATAGTGGTCATCTCGCGTATCAGCGGCGAAGGCTTCGATCTTCCGCGTACAATGAAATGGAACGGCAGCACTTACGGTTCCTGGGGAACGGACGCGACGCAGCTCGTGCCCGGTGCGCGCAGCGTCGACGACCATTATCTGCAGCTCGATCAGAACGAAAGCGATCTGATAAAATATTGCGGTGAAAATTTCGATAAAGTCATTGTGCTTCTCAATACCGGGTCGCAGTTCGAAACGGGCTTCCTTGACGATGCGGGGCATTACGGATATCACGAAAACACGAAAGCGGCGCTTTGGATCGGATATCCCGGAAGCACGGGTCTCAATGCGCTTGCGAAGATCCTTAAAGGCGAAATAAATCCCAGCGGTAAGACCGTCGATACATGGGCGCGTGATTTCAAAGCGGATCCCGTTTGGAAAAATCATGCCAACAATATGATGGAAGGGGATGCATCGCTTAAAGGCAATCAGTATGAAAATCTTCCTGCGAGCGGCGGCAACGGCGGCGGTGGTTATCGTAACAATTACGTAACTTATAAAGAAGGCATTTACATGGGATACCGGTACTACGAAACCCGCGGTTACGAGGAAGGATTCGATACGCCTTATACGGGAAGTCTCGAATGCGGAACCGAAACCACCGAGTGGGACAGCTGGTATGACGCACACGTCGTTTATCCCTTCGGTCACGGATTGTCGTACACTTCGTTCAGTCAGGAATTGATAAGCTCCGAACCCGCCGACGCAAGCACTCTCGGCGAAAACGATACCGTAAAATTTACGGTAAAAGTCACTAACACGGGTGTCGTTGCGGGCAAGGACGTCGTTCAGGTTTATTACACCGCGCCCTACATATCGGGCGAAGTGGAAAAAGCGCACGTTGTGCTCGGCGGTTTTGAAAAGACTAAATTGCTCGCTCCGGAAGAAAGCGAAACTGTAACCGTCGAAATTAAAGTGCGCGATATGGCTTCCTATGACTGGAACGACGACAATACAAACGATCATAAGGGTTATGAGCTCGATGCGGGCGAGTATAAAGTTCGTCTTATGCGCAACGCTCACGACGAGATCGCAAGCGTAACGTACAACATAACAAACGATATAAAATACTCTACCGACGGCGCTACGGGAAATTCCGTCGAAAACCGCTTTGACGAAGTGAGCGAGTATATTCCTTCGTACTCGGAATATATGTCCCGTACCGATTTCGAAGGCACTTTCCCCACAACGGACTATAAGCTTAACGCGCCCGAATGGGTGATCAACGGGCTTAAAGAATGGGATAACCGCGATGTTTCCAAAGACGAGGAGCAGCCTTATTATACCGATGAAATGCCTACGATGGGGGTTGACAGCGGACTTGTTCTCGAAGATATGATAGGGGTTGCATACGATAATCCCAAATGGGATACGTTTATGGATCAGCTCACCAAAGATCAGATGTTCGGTATCGTTCAGAACGGTTCTTATAATTCCGGTCAAAATATTCCTGCGCTCGGTATAACCCGTGTTTGCAATGCGGACGGACCTGCAGGCTTTATATACGGAGCTCCGAGCGGATCTTATTCTTTCTGGTGCTGCGATACGGTGCTTGCTTCCACCTGGAATAAACAGCTTGCTTACGAAAAGGGACGTTCGATGGGTAACGAAGCGCTTTGGGGTAACGGTACCGCAGGTTCGCGTATTCCCGGCTGGTATGCCCCCGCCGTCAACATCCACAGATCTCCGTTCTCGGGCAGAAACTTCGAATATTACAGCGAAGACGGTTATCTTACGGGAATGATGAGCGCTAACGTCGTCATAGGCGCGCAGGATAAAGGTTTGTTCTGTTACGTCAAGCATTTCGGTATTAACGATCAGGAAACCAACAGATGCGGAGTTCTTACTTGGGCGGACGAACAGACGATGAGAGAAATTTATTTCAAGCCCTTCGAGCTTTGCGTAAAAGTGGGAGAAACTCTCGGTATTATGAGCTCGCTCAATCGTATAGGTTATACCTGGACGGGCGGAAGTTATGAGCTTTTGACCGAGTTGCTTCGTAACGAGTGGGGCTTTAACGGCTGCGTCGTTACAGACTCTTATATAGGCGACGGTTCGGGATTGTCCAATATAGATCAGATGGTCAGAGCCGGCGGAAATCTCGCGCTCGGCGTAGGTACGCTTAGTTACAACAAAGACAGCGCGACCGCCGTTACCGCAGTTCGCAACGCGGTGCAAGGTTTGCTTTATGCGCATGCAAACAGTATGGCAATGAACGAGCTTTCTTATCCTACCGCGCCTAAGCCTTTGGCGTCTTTCGACGGGAAAACTTTGAAAGTGGCTGTCATGGGAGCGGCTTATAGCGAAAGCGTGGCTACCGCGTTAATAAACGACGAGCTTTATCCCGACGTACCCGACAGCGAAATAGCATATTCCGTAGCGGTAGGAAGCACGCTTCCGAAAGGGCTTACGCTTTCGGCAGACGGAATTTTGTCGGGTGTGCCCGAAGAAGAACTTAATAATTATCGGTTTACGTTAGCTGCAACCTATGCCGATTATACGAAAACAGCAGATTTCATCATTAGCGTCATAAACAGCTCGGGTTCGATAATCTACGAAGCGGAAACCGATCTCGGAAACGTTACGATAGGCGAGACCTGCGAAGTTTCCGTGGCGTATGCGCGTATATATAAACCCGACGCTACGCAGGAAGAAATAGACAGATATCCCGCCGTGACGTATTCGCTCAAAGACGCAAGTCTTCTTCCCGAAGGTCTTACGCTCGGCAGCGACGGCAAAATAACGGGAACGCCGACAAAGGAATGCGAAAATTACTCGTTTACCGTGCTTGCGAGCGCGCTCGGCTACAAAGATACCGAACTGACGTTCACGATAGACGTTTACAACTCGATGGAATTTACTTCCAAAACGTTGCAAACGGGTAAATTCGGCGTCGGCTATCTCGACCGAGTGAACGTAGCGGATACGGTAGGAGACGTAACGTATACGCTCAAAGAAGGAAGCGAGCTTCCCGACGGATTGTCGCTTACCGCGGACGGATATATAGTAGGTACGCCCAAAGAAACGGTCACCGATCATAAATTCACCGTAGTGGCAAGCACTCCTTTCGCTGAAGCGCAGGAAGCGGAATACAGCATTTCGATAGGGCTTGCTTTCAACAGCATCAAGCTTCCGGACGGCGAATCGGGCAAGGAGTATTCGGCGAGAGTGGATACCGCTCAAGGCGCGGGCAACGTCACATACGCGCTTAAAGACGGCAGCAGCCTTCCCGAACGGCTTACGCTTTCCGCCGACGGCGTCATAAGCGGCACAACCAAAGCCGGCGTATATGAAGTGACGGTGATCGCAAGCGCCGACGGCAAAGTGTCCGACGAAATAACGCTTACGCTTTATATCGCCAACAAGCAGGGCGGTTGCGGCAGCTCCGTGGAAACGACGGGAGCGTTTATCTCCGCATTCCTTACCCTGGCGGCGATTGCGGCGGTACTCGTCGTACGCAAACTTACGGTCAAAAAATAAAGGAGAAACGAAAAGATGGTCGGTAAACGTAAAGTACTTCGAGTGTGGGCAATAATTATCGGCGCGCTTCTCGGATTAATATTCGTTCTGACGATGATAATGACGCAGAACAAGTTTATCTACAATACGATAAACTCTATGCTCGGCGGCGAACGGCGGTATCTTAAAAGCGGAGATCCCGCGGAGTATCAGTATTATTCGACTGAATACAAATCTAAAAAAGACGTGCTCAACGCCGCGGCGGAGCTTAACGAGCGTATAAGCGGAGAAGGTATCGTGCTTCTGAAAAACGAAAACGATACTCTCCCGCTTGACGCGGGATCGAAAATCACCGTGTTCGGCAGAAACTCGGTCGACGCCGTACTCGGAGGGTCCGGTTCCAATCAGGGCGATACCTCCAATGCCGTTAACGATGTGAATTTGAGTCTGCAAAAAGCGGGTTTCTATTACAACGACAAGATAAGAGAGCATTATAAATCGGTAAAACTGACGCGTCCGGAAGTAGCGATGGGTTCGGTATTGACGGGTTACCCGATATGCGAAGCGCCCCTGCCTTATCCGCAGACGGTGACCGACAGCTATGCGTCGTACGGTGACGCCGCGATAGTGTTCATATCCCGCGAGGGCGGCGAAGGCTTCGACCTTCCGCGCACTATGTTCTGGGACGGCAGCGGTTACAGAAACTGGAATCCGAAAGAGAAAATAGCGGTCAGCGGAGCGAGAAGCGTCGACGATCATTATCTGCAACTCGACAAGAACGAAACGGACATGATAAATGAAGCGTGCGCCAACTTCGACGAAGTCATACTCGTCGTAAACAGCGCTTCGCCCGTGGAACTCGGTTTTCTCGACGATCCTACGCATTACGCGTACAGCGACAAGATAAAAGCCGCTTTGTGGCTCGGACATCCCGGTTCGAACGGTATAGACGCTCTCGGTAAAGTGCTCAGCGGGGAAATAAACCCTTCGGGCAGAACGGTGGACACTCTTGTACGCGACTTTAAAAAAGATCCCGCATGGGAGAATTTCGGCAATTATCTCTCCGAAAAAGGCAACCGTTATACTTTCGAAGGCGCGGACAGAAACGCGTATTTCATAGAATACCGCGAAGGCATTTATGTGGGCTATCGTTATTGGGAGACCATGGCGGAGGAGCTTAATAGCAAAGACGGTTCGGGCGAGACGTGGTATAAAGACAACGTCGTTTACCCCTTCGGTTACGGTATGTCTTATTCGGATTTCGAATGGACGGTGAATCCCGTTACCCCCGTCGATACGCCGCTTGCCGAAGACGGCAGGATAGAAATAGAAGTTACGGTTAAAAACAACGGACCCTATGACGGTAAAGACGTCGTTCAGCTCTACTACACCGCGCCGTACACGCCCGGCGAAATAGAAAAAGCCCACGTCGTACTCGGCGATTTTGTCAAGACGGACGAACTCGTCGTGGGCGAAAGCAAAACTTACACGCTTTCCGTTGACGTACGCGATATGGCTTCCTACGATTATGCGGGCAAAAACGATAACGACTACAAGGGTTACGAGCTTGACGCGGGCATATATACCGTCGGTATAATGAAGAACGCGCACGAGACGGTACAGACATTCGATTATCTGCTGTCCGACGACGTTTATTACGAGTACTCGGACGTTAACGAAAAGCAGAAGGTGGAAAACCTTTTCGACGACGTGAGCGGACATATCGAAGAATATCTTTCCCGTGAGAACGCGTTTGCGAATTACGATTGTATCAAAGGCGCGGACAGTGCGGAAAACCGCGAAGTAACCAACGAGTTTATAAAGAGCTGGACTTATGTGCTCGACGATGACGAAAACGATCCGTGGTACGCGAAAACCGCTCCCAATCAGAGTAAGAGCGAATTGTCTTATAAAAAAGCCGAGATCAAATTACACGACCTTATAGGCAAAGAATACGATAATCCGCTTTGGGACGAACTGCTCGATCAGCTTACCGTCGATCAGATGATTCCCGTTATATCGACGGGCAACTACCGTACTTTGCAGATAGAAAATATCGGTAAGCCTATGACGATAGACTCCGACGGTCCCATGGGCTTCGCAAGCTATATGGGCGACGGCGCCGTTTACGATACCTATTACTACGCTTCCGAAGCGGTACTCGGCGCGACGTGGAACACGGAGCTTGCGGAAGAATTCGGCGTAATGATAGGCAACGAAAGTCTCGTGGGCAATCTGGACGGAGACGGCAGGACGTATTCCGGGTGGTACGCGCCCGCAATGAATTTGCACCGCAGTCAGTTCGGCGGACGCAACTTCGAGTATTACAGCGAAGACTCTCTTATATCGGGCAAAATGGCGGCTGCCGTCGTTAAAGGCGCGAAGAGCAAAGGCGTTTACACTTATGCCAAGCATTTCGCGCTCAACGATCAGGAGACTAAGCGCGACGAAACGGGATTGCTTACCTGGGCGAACGAGCAGGCGATGCGCGAGCTTTATTTCCGTCCTTTCGAAATATGCGTGAAAGAAGGTAAAACCACGGCGATGATGAGTTCGTTCAACCGTATAGGCGTCGAATGGGCGGGCGGAAGCTACAGATTGCTCACTACCGTACTGCGCGACGAATGGGGATTCGAAGGCATGGTAATAACCGACTTCAATCTTAAAACGTATATGAACGTCGATCAGATGCTCAGAGCGGGCGGAGACATAAATCTGAGTCCCAGCGGCAAACCTTCGTCTACGAAGACGGCAACCGATATTTCCGTGATGAGACGGGCGGTGAAAAACATACTTTTCACGGTCGCGAACAGTAACGCCATGAACGGCAGCGGTCCCAACGTTGTGTGGGGGTATGCGCTTCCTTATTGGGTGATATGGGTAATATTGGCGAACGTATTCCTGCTTTTACTCACCGGAACGCTTGTAACATTGGCATTCTTAAGCAATCGCAAATATAAAAAATCAATCGGAAAACAAATAACGGAGGAATAAAAATGAAAATCAAAAAATTTATTTGTATCGCGTTATGCGTTGCGGCAATCGCGGCAATGTTCGCTTTCATCGCGTGCGGAGAAGAGAGCGGCGGCAAGAACACTCTCGTGATCGAAGCGGAATACGTGAATCTTGACGACGTCAAGGGATCCGGACTCTCCAACGATCAGTCCGGCGTGAATATGATATACGGCAAGGGAACGCAGGAAGAAAAGGATAAAGGTTGGAGCAACGGATATTACGTAGGCTATACCTATACTTCGGAATGCTCCATAGATTTCGAATTTACTTCCGATTCGGCGGCAACCGCGTCGATGATCGTTCGTTTCGGCTCGGAGCTCGGCAACCTGACGATAACGCCCGACGATGTTCAAATTTCACTTAACGGCAAAGTCATAAATTACGGAAGCATTTATGTGGAAGGCTCTGACGGAATGGATAACATGAAGTTTTCGGACAAAACGGTTTCTTCTTCCGAAACGCTCGTTGCAGGCAAAAACGTGGTAAATATAAAAATATTGCCTAACGATCTGCGCGGTAGCAGTACGGGCGGACCTACCATAGATTACGTCAAGATCGAATCGGACGCAAAGCTGTCCTACGAGCCTAAAACGGATAACCCTTCGCGAGTAGGAGAAATGTAACCGTAGTCGGATCGAATCTTACTCGGTTATACCGGAATCAAGTAAAGGAGAAAAACCGCTTTTCGCGGTTTTTCTCTTTTGTGCGCTTTTCGGTGATGTATATTCCGTTGACAAAAAATCAAATAAGTATTACAATATCTATATATTCGGGCGGCGGACGCGCTTTCCCGATTGCGGCGGGTCGCTTTTATATATTATATACATTATATATTATATTTAAGGTTATGACCGCGCGGCGGGGGAAAGTCCGTTGAACGGATAAATAGTAAAATACAGGGAGAAGTTTTATGGGACGTTTTACACTGCCCCGTGATCTGTATCACGGCAAAGGAGCTCTTGCGGAGCTCAAAAATCTCAAAGGTAAAAGAGCTATTCTCGTTCTCGGCGGCGGAAGCATGAAAAGAGCGGGATTCGTCGACCGCGCCGTCGGCTATCTGAAAGAAGCCGGAATGGAAGTCAAGCTTTTCGAGAATGTCGAACCCGATCCTTCGGTCGAGACCGTTATGAAGGGCGCCGCTATGATGCGCGAATTCCAGCCCGACTGGATAGTTTCCATGGGCGGCGGTTCGCCTATCGACGCGGCGAAAGCCATGTGGGTGTTCTACGAATATCCCGATACGAGTTTCGAGGCTATAATTCAGCCGTTCTCGTTCCCCGAGCTCCGTCAGAAAGCGAAGTTCTGCGCGATCCCGTCCACTTCGGGAACCGCTACCGAGGTCACCGCGTTCTCGGTCATCACCGATTATGCAAAGGGTATCAAATATCCGCTCGCCGATTTCAACATCACCCCCGACGTGGCTATCGTCGATCCCGAGCTTGCGGAAACCATGCCTGCCAAGCTCACCGCTCACACGGGTATGGACGCCATGACGCACGCTATCGAAGCGTACGTTTCCACCGTTCATTGCAACTATACCGACCCGCTTGCGCTCCACGCCATCAAGATGATCCACGAAAATCTCAAGAAGTCTTACGACGGAGACATGGCGGCGCGCGACGCTATGCACGACGCTCAGTGCCTTGCCGGTATGGCGTTCTCCAACGCTCTGCTCGGTATCGTTCACTCTATGGCGCATAAGACGGGCGCGGCGTTCAGCGGCGGTCATATAATCCACGGCGCGGCAAACGCTATGTACCTTCCCAAAGTCATCAAATACAATTCCAAGAACGCGGAAGCTGCGGAACGTTACGCATACATCGCTAAGTTCATCGGACTCGAAGGCAAAACCACCGCGGAGCTCGTCGACGCGCTCATCAAGGAGCTTCGTCACATGAACGATATGCTCAACATTCCTCAGTCCATTAAGAATTACGGCGAAGGCGGCGTAAAGGCGGACAAGAGTATTATCGACGAAAAAGAATTCAACGATAAGCTCTCCACCGTCGCAACGCTCGCTATCGGCGACGCCTGCACGGGTTCCAATCCCCGTCAGCCTTCTCAGGAAGATATGGAAAGACTTCTCCTTGCCGTATATTACGATAAGGACATCGATTTCTGAGTTTTTCGGTAAAACAAACAATCAAAAACTCCTTTTCCCGTCGGGAAAAGGAGTTTTTTCTTTTTAGGTATTGATTTTTTCATGCGGATATGTTATATATAAACGGTAAACTTTGATTTTCCAAAACAAGGAGGAGCCGGATAATGTCGAAACTTAACGAAAATTATTTTAAGACGGAAGAGGGCGGGAAAGAACCGGCGGATATAGCGTCGGTTATAGGTGCCGACGAAAAAATACTCTGGCGGGGGAAGCCCAAAAAATCCGTTTATATAGCGGGCAGAGTGTTGAGTATGTTGCCGTTCGCTCTGTTGTGGCTGGCGTTCGACGGGACGTTTATTGCGATGCTGTGTATATTCGGCTCGTCCATGCCGCTTCCTTTCATTATAGGTATCTGCGTGTTTTTCGCTTTCCATCTTGCTCCGGTGTGGATATGGATAGCGAATGTCGTCACGGCAAACAGACAGCATAAGAATCTCGAATATGCCTTTACCGACAGGCGCATAATCGTAAAGTCGGGAATAATAGGGATCGACTTCAAAAATATTTTTTACGCGGATATCGGTTCGGTAAACCTTCGCGTGGGCATCATAGACAAAATATGCAAGACGGGCGATATTTATATAAAAAGCCGCGAAGGCGCGACGGTGCTTTACGATCTCGAAAATCCCTATTTTCTTGTCGAACGTTTGCAGAAGATAACGCTCGACCTTAAAATGGACGCGTCTTATCCCAACGAACTCAGACCCAAAACAAACAGCGGATTCGGCACCGAGTACACCGCGGGCGAAGCCGAACAGGTCGGAAACGCCGTCTCTGCGGATAACGGCAAGGGGAAAGACGAAAAGTGATTTGCATAAAAAGACGGCTGCCGTGTAAGTCGGAAACGCCGTCTTTTTTGTTTGTACGCCGACATAAAACGTGTTTCGGCTTTCGTTGCAATGGAGAGTAAAAATAATTGCAATTCTTGTTTTTATGGCGTTTTTTTCGCGAAAACAGATTGCAATTATTATTTTTTTGAGTGTAATAAAGCTGTAAAATTTTGATTTATTTGCTTCGGGGCGGGTAATTTACTTTGCATTTCGGCAAGTATGTGTTATAATGTTCGGGATATCGGGGAAAGGACTTATCGCTTTTTTTGGCGGTGGTCCTTATCTTGCGGCCAAAAAGGGGGAAATTGTCGCGCGGCGGCGTCAGCCGCAATATTACTGTGTAAAAAAATTTTATATAAACGGAAAAAAGGACCATGATCAGAAAACACTCGAAAATCAGTATCATCGGAGCGGGATCGGTAGGCGCGTCCATAGCGTTTTCCATCGCCACTCAGAAACTTGTGTCCGAGATAGTAATTATCGACGTCAACAAGAACAAAGCCGAAGGCGAAGCAATGGATATAAGCCACGGGCTTGTGACCATGAGCGCAATGGACGTTCACAGCGGCGAATATTCGGAGATCGTCGACAGCGACGTTATCGTTATCACCGCAGGGCTCGGACGCAAACCGGGCGAGAGCCGTCTCGATCTTGCCGCAAAGAACGTCGGCATAGCGAAAGACATTTCCGCCAATATCATGAAGTATTACAACGGCGGCGTGATTATGGTGGTAGCCAATCCCGTGGACGTATTCACATACGTTGTGCAGAAAGAAACGGGCTTGCCCGCCAATATGGTCATCGGTACGGGTACGTCGCTTGACAGCGCGCGTTTCCGTTACCTGCTCAGCGAAAAGATGGGCATCGACATCAGAAACATACACGGTTTCATCGCCGGCGAGCACGGAGACAGCCAGTTCGCGGTATGGAGCAGCGTGCACGTTGCCGGAATGTCGCTCAATTCCTATTGTGCGAAGAGCGGTATCGTCATCGACAGGAACGAGATCGAAAAACAGGTCATCACTTCCGGTTCGCAGGTAATACAGCTCAAGGGCGCGACCTTCTACGGCATAGCGTCCATAACCGCTCAGCTTTGCAATACCATTCTTAAAGACAAGCGCAGTATTTACAACATCAGCACGTTGCTCGACGATTATTGCGGCATAAGCGGCGTTTGCGTCAGCGTGCCTACCGTACTCGGACTCGAAGGCGCGATTAAACGCATTCCTTTCGATTTCACGGGCGAAGAAATGGATAAACTCGCAGGTTCCGCAAGAAAACTGCGCGAGTTCCTTGACAGTCTTAATATCTGAAAATCATCCTTTAATTACAGGAGAAAGTAAAAATGGATAAGAAACAGTTTGCACTCGAAAAGCATAAAGAGTGGGCGGGCAAGATAGAAGTCGTTACGCGCGCCCCCATAACCAACCGCGAAGAACTTTCCGTCGCATATACGCCCGGAGTCGCGGAACCCTGCCTTGAAATATCCAAGGACGTCGATCTCAGCTACGTTTATACCCGTCGCGCCAATCTTGTCGCGGTAGTTACCGACGGTACGGCGGTGCTCGGGCTCGGCGACATAGGCCCCGAAGCGGGTATGCCCGTTATGGAAGGCAAATGCGCGCTCTTCAAGACGTTCGGCGACGTCGACGCGTTCCCGCTCTGCGTGCGCAGCAAGGAAGTCGACGACATAGTTAAGACCGTACAGCTGCTCGCAGGCAGCTTCGGCGGAATCAATCTCGAAGATATCAGCGCTCCCCGCTGCTTCGAAATAGAGAAGAAACTCAAAGAAGTCTGCGATATACCCGTTTTCCACGACGACCAGCACGGTACGGCGGTCGTTACCATGGCGGCTATGATAAACGCGCTCAAACTCGTCGGTAAGAAGATAGAGGATATCTCCGTCGTAGTCAACGGTAGCGGCGCGGCAGGTATAGCCATTACCCGCCTGCTTATGAGCAGAGGACTTAAAAAAGTCATTCTCTGCGACCGTAAAGGCGCTGTTTACGAGGGCAGAGACGGTCTCAATTCCATCAAAGAGGAGATGGCTAAGATATCCAATCTCGAAAAGAAAAAGGGCGGACTTAAAGACGTTATCGTCGGCGCGGACGTGTTTATCGGCGTTTCCGCTCCTGGCAGTCTGACCGCCGAAATGGTCGCTACCATGAATAAAAATCCCATTGTGTTCGCAATGGCAAACCCCGTACCCGAGATCATGCCCGACGAAGCCAAGAAAGCGGGCGTTGCGATAATGGGAACGGGCAGAAGCGATTTCCCCAACCAGATAAACAACGTGCTTGCATTCCCCGGTATCTTCCGCGGCGCGCTTGACGTCCGCGCAAGCGACATCAACGACGAGATGAAGATAGCGGCGGCGGAAGCCATCGCTTCGGTAATTCCCGACAGCGAGCTCAGACCCGACTACATCATACCCGATTCCTTCCACCCTGCGGTCAAAGACGCGGTTGCCGAAGCGGTAAAAGCGGCGGCAAGAAGAACGGGCGTCGCAAGGATTTGAAAGTAAATCGTTCTGCGTATCATGTAGACAACGGAACGTCGCGAAGGTAAGCGCGCAAATAATTAAAATCAAAGGGGCTGTCACATTTAATTATGCGACAGCCCCTTTGCATAAGGCGGGAATGTATTGAATTATATAAATCAACTCTATTACTTAATGCGGCTATGCGTTCCTTTGAACTTCCGCGTAGTAGATTTAAGTTTTTTACGGAGCGTCCGAAAGCTTTCGGCAGGGCGGTCTGCCCATGATTTTCGTATACGCGCGGTAGAAGGTGGAGTAATCGTAATAGCCGTATTCTTCCGCGGCTTTGGTCGGACGTTCGCCGAAGGATATCATTCTGTGCGCGGCGAGTATCTTTTTTATGCGCACGTACTGTATCAGCGATACTTTCATATAATTACTGAATTTGTTACTGACGTAGGACGGGGAAAGTCCGAGCGCGTCGCAGACGTCGGACAGCGTTATGGTCTTTTTAAGATTGGCGTTTATAAACCCGACGATTTCCGCAATGGTTTTGTTTCGGACAAGCGTTTTTTCGCTTTCCCTGGCATGACAAAGCAGTAACAACAGTTCGAGCAGTCGGCAATGCGAAAGCGTACCGCGCTCGTCTTTGTCGTTTTTTGCGGCTATCGCGTCTACGTCCGAAAACAGTTTTTTCATTTCGTCCGTAACCGTATAAAAAGGCTGTTTGTCCGATAATCGCGAGATGATGAAAGCCGGCACCGCCGTTTCGTCGAACTTGAAAGAATAATGCTCGTAAGGCGGCGCGTTTTTCGCGAATCTGAGAAAGTGATGTTCGCCGGGCAGTATAAAAATTATGTCGCCGGCGCCCAGCCTGCAACCCGTTTCTTCCATGACGAAATCACATTCCCCGCGCACGAAATAAAGCAGCTCATAAAAATCGTGGTAATGCTGTGCAAAATCGGGCTTGGTTATCGGCGACGCTTCGTATCTGTGCGCCAGTTCTATGCCGTTGTAAGCGAATTCGAACATGACATAGCTCCCCCCCCTTGACTGTTGCGCCGCATACTCGGGCGCGTTGTTTTTTTGCCTTCATGATCCTTTCGGTTTTTTCATTATATCATGTTTATAGTAAAAATTGCAATATTTTCATAATTTTTCACAAAAAATTCACGCATTTTATTTTGCGGTGCGCAAAATATAAAAGATCGTAAGTTTTCATGGCAATTTTCATAAAACTCAGAGTATTTTAATTTAGTGATAAAGATTTTAAGTTTCTTGGAAGGGGGAACGGGGGTGACCTTCTTTGAAAAGAAGGTCACCCCCGCAAAAAATTCGATACAAAAATCAGTTCAAGAAACCTTTGATTATGGTGTCTTCGGCTTCCTTTTCGCTGAGACCGAGCGTCATCAGTTTTATGAGCTGATCTCCCGCTATCTTGCCGACGGCGGCTTCGTGGACGAGCGAGGCTTCGGGACTCTTTGCGTCTATCTTGGGCGTGGAGAGTATGCGCGCGTTGTCGAGCAGTATGCCGTCGCATTCGACGTGTCCGAAACAGCGGTTTTTACCGATTACGTCGGAAATGAACGACTGGTAGGAATTGTCGCGCGCTACGCTGCGGCTGACGACGTCCACGCTGCTGCCTTCGCCTGCGAGCGTTACTCTGAAACGCGTTATCGCGCGTTCGGTGCCCGAAGTGAGTATTTTTTCCTTGACGATAAGCCGCGCGTTTTTGTAAAGGGTGGCGGTCATGGCGCGGTCGGTGTCGGTTACGCCGCCGAGCTGAGTCGCTTCCATATACAGCGTCGCACCATTCTTGACAAACGCGCGGGTGACGGGGTTAAACGCCTTTTTGCCTTCCGCGTTGCCTTCGGCGTAGTGCCGCTCGATGTAGCGCACGCTGCTGCCTTCTTCGAGGTGGAAGGTATGCACGCCGTCGTGACGGCTTTCGCCGCAGGTGTCGTTGTGTATACCGCAGCCCGCGATTATAGTCACTTCCGCGCCCTTGCCGATATAGAAATCGTTGTAAACGGTGTCGAGCAAACCGCCTTTGGTGAGAATGACGGGGATATGCACGCTTTTGTTTTTAATGCCCGCCTTGACGAAAATGTCGATGCCTTCCTTGCCGTCGGTGCGGGGGAGTATTTCCACGTCGCTGTCGGAGGAGCGGGCAAGGCTTTTGCCGTCCTTGCGGATATTGTACGAGCCTTCGGGTATGCCGTGAAGCTCGGCGATCTTAAATAAAAGTTCGGTGTCGAGTTTATCCATTGTCGGTCTCCTTGATAGCCGAGCAGACGTTGGCACTGCTGCTGATGTGCGGCAACATTTTCTCGCGCGCGCCGAAAAGCGGTTTCGATTCTTTGTCGAGCAGTACGACGTAGTCCGCGATGTCGATAATCTTGCTCTGGTGCGAAACGATAACGACGGTTTTGCCTTTGAGCCCTTTGAACAAGCCCGTCAGACTGTCGAAGCTCCACAGGTCGATACCCGCTTCGGGTTCGTCGAGCAGGAATACTTCGCCGCCTTTGGCAAGCGCCATGGCGAGTTCCACGCGTTTAAGCTCGCCGCCCGAAAGACTGTCGCTCATTTCGCGGTCGATATAGTCGCGCGCGCACAGCCCCACGACGGACAGCTTGTCGCAAAGCTCGCCGAGCGAGTTTTTCTGCCCGCTGGCAATGTCGAGCAGTCTGCGCACGGTAATGCCCTTGAAACGCACGGGTTGCTGGAAAGCGGTGGTAAATCCAAGGTTAGCGCGCGCGGTAATGCTTTCGTCGGTAATGTCCGCGCCGTTATAGTAAATCCGCCCGCCCGTAGGCTTTTCGATACCCGCGAGCAGTTTTATCAGCGTGCTTTTTCCGCTGCCGTTATGTCCGGTAATGACGGTCACCGCGTGGTCGGGGAGCGTAATGTTTATATCCGAAAGAATGGTTTTGCGTTTCCCGTCCGCACCGCTTACCGTATAGTTTATGTTTTTCAGTTCGATCATGTGCAGTCTCCGTGTATTGTTTCTCGCGCTTTGTCTTATGCTTAGCCGCGTATGCCGAGCGCCGTGTCTGCCTGCGTAACTCGCGCCGCGGGTATTGTTTATTATATAACCGATAACGATTCTTGTCAAGAAATTACGCGCAGGGCAATGCGCAAAGCCCGTTATCGGGAGCGGATAACATAAGGATAGGTGAAAAATATCGAAAAATATACAAAGAATTTTATGACATACTTGTTTTTGCCGCTTTAATTTGTTATAATCGTATTAAGGGCGTTTTATCGTGAAAGCGCAAGCCCTTGTAAGGAGCTTAAAAATGGAAGAACTTATGACGAAATATCAGAAACAGACCACGGTCAACGTCAGGGAAAAAGCGGATTTGATCTGGTCGATCGCGGACAAGCTGCGCGGATTGTACAAACCGCACGAGTACGGCAACGCGATATTGCCGCTTTGCGTCATAAAAAGATTTTCCGATACGCTCAAACCCACAAGGGAAGCGGTGCTTGCGAAGAACAAAGAGCTTGACGAAAGACAGATAAAAGTCAAGGAAGTTTTCCTGCGCCGCGCGGCGAACGCGCTGTTTTACAACATAAGCCCGATGTCGTTCGAAGACCTGCTCAAAGACCCCGACAATGTGGACGTGAACCTGAAAAAGTATTTGCAGGGTTTTTCGATGAACGTCATCGACATAATAGCGAAATTCGATTTCGAGAACGAGATAGACAAAATGTCGAACGGCAACGTGCTGTATGTCGTGCTTCGCGAGTTCTGCTCGCAGAAAGCGTATCTCGGCGCGGATAAAGTGTCGGCGCAGGATATGGGTTATATCTTCGAGGAGCTCGTCAGGAAATTCTCCGAAAGCTACAACGAAGAAGCGGGGGCGCATTTCACCGCCCGCGACATTATATATCTGATGACCGACCTGCTCATCGGCGACGACGCGGAGGAGCTTAAACGCGACGGTATCACGAAAACGGTCTACGACATGACGATGGGCACTTCGCAAATGCTCGCGTGCATGACCGAGCGCCTTGAAAGCATAGACGAAAACGCCGTCATAACCTGTTACGGTCAGGAATTCAACCCGCAGACTTACGCCATTGCCAAAGCCGATATGCTGATAAAAGGCGGCAGCGCGGATAATATGAAACTGGGCGACACCCTTTCGGACGACGCGTTCAAAGGCTATCATTTCGATTACATAATTTCCAACCCGCCTTTCGGCATAGAGTGGAAGCGCGAGCAGAAAGCCGTCGAAAAGGAGCACGAGGAAGGCGAAGCGGGGCGGTTCGGCGCGGGACTTCCGCCTGTGTCCGACGGTCAGATGCTCTTTATGCTCAACGGCGTGAGCAAACTCAAAGAAAACGGCGGCAGAATGGCTATCATTCAGAACGGCTCTCCGCTGTTCTCGGGCGACGCGGGCAGCGGCCAGAGCAATATCCGCGGGTACCTGCTCGAAAACGACTGGCTGGAAGCGATCGTCCAGCTTCCCAACGACTTGTTTTACAATACGGGCATAGCGACTTATGTGTGGCTCGTGTGCAAGGGCAAAAAGGAAAACAGACAAGGCAAAGTACAGCTTATCGACGCAAGCAAGTGTTTCGAAAAACGCCGTAAAAGCCTGGGCAACAAGCGCAACGAGCTTTCGGGCGAGTGCGTGCGCCTTATACTCCGCGCCTATCTCGACTTTACCGACGGCGTTTACGAAGAAAACGGAAAGACGGTGGAAAGCAAGGTTTTTTCAAACGAGTTTTTCAAGTACAGAAAAGTCACCGTCGAACGTCCTTTACTGGGCGATAACGGCGGCATAGTAATGAAAAAAGGCAAGCCCGTGCCCGATCCCAAACTGCGCGATACCGAAATTATCCCTTGGGGAACGGATACCGACGAATATATGCGCAAAAACGTCCTGCCTTTCGCCCCCGACGCATGGGTCGACGAATCCAAAACAAAGACGGGTTATGAAATACCGTTCACGCGGCAGTTTTACAAGTACGTCGCGCCCCGTCGCAGCGAGGATATTTTTGCCGAGCTTAAAACGCTCGAAACGGAAGAAACCGAAATAATGAAGGAGCTTTTCGGGGAATGAATGAGAAGTTGAATAAAGATTCGGAAAAAACAGGGAATATCGTCATTTACCAATTAGACGACGGCGAAACTCAAATCGACGTTAAATTCGAAGACGAAACCGTGTGGCTTACGCAAGCACAACTTTGCGAACTTTATCAGACGAGCAAAGCCAATGTAAGCGAACATATAAAAAATATTTTGGACGAAAAGGAGTTGGATGAAAATTCAGTTGTTCGGAAATTCCGAACAACTGCTTCCGACGGCAAATCATATTCCGTATTGCATTATAATCTCGATATGATAATTTCTCTCGGATATAGAGTCAAATCGAGAATAGCGACTAATTTTCGCCGTTGGGCAACGGAACGATTGAAAGAATATATGATCAAGGGCTTTGCGCTTGACGATAAGCGTTTGAAAGAACTTGGCGGGGGCGATTATTGGAAAGAACTGTTAGATCGTATACGCGATATTCGATCTTCGGAAAAAGTAATGTACAGACAGGTTCTTGACTTGTACGCCACAAGCGTTGACTACGACCCAAAAAGTAACGAATCGATTGCTTTTTTCAAAACGGTTCAGAATAAATTACATTATGCGGCGCACGGTCATACTGCGGCGGAAGTAATATATCAGCGGGCAGATTCCGACGCGCCTTTTATGGGATTAACCTCTTTTAGCGGCGATATGCCCGCAATGCAGGACATAACTGTAGCAAAAAATTACCTAACCGAAAAAGAACTGAAAATTTTGAATAATCTTGTATCAGGATATTTCGATTTCGCGGAAGTGCAGGCGATTAAACACAACCCTATGTATATGAGCGATTATGTTAAATGTCTTGACAATATTTTGTCATCTACCGGTGAAAAGGTATTGGAAGGAGCAGGGAACGTAAGTCATATTCAGGCTATAGAAAAAGCCAAAGCCGAGTATAAAAAATATCAGGTAAAAACATTGACGTCGGTAGAAAAGGAATATTTGCATACTATCAAGGGTTTGGAAAAACAAGCGAAGCTAAAAGCCAAGGACGGCGGGCGAGAAAAGTCGTAATAACGAAATTAACGATTCGTCGGTTTTACGATTGCGTCGCGCCTCGCCGCAGCGAGGATATTTTTGCCGAGCTTAAAACGCTCGAAACGGAAGAAACCGAAATAATGAAGGAGCTTTTCGGGGAATGAATGAAGAGAAAAAATGTTTGCCTTTGCATTATAGGGGCGGGTTCAGTGATAGAAACAATATTGATAAACTGAACACAGAAATGCAAATAACGCAATTTAGTGAAAGGACTCGTGTAATTTTTATTAACAAATTACAGGAGATATTAAATAAAATTACAGATAATGTTTCAATGTATAGTGGAGAAGATTTATTCAAAAACCTTTTTAATTATATTTGTATTGAAGTATATAATCTTGAAATGGATATAAACTGTAATTTTCCGAAAAAATTTATTTATAAGTATGACGAATATGACCCTTATTTGTCCAAAAAAACAGTTTTTTTCAATATTGTTGAAAATACCATAAAAAACGATTCTTATGATAAAGTTTTAACAATTATTGAAGCAATTTTACTATGGACAAAACAAAATATAATTTATAGAATGCCTCAGATAAAATATCTTGAAAATGGTCAAGTGAAACAAACTGAATTTGATGAGATGAAAATCTTCAATCAGGTTTTCGAAAAAGAATTTGTCGGGTATCGTTTTATTGGTAATATTATAACACCGATTACAGATGAAATAGAAGTTAGTGAAATTAAAATCGGATTGGAAGTTGAATTTAATGGTTGTCGGTCGCACATTCAAAAAGCTCTTGGTTTTTTATCCGACAGGGAAAACCCCGATTATAAAAACAGTATTAAAGAGAGTATTAGTGCGGTTGAGTCTATTTGTACGATTATTGTAAATGAACCGAAAAAAACTCTTGGTGATGCTATAAAGGCATTTGAAAAAAAAGGTTTGAAAATTCATCCATCGCTTAAAAAGGCATTTTTGGCTTTATATGGGTATGCCTCGGATCAAGGCGGGATACGTCATTCGGAAAGCTTATTCGAAAGTAATGTAACATTTGAAGAAGCAAAATATATGCTCGTCAGTTGTTGTGCTTTTGTGAATTATTTGATTGCGGAATATGGAAAAATTAACGGTGAATCAAAATGAAAAATAGCGGTATAGAATGGATAGGCGAAATCCCTGAAAATTGGGAAGTAGTTAAATTAAAAAATATTTCTATAAAAATTAAAAGCGGCGGAACGCCTGAATCTAGTAATGATAAATATTATAATGGAAATATTCCATGGACAGTTATTGCAGATATGTCTAATGCGGATACGGTTTTATGCACTAAAAAATGTATAACAGAAGAAGCTATAAAAAGTAAAAATTTAGAAATATTCAAAAAAGGTGCTTTACTTTATGCTATTTATGCTTCTGTTGGTAAAGTTTCTGAACTTGGTATTGATTCTACTATAAATCAAGCAATATTAGCGATATGTTTGAACAATAATTTGGCATATAAACAATATGCAAAGTTAATATTGAAATGCTATGAGATTTATGTTATTGCTGAGTCAAACGGAAACACTCAATTTAATTTAAATGCAGAAAAAGTTGCAAACTTTTCACTTCCTTATCCCCCTATTGACGAGCAACAGAAGATAGCGGATTATCTGGACAAGCGGTGCGAGAATATCGACGGGCTTGTTGAGTTGCAAAACCGTATGATCGAAAAATTAAAGGAATACAAACAATCGGTCATTACGGAAGCGGTCACAAAAGGTCTTGACCCCGCCGCAAAAATGAAAAACAGCGGCGTGGAATGGATAGGCGAAATCCCCGAAAATTGGGAAGTAAAAAGATTAAAGAATATTTGTAAAATTAGAACAGGTAGTACATTATCAAAATCAAGTAATGAAAATTATTATTCTGACGAAGGGTTATTATGGGTAAAGCCTGATAATTTAAGTGCATTTAGCTCGATAGAAAAAACTGCAGAATATATAAACGAAAAAGGTCAACAGCAAATAATAGAATTTCCGCCTTATACAGTTTTTGTTTGTTGTATAGGAACAATAGGAAAGATTGGTTATTCAAAATATCCTGCGTATTGTAATCAACAAATAAACGGGTTGATTTTTTATGAATCCATTTTGAAAAGATTTGGACTATATATGATTTTTGCACAAGAAGAGCAACATTGGATTTTTTCTAATGGCAATGTTATTAAAATAATTAATGCGGTAAATCAAGGGAAAATAAATGTTCCGATTCCCCCTATTGACGAGCAACAGAAGATAGCGGATTATCTGGACGCGAAGTGCGCGGAGATAGACAGACTTATTGAGATTAAACAAAAGAAAATAGAAAAATTACAGGACTATAAAAAATCTTTGATATACGAATGTGTAACGGGTAAGCGGGAAATAAGTTGAAAAACAGAACTAAAAAAACAATTATAATTGCAGTGATACTGCTTTTAGTGACGGCGGGCATAATAACGGGGATATATTTTATACCCGACGAAAAATTGTCCGATATTTTGCTTGCGGTTTTTGCCGCGGTTTCGGGCGGCGCGCTTACGCTTGCCGGCGTTGCCTGGACGATAAAACGACAGGACGAACTAAAACGGGAAGAAGAACGTAAAAAAGCCAAACCGAATTTTACGTTCAGAATGGTAAACGATCCGAATTACAATGTAGCCGAAGAACTCGTTTGCTTTGACGATAATTTCGGAAAATTCAAGTGTCGCGCATCTGCTTTTATAGTAAATTCGGACGGTTCGACATTTTCACTCGAACGCATTTACCATGACAACAAGTGGTATGATTTTGTTTGCAATAAAATCGTATTGCCGAAAGCGCAGGTTTACATAGACTTCAATTTCAATTATTTTGAACCTTTGATACTTGAAGTAAAAGACGTTTTGGGCAACAAATATCATTATGAGTTAAAAGTTTTAATCCTAATGAAAGAAAAAAATTTAGATCCGAAAAATCAAGTAGTAGCGCATACTTTGCGTGAAATTCGCGAACTTACGGCGGAAGAATATGCCGCGCTTAAAATAGACGACGACAAGGGGGAAGAATGATAGACCGTAGCGAAAAACGCTTTGAAAGCGACATAGAAGAATATCTGCTGACCGAAGGCGGGTACACGAAAGCGGACTGGAAGTATTTTAACAAGCGGTATGCCCTGGATCTGACGCGCATGACGGCGTTTATAAGCAATACGCAGCCGAAAATATGGAAGGTGTTTTCGGAGCGGTACGGCGCGCAAGCGGAAGAGGCGTTATACAAGCGGTTTCAGTCCGAAGTCGGAGCGCGGGGGCTGATAAGCGTACTCCGCGACGGTTTGCCCGACGTGTCTTTGCGCGGGGCGCGGATAAAGCTGGCATACTTCAAGCCTTCGTCCGCGCTGAACGACGAGTTGAACGAGCTTTACGAGAAAAACTTTCTCGATTGCGGACGGCAGTTTTATTACAGCGAGCAGAACAGGAAGTCGGTGGACATGGTGCTTATGCTCAACGGTATACCCGTTGTCGCGCTCGAACTCAAAAACCAACAGACGGGGCAGAGCGTAAACGACGGCGTGCGGCAATGGCAGTACGACCGCGATCCGCGCGAGCTTGTTTTCAGGTTCGACAGCCGCGTGCTGGTATATTTCGCGGTTGACCTTTACGAAGTCCGAATGGCTACCGAGCTGAAAGGGGAAAACACGTTTTTCATGCCGTTCAATCAGGGTTCGTGCGGCGCGGGTAACGTCGGCGGCGCGGGCAACCCGCCGAGCAACGACGGCTATGCCACCGAATATCTGTGGAAAAAATTTCTTTGCCGCGAAGGGTTGCTCGGACTTTTGCAGAAATACATAAGCCGTCAGAAAGAAACGCAGTTCTACCTCGAAAATGGCAGAATGAAGGAGCGGACGAGCGAAAAAATTATTTTCCCGCGGTATCATCAATATGACGTCGTGGAAAAAGCGATAAGCGACGTGCGCGACAACGGCACGGGCAGAAACTATCTGATACAGCACAGCGCGGGCAGCGGCAAGTCCAACTCCATTGCGTGGCTGGTGTATCGGCTTTCCACGCTTTACGACCGCGCCGACCGCGGTATATTCGATTCGGTAATAGTCGTTACCGACAGGCGGTTGCTGAATGCGCAATTACAGGACACGATACAGAGTTTTACGCACAAGGCGGGGCAGATTCGCACCATAAAGGACAGCGATCCGAGCGGTGATCTCGCTCAGGCTATCGCCGACGGCGTGCCTATCATCGTGTGTACGCTTTTCCGCTTCTCGGTCATTTTCAAAGCGGGCAAAGTGCTCAACATGAAGGGCAAAAGATTCGCCGTCGTCATCGACGAAGCGCACTCGTCGCAGAACGGCGAAAGCGCGCAAAATCTGAAATCGGTGCTTGCGGACACTACGGGCGCGGAAGAAGAGTACGACGACGATTCGGACGGGTTCGATACCCTCGACGAAGAAATGCTCAGACACGGCATGCACGACAATCAGTCGTTTTTCGCATTCACCGCTACGCCCAAACCCAAGACTTTGCAGAAGTTCGGGCAACGGCAGGCGGACGGGACTTACAGACCTTTCCATGTATACAGCATGAAACAGGCTATCGAAGAGGGGTTTATCCTCGACGTTCTCCGCTTTTACAGCACGATAAAAAACAGTTTCGAGATCGTCAACAATACTTCGGAAAACCCCGAGCTGCTCGAGCTTCCCACCATTAAGGCGATAAGGGATTTTCAGCGCGGGTATTCGGGCACTATCGAGATGAAGACCGCCGTTATCGTCGAGCAGTTCAGGCAGATAACGCTGTCTAAAATGATAAGCGGCGGCGTTTCCCACGCAAAAGCCATGGTCGTCACGTCGTCGCGCAAAAGCGCCGTGCAGTATTATTTCGCGATACGCAGGTATATCCGCGAGCATGGTTATACCGACGTTATGCCGCTTGTAGCGTTCTCGGGAAAGGTGAACATCGACGGCGAAGAGTACACCGAACCCGCGCTCAACAAACTGTCGGGGGTCAATATCTCGGAAGAGCAGCTCAGGTATTACTTTGCGTCAACTATGTTCAATATGCTCATAGTCGCGGACAAGTACCAGACGGGTTTCGACGAACCGCAGCTCCATACCATGTTCGTCGACAAAAAGCTGAAAGGCGTCAAAGCCGTGCAGACTTTGTCAAGGCTCAACCGTACTTGCAAAAAGTATGATAAAACCGATACATACGTTCTCGATTTCGTCAATACCGCAGAGGATATTCAAAAGGCGTTCGAGCCGTTCTATACGGACACTTTGCTCGAAAGCGAGATAGACCCGAACAAGCTCTACGAGATGAAACGCGATATCGAAGGATTCGGGTTTATCGACGCCGAATCCGTGGAGAAATTCGCGGCGGCTTACGACGAGATCAGCCGTACGGCGCAAAAGAAAAGCAGTCAGGGGCTGCTCACTTCCGTTATAAAACCGACGGTGGAGCGTTATAACGCGGCGGCGACGGATACGCGCGCGTCTTTCCGCAAACTGCTCAAAGGCTTTACTCGGTTCTACGCTTTCGTAACGCAGATCATACGCATTTTCGATAAACAGTTGCATAAATTCTATTTGTTTTGCGACTGGGCGCTCAGACAGCTGCCGAAAAATCCCGTGCTTAAATGGGAAATCGATATTTCGGTAATCAACAATACGCTTACCGAAACATTTAACGGCTCCGTCTCTCTCAGCGGCAAGGATAACGTTTTCAAACCTACCGACGACCGCGGCGGAAAAGCCGTTAAGCAGACAGAACTGCTCAATGTTATAATCGACCATATCAACGACGCGTACGGCGATAATTTCACGGACGAGGGCAAAAATATGGTTCGTTCGATCTATGCGCGGATGACGAGCGATCAGAGCGGGAAACTCGTTAAAATGGTGCGCAACAGCGACGAAGAAATGTTCGTAAAAAGCATTTTTCCCGATTATTTCGCTCTGAAATCCGAAGAATGTTATAATTCGCAATCGGACGCTTATGCGTTGCTATTTCGAGACAGCGATTATTACCGTATCGTAATGGAAGAAATGGCGCGGGCGATATACAGGAAATTCAAAAAATAAACTTTTGCGGAAAAAATCCGCGAAAATCGCAGAGATTTATTAACGAGAACCCCGCGCGATCTGCGGAGTGTGGAAAAGCCGCCTTTTAAGACGGCTTTTTCGTTTGCGCTTTCACGTTTCGCGGTAATGCGAACCGCGCGGAAATATTTACGGAATATGCCGCCCGTGGCGATACCTTTCGGAATCAGCGCCGTCAGGGCAACGTTTACCTTTGATCGCTCACGGTGGCGTCGCTGTTGCTTGCTTGAAGCGCGGTAAGCGGGTCGTACGGCGCGCCCGATACCGTTCCCGCAAGCAGCGCGATGTCTACGGCGTTTTCGGGAATACCCCACGAATTGCCCGAAAACACGAATACAGCCCGATCCACGACATATCCGCGCGTGTCGTACGCCACGTTATATATAATGTCGCCAGAAGAATCGGGGTTAAGGTATGCGGGTTGACGTAAAGAATAAAAGATATTGTTGCGCACGAGCAGGTCGGATATGCCGTTCTGCGTAACGAACGCGCGGTTTACCACCCATGTCGAAGAATCTCCCGATTGCGCGGGTCCGTAAATTTTGCAATTAACGATTTCGTCGCCGTTGCCGCCCACCTGTATGAATTCTACGGGGTAGGGCGCGTCGCTCGTCATCGTCAGTCCGTCTATCGTCACGTCGTCCGCGCTGAGCAGAAACGGCACGATCGGCGCTTCGAGCAGTATTTCCGCGCCTGCATTGCCCTTTATCGTCAGCCCGGGTATGTTTATCCCGAGCTGCTGCGTCACAGGGTATGTGCCGCTCAGCACGTTTATCACACCGTTGGGAAGAGATGCGTCCAGCGCCTCCCTCAGGGTCTGAAACGGTGCCAACCGACTTCCGTCGCCGCCCGCCGCCGCGTCCGCCTGTACGTACAGATCGAACGGATCGGTCTGGACGGGACCCGTCGCGCCCGTCGGACCTGTGGGACCTGTAGCGCCGTTACTTCCGTTCGCGCCTGTCGCTCCCGTCGCTCCCGTCGGACCGGTCGGACCCGTGCCGCCGCCCGAGCTTGACGGACCCGTCGGACCCATGGGACCTGTTGCGCCCGTCGGACCGGGCGGACCCGTAGGACCGGGCGGACCGGGAATGCCCGCGGGACCCGTTACAAAACATAAATATCGGCAAGGCGGACAACCGCCGCACCCGTTGTTATCGAAAAACATAAAATTCCCTCCGCGTAAGGTCTGTTATATTTTATGACGTTCGGCGTATCTTGGTTATTTATTGATCTTTCTTCCGTATATCGCCGCAAATGCACATGGCTCGTAAGGTGAACCGGTTACTGAAGTAACGGTTCTCAGCCTCCGTCTCAGCATAAAAACAGACACCCGAAAGGGTGTCTGTTTTTATGGCGGCGGGTGAATTATACTATTAAGTGCAACAGGAAAAGAAAGAAAAGAAGTTCATACAAATCTGTGGTAAAATAGAGTTGCAAAACAAAATTTACACAAGAGGAGATCTGTATGAACTACAAACATTTTAC
>CALWBH010000075.1 GCA_944376015.1 uncultured Clostridia bacterium
GAGGGAAATTTCGCGCGTATCCGCCCGAAAGAATCCGCAAGCGCGGGTATATGTTGCGCAACCAAGCGAAAGAAAAACCGCAAAAGCGATTTTCTTTCGCGGCAGGGTAGCGTTAGCGGTGCGCAAAATAAAGAGCGTTAGCGGTGCGCAATCTTTATAATAAGCACGTTTATGTCGGCGGGAGTCACTCCGGGAATGCGCGACGCCTGACCGACGGTAAGCGGTTTGATTTTGTCGAGTTTTTCGCGGGCTTCGAGTCGCAGTCCGTGCATATTTTTATAATCTATATCCGCGCCGAGCGGCATTCCTTCCATACGCGCCGCGTCGCGTTCCGCCCTTTCCTGCCGATCGAGATAGCCTGAATAACGCACGTCCGCGAACAGCGATTCGGCTTCGTTGGGGGTAAGAAAATCAAGCGTGTCGCAATGTCTGCGAAGTATTGCGGGCGTTATCTCGGGGCGCTTGATAAGATTTTCGAGCGACACTCCCGACAGCGGCAGGCTCGCGCCCGTTTCCTCGAATACGGCTTTCACGACATCGTTCGGCACGGTGGTATGAAGTAAACCTTTTACCTTTTCGAGCGCCGAGCGTTTCTTTTCGAGCAATTTGAGTCTTTTTTCTCCCGCAAGCCCCACTTCGTATCCTTTTTGCGTAAGGCGCACGTCTGCGTTATCCTGACGAAGCAACAGTCTGTATTCGGCGCGGCTGGTCATCATTCTGTAAGGCTCGTCCGTACCCGTAGTCACGAGATCGTCTATCATAACGCCTATATACGCTTCGTCGCGACGAAGCACGAGCGGTTTTTTCCCGCCGAGCGCGAGCGAAGCGTTTATACCCGCCATAAGTCCCTGCGCCGCCGCTTCTTCATACCCGCTCGTACCGTTTACCTGCCCCGCGAAGTACAGACTCTTTATGCGTTTGTGTTCCAGCGTAGGCAGCAGTTCGAGAGAATTTATGCAATCGTATTCTATCGCGTATGCGTCGCGCATTATCTCGACATGCTCGAAGCCTTCTATCGTGCGGTAAAGTTCGAGTTGCACGGCGGCGGGAAGCCCGGTGCTTATGCCCTGAACATACATTTCCTTCGTACCGTCACCTTCGGGTTCGAGGAAAAAGGAATGGCGTTCCTTATCCGGAAACTTGACTATTTTGTCCTCTATACTCGGACAGTACCGCGGTCCCGTGCCTTTTATGGTACCGTTGTACTTGGGCGCGAGATGTAAGTTATCGCGAATAAGCCGATGAGTGTTCTCGTTTGTATAACCGAGATAGCATACGTCTTTCGTAGCCTTTACCTTTTTACTGAGCACGGAAAACGAATATATTCCGTCGTCGCCCGTTTGCACTTCGAGTCTGTCGAGCTCGACCGAATCTTTGTGCACGCGGGCAGGCGTTCCCGTTTTGAATCGTCTTACCTCTATGCCGAGCCCGATAAGGCTTTGCGTAAGATAATTCGCGCGCGGAAAACCGTTCGGACCCTGATGGGTTATCACGCTTCCGATAATAATGTCCGCGCCGAGATAAACGCCCGAACACACGATCACGGTTTTGGCGTTATACGTCAGACCGAATACCGTTCTGACACCGCAAACCGTTCTTTTCCCGTTTTCGTCGCGCGTTAAAATTTCCGCGGCTTCGCCCTGGCGGAGAGTTATGTTCTTTTCGTTTTCGAGCACGCTTTTCATATAAGCGTGATATTTATATTTGTCGATCTGCGCGCGCAGACTGCGCACCGCGGGACCCTTTGACGCGTTTAGCATACGCAGACTGGTAAGGCACTTGTCCGCCGCCACGCCCATTTCGCCGCCGAGAGCGTCTATCTCTCGCACGAGATGACCTTTTGCCGTTCCGCCTATGGACGGATTACAGGCAAGCCAGCCTATATTGTCGAGCGAAACGGACAGCACGAGAACGCGCCTGCCCGTGCGAGCAAGCGCGAGCGCCGCTTCTATTCCGGCATGCCCGGCTCCTATGACTATTCCGTCAAAATCGTAATCAGACTTCATTTATCGTTGACCTTCGTAACGTTTTCATTCCGCTTTTCCGCGCGCATAGGGCGAAGCGCGGCGGTTATTTTTACGCCTACGCTCTGTCCAACCGCTACGGGTGCGGGAGAATATGCCGCAAGAGTACCGCAACGTACGGATAATACGAGTTTATAACCCGTTCCCTGCGAAACGCAATCTATAACCGACGCGTTCTTTCCTTTCCGCAATTTTACGGCGGCGGGGCGAACTACCGCTTCGACGCTTTCTCCCTCTTCCCACCGCTCGGCGGGCACCGAACCGAAAGGAGCGAAATCGGCGACCCCGTCGCGCACTATGCCTTTAAGCACTCCGCATTCGCCGGTAAGCGCGGCGACCGTGGCGTTAACGGGATTGTCGTATATTTCCTGCGGCGTTCCCGTCTGTATTATCCTGCCGCCGTCCATTACCGCCATCGCGTCGCCTAAGGCGAGCGCGTCCGCGCCGTCGTGAGTAACGTATATCACGGTCACGTCGGTATTCTCGCGCAGAGACGACAAAGTGCGGTGCAGTTCGCTCCGATTAAGCGCGTCGAGAGAGGACGTCGGCTCGTCCATAAGCAACAGGTCGGGAGAAAACGCAAGCGCACGCGCTATCGCCACTCTTCCGGCTTCGCCGCCCGAAAGCACCGACGCTTTCCTGTCGAACAGTTTTTCTTCCACACCGGCAAGTTCGAGCGCACGGCGCGCGACGGAGACGGCTTCCGCGCGGCTGATGCGCTTCATTACCTTTTTTATGCCCTTGCGCGTTTGCTTTTCTTTAACGGTTTTACGGGCGCGTAAAGCGATCGTTATATTTGAAATCACGCTCGCATACGGCAAAAGCGACGCTTTCTGGTACACGGTCTTTACCCTTCTCTCCGCGGGGGCGAGCGAAGACACCTCTTCACCGTTTATATATATCTCCCCGCCGTCCGCTTTTTCGAAGCCCGCTATAAGACGGAGCAACGTGGTTTTACCGCAACCCTACGGACCCACGAGAGTGAGAAAGCTTCCGCGGCGCACTATGAGATCCGCGCCGTCCACGGCGCGCACTTCTCCGAAACATTTGACCAAATTTTTAATTTCGAGCGCGCTCGTCTCTTCCATTCGCTCTCCTTTCGCACGCGGCGGCTCGCCCGTACGATAAAACCGTATAATAAATTATAAAAACACGACGCGTTTATGTCAATCGAAACGCGGTCAAAAAACGGAAATAAAGCTCTCTCGAACGCCGCTTTCGCCTTTCGAAACCGTCTCGGAGCTTAAAATTCCGTGAGAACGCCAAATTTAAAGCAATTAATATAAAAGCGGCGGCGCGCGGAAGTTGACAATCCTTGCGCACGGGGTGTATAATTATGTCATATATAAACAAAAGCGGCGACAAAAGCCGAATCGCTTAAAGAAGGTAATAAAAATGGGTAAAAATCTCACGCAAGGAATCGACAAAGCGCCTCAAAGATCGCTTTACAAAGCTCTCGGTATGTCTGACGACGAACTGAAAAAACCGCTTATCGCCGTTATAAGCGCGAAAAGCGAGATAGTTCCCGGACATATCCATCTCGACAGAATATCCGACGCCGTCAAGGCGGGAATTTACGCTGCGGGCGGCACGCCTTTCGTCATTCCGTCAATAGGCGTTTGCGACGGCATTGCAATGGGTCATGCGGGTATGAAATATTCGCTTCCGTCAAGAGAGCTTATCGCCGACAGCGTGGAATCCATGCTGATCGGACACGCGTTCGACGGCGTGGTGCTTATCCCCAACTGCGATAAAATCGTACCCGGTATGCTTATGGGCGCGGTGCGCGTCAATATCCCCACGGTCGTAGTTTCGGGCGGACCTATGGAATCGGGCGTAGTGAACGGTCACAAGGTTTCTCTTTCGACGATGTTCGAAGCCGTCGGAGCCACTCAGGCGGGAAAAATGAGCCGCGCGGAACTCGATTACATGGAAAACCGTTGCTGCCCCGGGTGCGGATCCTGCTGCGGTATGTATACTGCGAACTCGATGAACTGCCTGCTTGAAACGCTGGGCATCGCCCTTCCCGGAAACGGCACCGTACTCGCTACGAGCGCGGAAAGAATCCGCCTTGCCAAGCTCGCGGGCAAATACATTATGAAAGCGGTAGCCGACGACGTCACGCCGCGTATGATACTTACGCAGGACGCTTTCCGCAACGCGATAGCCTGCGACAACGCTATCGGCGCTTCGACCAACAGCGTGCTTCACCTTATCGCAATCGCAAACGAATGCGGCATAGAGCTTACTTACGATATGTTCCAAAACGCGGCGAACGTCACGCCCAATCTCTGTAAGCTTTCGCCTGCCACCGAATACGATATGGACGCGCTCGGCAAAGCGGGCGGTATAATGGCTATACTCAAAGAGCTTTCCCGTAAAGGTCTGATAAACGGCAAGGTCAAGACGATAACCGGCGGCACGCTCGAACAGTCGTACAAAAACGCGGATATAACCGATCCCGACGTAATACATACATGCGACGCTCCCCTGTCGCCTACCGGCGGTCTCGCTTTCCTTAAAGGCAATATCGCGGAAGGCGGCGCGGTCGTCAAACGCAGCGCGGTATGTCAGCAGATGCTCAAATTCACGGGCGTAGCCAAGTGCTACAACAGCGAAGAAGAAGCGGTGCGCGCGATAATGGCGGGAGAGATCAAGCCGGGCAACGTCGTCGTGATCAGATACGAGGGTCCCAAGGGCGGTCCCGGTATGCGCGAAATGCTTTCGCCTACGAGCGCGCTCGTGGGAATGGGTCTCGATTCGAGCGTCGCGCTTATCACCGACGGTCGTTTCTCGGGCGCTACGCGCGGCGCGGCAATAGGTCACGTCGCTCCCGAAGCTGCCGCAGGCGGTAAGATCGGCATCATCAAAGACGGCGACAAGATAAAAATCGATATCCCCGCGGGCAAACTCGATCTCGACGTTCCCGCAAAGGAGATCGCGGCACGGCTTAAAAAATTCAAGCCCGTAGAATCCAACCCCACGGGCTACCTGCTCAGATATTCCTATCTCGTGACCGACGCTCCCCACGGCGCCGTTATGAAAAAGAAGTTTTAAGGAGTTTATTTAATATATGGCAATGACTCTTTCACAAAAAATACTCGCCGCGCACGCGGGGCTTGACAACGTCGTAGCGGGTCAGCTCATAACCGCCGACCTCGATCTCGTGCTCGGCAACGACATTACCTCGCCCGTCGCGATAAAGGAAATAGCGGCGCACGGCGGCGGAGACGTTTTCGATAAAGACAAAGTGGCGCTCGTCATGGACCACTTCGTTCCCAACAAAGACATAAAAAGCGCGGAGCAATGCAAGTGCTGCCGCACCTTTGCGCACGCACAAGGCATAAGCAATTTTTACGACGTCGGAGAAATGGGCATCGAACACGCGCTTCTTCCCGAAAAAGGACTGGTCGGCGCGGGCGATCTCGTTATCGGTGCGGATTCGCACACCTGCACTTACGGCGCGCTCGGCGCGTTCTCCACAGGCGTCGGCTCGACGGATATGGCTTACGGCATGCTTACGGGTAAAGCCTGGTTCAAAGTTCCTTCCGCGATCAAAGTCACGCTCGTCGGCAAAAAAGCGCCGCACGTTTCGGGCAAGGACGTTATTCTTCACCTTATCGGCGAAATAGGCGTTTCGGGCGCGCTTTATAAATCGCTCGAATTCTGCGGCGACGGTTGCGCCGATATGACTATCGACGACCGTCTGACCATATGCAACATGGCGATCGAAGCAGGTGCGAAAAACGGTATTTTCGCGGTAGACGACATAACCCTCGCCTATCTTAAAGGACGTTGCAAACGCGAACCGCGCGTTTACAAGGCCGACCCCGACGCAACGTACGAACGCGAAGTAGTCATCGATCTTTCCGCACTCAAACCCACGGTGTCTTTCCCCCACCTGCCCGAAAACACGCATACCGTCGACGAAATAGACGATATCGCGATCGATCAGGTGGTGATCGGCTCCTGCACCAACGGCAGAATAAGCGACCTTCGCGCCGCCGCCGAAGTGCTTAAAGGCAGAAAAGTCAAGAAAGGCGTGCGCGTTATCGTCATTCCCGCTACGCAGAGCATTTATATGCAGGCGCTCGAAGAAGGTCTGATAAAAACGTTTATCGAAGCGGGCGCGGTCGTTTCTACCCCCACTTGAGCTCCCTGCCTCGGAGGCCATATGGGCATACTCGCAGGCGGAGCAAAACGCGTCGCTACGACTAACCGCAATTGCGTCGGACGTATAGGCGCG
>CALWBH010000076.1 GCA_944376015.1 uncultured Clostridia bacterium
GTATGGGTTACGAAGACATATTTAAGATCGGGGCGGTCGAAAGTTTTGAGCGTATCCGCTACATATTTCACTATCGCTTTGTCGGTTGCGCCGATATATTTTTTGCCCTCGCCCATTTCCCCGTTCTTGACGAATATGGACGGTTTTATTTTAAGCACGCTGGCAACGAACGCCGCAAGTCCGCTGCATCGGCCGCCGCGATGAAGGAAAGTCATGGTATCCACGACGAACGACGCCTGAACGGCGCTCCTTCTCGCTTCCACGCGAGCTTTGATCTCTCTGCCGCCGAGACCTTCGTCGGCAAGGTCATCGGCATAGAGCACGAGCAGACCTGCGCCGGTGGAAAGATTTTCCGAATCTATCACGTATACTCCGCCGCATTGTTCCGCGGCTTTGCAGGCGTTGGCGTAGCACGAGCTCATTTTGGACGAAATGGTAAAATGCACAAGCTCCGAACCGTCCGCGGTCTGTTCCGAGAAAAACTCGTAATACTTCTCGGGAGTGATCGCGCTGGTCTTGGGCGTCGTCTTCGTTTCTGCGAAGAATTTATAAATATCTTCGGGAGTGATCTCTCCGTCGAGTCCTTCTTTATCGCCCAAAATTATGGGAATGGGCAAACGGGTTATACCGCGTTGCTCAAAAAGATAATCCAGGTCTGAAATACTGTCGCTTGTGATCTTTACTTTTCTCATATTCTCTCCTTATCTTCCGTTCGATCACACCGCGCCGCCGTCATTGAAGTAAAGCACGCCGAGTGTGCCTTTGCCGCAATGCGAAGTTATGGTAGAACCTGCAACGGTTATTAAAATGTTTGCCTGAGGGAACGCCTGTTCCACTTCTTTTTTCACCGTTTCCACCACTTCGGGTTTTGCGGAAGAATGCGTGATGAAAAAATACTTGGGATCGGGGTTGCTGTAATTTTTCATTGTGTCCGCGACGTATTTGATTATTGCCTTGCTCGTCGCGCCCATATATTTTTTGCCCACGCCCATTTCCCCGTTCTTGACGAATATGGACGGCTTTATTTTAAGCACGCTGGCGATAAACGCGGTCACGCCGCTGCAACGACCGCCGCGGTAAAGAAAATCCATCGTACCCACGACGAAAGACGTCTGTACCGCTCCCCTTCTCGCTTCCGCGCGGGCTTTTATTTCCGCGCCGTCAAGCCCTTCTTCCGCAAGATCGTCCGCGTAAAGCACGAGCAGTCCTATACCGGTAGAAAGGTTTTCCGAATCGACTATGTAAACGCCTTTGAAATCTTCAGCGGCTTTGACGGCGTTGGCATAGCACGCGCTCATCTTGGACGAAATAGTGAAGTGCACGACTTCCGAACCGTCTGCGGTCTGCTCCGTAAAAAATTCGCGATACTCTTCCGGGGAAACCGCGCTCGTTTTCGGGGTCTTTTTGGTAGCTGCAAAATACTCGTATATATCGTCGGTGGTTATTTCCTTCCCGTCCAGCCCCGATCTGTCGCCGAGAAGTATGGTCAGCGGAGTTACCGCTATTCCGCGTTCTTTAAAAAGATATTCGAGATCTGCGGTGCTGTCGCACGTTATTTTGACCTTTCTCATTTTACCGCTCCTTCGTACGGTCATGCCGTACAAACGTATTTACGGTAAATATAAAATACAAAATTTAACTTTTCATAAAGTTTCGCGGATAACCGCAAAGGTCGCCAAAAATATCCGACTCTCCGCCGACGCACGGTATCGCCGCCTGTCGCGCTCACCCCGCTCCGCTTTCCTTCAACGCTTGAAAGCGCGCCGCCGTCGTCAACCGCCGCGGCTTTTTTTTATGAATGCGAAATTTTCCAGGTGTTTCAAAAATTTAACGCCGCCGTCCGAATAGGTCTCCGTGACCTGTCTGCGCCGCACCGTTCCGCCGCCCTTACCGACGGAAAATGTTTGTTCGTCATGCGCGACCGTAACTATCCTGTCCGTAGCTTCTCCCCTCGTCAGCTTATACGCGGAGCGGAGCTCGGTTTTTTCGGGCGCGCGCAGCAGCGGATTTTCTCCGCGCAAAAACATCAGCGAATCGGCGATCACATTCCCGCAATCCCCCATGTAGGTCAACGCGTGCCCCTTTAACCCGTAACGTATAAAATACATTTCGCGGCTGTCGGCATTGCTCAGTACGTCTTTTACGGACGCAAACGGTAAAAACTCGTCAAGCTCGCCGTACATAACGCATACGGGACAATCCACTTCGTCTATCCTTTTACGCGCTCGCGCCATTATGCGCATGAAGTTGATTATGTTTCTTACGCTCCAATGCGGAAGAAGACGTTTGAAAAACAGATCCACCGACGATGAAAACGCCTTGCGCGCAAGAGCTTCCTTGCCTTCGAGCTCGGCGGCGAACGCTTTGTCTTCCGCCGCGGCGGCAAACGCTTTATAATTTTTCAGTTGAGCGCTTTGCCGCATGAGCGCGCCAGGGCGCGGATACCTGAACGCGGGAGCGTATAATAACACCCTGCGCACGTTGGGCAGACACGCGGCGGCATATACCGCCATTCCGCCGCCCATAGAATGTCCGACTACGTCCACGCTGTCATATCCTTCAAGCGTTTTCAATGTTTCGTCGAGCGCGGCGTAAGCCGAATCCGCGGAAAAATCCTTGAAATGCGGTTTTACGTCCGCTCTTTCGTGACCGGGTTGTTTGAAAAGTACCGTTTCGTCGTAAAGAGGCGCAAAATGCGGCAAAAGCACGTCCCAATCGTCCGTGCAAGTAAGAAAACCGTGTATAAGCAAAAGCGCAGTCCGCAATTTTCCCCTCCGATGTCGGTATTTATTCAACTTTTATATTTTACAACGTATATACCCGCTTGTCAAGACTAATTTTTTGTATTTCGCGCCGATTGTTATATTTCGCGCGCTTTGCAAGCGATAATATAACAAAAGTGCGCGCTCATATAAGCGCGAACGCCAAAGGATTCTTTCGGCGCCTCGTGCTCGCGCACCGTCTCATACAAACCGCGCCCTTGAAAGCCGTCGGCTTTCGGGCGCCGTTTGTATTTCGTCGGCAAACCACGCTAACGCTATGCGTTAGCTCGCCCGCCTGATAAACGCGGGCAACAATGTTCGCATAAATGCTCTGCATTGTTTCCCGCCCCTTCGCCCTCGTTCGCTCACCGCTCACGAGAGAATCAAAGGTCGTTCGCCCGAAGTGAATTCGTGCTCACTCCTTTATTTTGCGCACGACTGTATTTCGCGCCGATTGTTATATTTCGCGCGCTTTGCAAGCGATAATACAACAAAAGTGCGCGCTCATATAAGCGCGAACGCCTCTTTTATTTGCGCTCCGCTAACGCGACACTGCTGCGAAAGAAAACCAATTAAAACCGCAAAACTTTTTCCATCGTAAAGTTTATCAATTCAGTACCATGCCTGACGACGCGGTTAACGTTTTTGACTTTATATCCTCTTTTTTCAAAAAATGTTCTTGCCGTAATTGAAGCATGAGTAATGATTTTACCATGCGCCGATTTTTCCAGTTCATCGCAAAGTGCGGAGCCGATCCCTTTATGCTGATAATCCTTATGCACAAACAACCTGTCAAGATAACCCGCCCCGTCAGTGTCTCCGAATCCGACTATAACGCCGTTAAGTACTGCCACAATACCGTAATGCCCGCTTAAAGATTTATTCCATTCCGCAATATCGGGATTTTCGGGCGCCCATGCGTTAAGCTGCGCTTCCGTATAATCTTTCGCATTCACTTTATGCACGGTACCATAAAACAGTTCGGTTATCTCGCTACAATCGGACGGCTTATAAAGTCTTATAATCATATTTTTCTCAACGTTCAATAAATAAATTCCTTTGACAGTCTCGTTATTTCGTCTTTCTGCTCTTTCGTCAGGCGGAAAGAATCGCGGCATTTGCTTGCCGCTTTCATTCTGACAAAAGGAGTAAGCTCGGGAAGCGCGAGCAATCGCAGTCCGTCGTTATATGATTTTACGCACACGTCGCAGATCAGCCATGCCGCCGCCATATCGGTATAATACTCGCCGAAAGGCACGGTTCTCAACCCGTCTTCGACGAGCGGCAGATATTCTTCGCTCACACAATTGGTCATAAGCATAACGAAGTACGCGCGCTTTTCGAATTCCCCGCCCGTTTTGAGATACTCGAACCGCCGCATAAGCTCGCGTTTATCCTTTATCCAACCGAATTTACTCACTATCTGATCGATCTGCGCCCAGCTGTCTGATATCGCGAACAGTCGGTTAAGCAAACCGATGTTCGCTTCGACGTCTTTGCCGAGCTGCATCCCGACAAGCAGTATTTCCTCGTGCGAAAGCTCGCCGCGCGCAAACGCGTCCTCCGCAAAAGTCGGGTATTCGCGTTTTATCCGTTTGCCGAGCGCCCGCAGATCGGGCGTTCTCACCCCGTAAGTTTTTTTATCCGTTCTCAGCAACCTGTCGTTGAAAACTTTGTACTTTTCGTCCGCAAGCCGTTCCAGCTCGTTTATTACGTCAGTGTATTCCATAAAAATATTATAACGTTTTTTCGTTAAATGCGCAAGGGAAAACCCTTCTTTGAATAAAGAAGGGTTTTCCCTTGACCCTTTCCGAAGAAATTTACAATATTTAAGACTTAAAAACAAACGTTTGATACTCCCTAAAAAGTTTTCGTATATCTCTTTCGGAAGTGTATAAGAGAAGCCTTTTTTCCAAAAATGCAAAAAACACACTTTTGTAAGTTTCTTTGGGAAAGGTTTAAGGGAAACCCTTTCTTTGCCGAAAGAAAGGGTTTCCCTTAAAAATCTTCATAACTTAAAAGACTAAACAAAACTTAGGCAAGCGTAAACGACAGAAAATCTACGCGGCCTTTGCCGACGTAAGTAAACGACAGCTCGCACACGCCCGAAGCGGCGAACGTCGCGCCGAGTACGCGCTCGCCCTGCCCGCGCGGCACGTCTATTTCCGCCGCAGGCTCGCCGTTGGCGCGAACGATTATCTTTCCGCCGCCTTTTCCGCGCACTTTTACGTCGATACGGTTTGCACCGTCAAAATCGAAATAACGGTAAACCGCGGTCGCGCCGTCGCAGAAGTTGGCTATGTACTGATCGGGATCGCTCATGCGGTCTTTACCCGTCTGCGTAAGGTACGGATAACAACCCTTGCGTTTTTTGAACACGCCGCAGAAATACGTGCCCTTTTTGGAAAACAGATTGCACGCTATATGCGCGCCGTACTCGCCTTTGCCTGCGAGCGGTCCGCCGTTCAGTCCGCACGAAGTCAGACGCGCCTGAGCGAACTTTTCGCCGTCGAACTTCAATTTTTCCGCGCACGCCTGCCGCGAGAACGAATTGCGATTGGTCTGACGGTGATAGAAAATGTAATAATCGTCGCCTATATTGAGCATACCGCCGTGAGTGTTGCCGAGATAGCCGCGCGCCTTGTCCGCCGTCACTCCGTCGACGCCTACGTCGCCTATCGAAACGAGTACGCCGCCGTACTCGAACCCTTCGAGCGGGTTGTCGCTTACGGCGTAGCACAGCTCGTGGTTCACGCAGGAGCTGTAAACGAAATAATACTTGCCGCCGAACTTGCGCATGGAGGACGCTTCGAAAAACTCGTGCCCTTCGTACGGTGTGCCTTTGCCTTCTTTTTTGCCCTTTACGCCGATATAAACGGGACCTTGTTTCACGGTAAGCATATCCGTATCAAGCTCGAACCCCATTGCGCCGTGCTCGGAAGCCTTATGTCCGCCGAGCAGAAAGGACGGATAATTTACCGGACCGAATCCCGTATACATATATACTTTTCCGTCATCGTCGACGAGCACCCCCGGATCGAACTGCAACGGTTCTTTTTTGCTTCCGAGCAGAGCGCCGTCGGGATATCTGACGTAACCGAGACATTAGCAGCTGCCCGCGGCCCCGTAGCATACCGCGACTCTGATAA
>CALWBH010000077.1 GCA_944376015.1 uncultured Clostridia bacterium
ACGTCGCAGTGCGTCCTTCTTCGGAAATGATTCCGTCGCGCAAGCGTAAAATCGCCGCTCGCACGTCGCCGACGTTGCAGGCAAACCACTCGTTTCTGTCATCGCCCTCATTAAGCTGTCTGAACCCACGCGCCCGCAAATACGCATGCACATCGCGGTCGGTAAAACAAGTTCCGTCCGAACGCATTGCCGACTCTTTTAGCAATATACGATAAGGCACTCCGCTGACGTGCAACTGTTCTCTTATACGCACTTCCGCCGTCCTGTCCGTATAACCGATTTTAATATACCCCTCGTGCGACTCCACCCCGATCAGCTGATAAGCGTATACCGTCGGAGTAACGTCGGGACGTTTTCTGAAAAATTCCTGTATCATCGTTTACTCCATGGGTTTTATCATGCTTTCGATAAAGTCTATCTCGTCTTTGGACAAATCGTATTTCTTATATAATTCCTCGTCCGTCCACGGCTTTGAAAAATCCTGAACGGGAACGAAAGAATAAGATTTTGACGTGGTATTTTGTGTTATCTTTTTTAAGCCGAATAAAAAATGAAAAAATTTTGTTTGGGTATATGAAAATGCGTTTTTTGCAACTGTTTCGGACGGAAAAGGTCCGGCAACCAAATATGTTTCTGTACAAATAGAATTAGGTTCGGCAATAATAGGAATAATTCGGTCTGTTCTCATATCTCCCGATCCGACCGCCTTACTTAACAGTAACTTCCAACTTTTAATTAAATTTATATTTTTTGAAACAGTATATTTTGAGGATAAATATCCGCTTTTTTTATTTTGCGCATAAATTTTCATTCCCGAAGAAGAATTTATTTTAGAAAAATCATTAAAATTAGAAGAAAAACCGAACGGATTTCTTGAACTAACTATTTCAGACCAGAATATTTTAGATTTATCTAAAACTTTGTGTAGAATAGGAATGCTTTCATTATATCTTATAAACACATCATTTCCATTTTCCAATAATGGACGAACAACCGTCGATACTATTTCGTTATCGTTATGCGTATTTACCTGACATAATCCACGATTATCTCTATCCCATAAAAAATAACAAATACCGCCTTTTATTTCTACTCCGACAAAGCAATCGGACGCGTTAGTAAAATCATGTAAAATTCTAATGCGGTTGTCGCTCAACATATTTTCACGAAATTCATCTAACCCCTTACCGCCTGAATACCAACGAGCAGGAATGATCATAGTAATAAAACGAGGATTTAATTTTTTTGCTTGTAAAACAAATTTGTGGTATAAAGGAATTGCACTTGCTCCCATACCGCCGCCGTCATTTAATTGATACGGCGGGTTGCTTATTATCACGTCAAATTTCATATTGAATATCTCCTCGGGAGTGCGTGTATGAATAAATTCGTAGGCGTACGATTCTGACTCTGCGCCGCGGTCGTACTGCTCGCGGTTCGCGCCGCAGAATACGCATTTGCCGCCCGCCCAGGTATGCTGTAATTTTCTATAACGGATATTCCCTTCCGCATTGTCGAAACGCGACACGGAAAATACGCTGTTCGGATATTTGCTGCAATACACGCCGCGGCGGGACAGCAGACTTGTGAGTTCGGTTATCGCTATCCCGTAAAGCTGCTTATGAAAAATATGGTCGACGCGTGCCTGCAAGTCGGGTATCACGGGCGCAAGACCTTTTATCAGCCTTTTTGCTATTTCACGCAGGAACACGCCCGTTTTGCATGCGGGGTCGAGAAATTTCGTATCGGGACTTTTGAAAAGCTCCTGCGGCAAAAGATCGAGCATGCGGTTCGCTATTTCCGGCGGAGTGAAAACTTCGTCGTTGGACAGATTCGCAAGGCAGGAAAGCACGTCTGGGTTATACATCTTTTCAAAAATACCGTCAGACATTTTTCCACACCTTCCTGTAATGGCAAACGTATTTTTTCAAAAATACGCCCTCACCGTCACGGTCGAACATCGACTTTTGCTTTACTTTTTCGTCGCCCGCGAGCAACTCGGCAAACGTGTAATCGCTGCGTTGCAACATACCGCCCGTTATAAACGCCCACTCTGAAAATACTATTGGTTTGTCGGTATCATTGCAATTTTCGTCAACCTCGCAAAGCGTGAGCGCGTTGCCGCAGACTATGTTTTTTGAAAGAATGAACATTACGGTTTTTCGCGTATCTTCGTTACATTCTTTTTTGCAAACCGCTTTATACCTACTGTCCCATAAATTAAAAAGTCTCTCGCGGCACGCCTTAACGTTATCCGCAAGAATATCCACGCCGTATAAGCTCGAAACGGCAAGCACGGCATTTTTTTCGTAATCGGAAAAACTTTTCCCGTATTTCTTCTTTACAACCGCAAGTTTTCTTGTCAGTATTTCCGCAAGGAAATTTCCGTCACCGCATGCCGGTTCGAGAAACCTACTGTCTACACGCTCGGTCTCCTCCCTGACAAGGTCGCACATTGCTTTTACTTCCCGCTCGGCGGTAAACACTTCGCCGTGAGCCTTTACGCGGCTACGCGACTTTATCTGCTCCCCTTTCATTGTTTTTTCTCCGTTTTTAGTCTTATAGATTTATATTATAGCACTATAAGACTAATAATACAACATTATAAGACTAATAAATTTCAGAAAAATCAATAAAATTATTCTTATAAGCATAACGGAGCGTAATATGAATATCGGCGAAAGAATAAAACAACTGCGCGATAGCGCAGGATACTCACAAAACAAGCTGGCTGAATGGGCAGGAATATCACAAACGCATTTACGTCGAGTAGAACTCGGACAAGCTGACATAACAGTCGGACATTTGCGTCTTATTTGCGACGCGTTGGGAATATCACTCAAAGATTTTTTCAATATTTCGGACGATACGGAAGACATTGCAAGCGCAATTTCCAACCTTTCTCCCAAACAAAAACAACTCCTCATCGATTTTTTGAAAAGCTTATAAAGCAAAAGAACAGCCGCGGCTGTTCTTTTGCTTATAATAGACTTGTTTTTTTACGGAAAATATTTTGTATTACGATAATTTATATTTTTAAGTTTCTTGGAAAAGGGGTGCGGGGAAAGACATTCTTTTCAAAGAAGGTCTTTCCCCGCAAAATTTTTCAAAAAAATAAAAGTATTGAAAAAATAAAAGTATTGTAAGTTTCTTTGGGAAGGGTATAAGGGAAACCCTTTCTTTGTCCAAAGAAAGGGTTTCCCTTAAAAACATTACCATACCATAAAAACTCACAAACAAAAATCACTTGGC
>CALWBH010000078.1 GCA_944376015.1 uncultured Clostridia bacterium
TGCAGCCGAGATTGACGTCGATGAAGTCCGCCCAGGTTTCCGTGCCTATGCCCGTCGAGGGAACGTAGCTGTTGCGCTCGAGCATTTCGCCGTTGACCATAACGGCGACGCCCTGCGTGAATATCGCTGAGTTATTGCGTTTGCACACGGAAGCGAACAGCGTGCCGGTCGTTTCCTTGTCCGACCAAACGTTGAACTCTATCGTCGCGCCGGGACTTGCGTTGAAATTACCGATATAGACTACGTCCGCGTTGCGGTCCTTGATCTCCTGCGACACGCCCGGGTCATCGATGACGCGCAGCGTGAACATCGCCCCGCGCGAACCGGGTTTGAGTTTTACGTTGTAGTTCTCCGCTTCGAGAGTATACGACTTATAACCGTCGACGTCGCCGCACTTCTCGGCGCAGACGGGATCGTCGCACTCATAGTCCATGCACTTGCCGCACACGGGGCATTTCTGCGTGCATTTGTGCATGATCGTTATCGTATATTCCGCGTTGAAATCCCCGTAAGTCACCGTAACTGTTTTTTCACCCACCGTGAACATGTCGGGCAAAGAGACCTCGCAATCTCCGATGGCTATATCTTTTGTGGTTTCGTCGCTCATCGTCGCGGTAACTTTAAGCCCCGTATAGTCGAAGCTGTCCCCTTCGTCGAATACGGTGTCGACGGACGACGTATCCAGTGTAATTCCCGTAACCGTCGGTTCGGAACCGCACGCCGTCATAGTCAATGCCGTTGCGGCAAGAGTTAACGCCAGAACGACCATGACTATTATGTTTATCTTCTTTTTCATATTTTCCTCCTTATATCGAATTTTCCTTTCCCTTCTTCGTAAACAGCGGAAGCAGGAACGATATCACCGCCATTATAAGGCACACTCCCGTAAGCACGCCGCTGACCACCTGTCCCGCGGTTATGGCGCTCTGCCACCAAGGAGTAATGTAGATGACGTCCGAGCCTTTGGTCATTCCGTTCATAGCGTTGGAATGAAGCTGCGTATAAAGATTGCGGTGGCATGCTTCGCGTATCGCCCACAGCACCTCGGGATTGTTTTTATAATTATCGAAAGCGTGCACGTTTGCACCTGCCATCCAAAGATCCTGTCCCGCGACTACTCCGCCCGCATACGCCTCTGCCGAAAGCATGTGAGTGCCCACGCCCGCGTCCGTTTCCACCATGCCGATAAAATCCCATTCTCCGCGAAGAACGTCGGTAAGAAGTCCTTTGTGCGAACCTGCCCATGTGCAACCTATGCGGTTGAAGGAAGACATCATAGCGTTTGCATGCCCTTCAGTAACGCCCGCCTCGAACGCTTTGAGATATATTTCGCGTATGGATTGTTCGTTTGCCCATACCGTTCCGCCGTAACGGTTACGTTCCTGATCGTTCAGCGCGAAATGTTTGTTGAATGTGATAACTCCTCTGTTCTGCAAACCGCGCACTTCCGCCGCGAATATCTTACCCGAAAGGAACCCGTCCTCGCTGTAATATTCCCACGCACGCCCGCTGTAAGCGCAACGGTGCGTATTAGCGCCCGTGCCGTAGATACCCGTCCAGCCGGCATGGAGTATTTCCATACCGAACGCGTTGCCGAGTTCTTCGATGAGCGGTTCGTTCCACGTTGCCGCGAGCAGTCCGTTGCAAGGGAACGCCATCCAGGAATCGAGTATATCACCGTCCCTTATACCGCAAGGTCCGTCCTGGCTCTTCCCGCCCGGAGCCGCCACGCTCGTAGCGCCCGCAAAAGACGCCGAACCCGCCGTTACAAGCGTTACCGATTCGTCGTAAGTGAGCTGATTGAGCAGGTCGTCCCACATCGGATCGTCGTATTCGAGATCCATGAGCATCACAAGATTCAGTTTACCGAGAGACGACGTCACGGTATCGTAGATCGGTTTTTCTCCCTCTCCCGTTTTTGCGGGAGCGGGTCCGTACTGCATATCCGCTTTCATACGCGCGCTCGTGCATGCAAGCGATACGGGGGTCGGATAAGTAGATTGCCAGTCGCTTCTCGAAAGATAGGTCATTTCCTGACCTTTCGTGCCCTCGTAAATATTGATATCCGCATCATCGAAACGATTGGTCACTTCGTTTCCCGTAAAAGGAGACGTCGAGAATGCGTCATAAGCGGGCAACCCTATGTCAGAAGACGTTATTTTACGCGCCAAAGCCGAATTTCCGTTGTAATCCATGCCGTCCGCAGTCGTCTTGCCCTTTGCCGCAAGAATGTTGTTCAGCGCATCATGCGAATCCGTGCCCACCGCCAGATAGTACTCGCCGTTTTCGACGATATATGTTTCTTCGCCGTAAGCGTCATAGGATTTGAACTCATATGCGGGAACAGTCACCGTCAGCGTCTGAGAATCGCCGTTCGGTTCAAGTTCGCGCGTTTTGGCGAAACCGACCAGCTCGACGGACGCTTTTTCGATATGATTTTCTTCGTCGTACGTCGTATAAGGCTTCTGCACATATACCTGCATCACGTCTTTGCCTTTGTATTCTCCCGTATTGGTTATCTTCATCGTTACTTCGTAGTCGCCGCTCGCATTACGCGTCACGGAATAATCGCTGTAAGCAAACGTGGTGTAAGACTCGCCGTAACCGAACGGGAAAGCGACTTCGTCGGCATATGACCAGCCGTCCGAGGCATTGCCCGCCGTCACGCCTGCCGCGCCGTCGGCATTGCGGCCGCCGAGAACGGTATCTTCGTAACGCGTTTCATAATATCTGTAACCGACATAAATGCCCTCTGCGTAAACGACGTATTTGGTATTGTGCGTATACTTCGTGGTCGCGGGCAAACCGCTGTACGACGTGAAAGTGAAATCGCCGAAGTTTACCGTCGCGGGCGCGGAATCCGTATCCATCGCCCATGCGTCGTTGGCTCTGCCGTAAGGATAGGCGGTGCCTGCAAGCAGCTGAGCCACCTGATCGTAGGACGCGTTACCGCCGTATCCCACCCAAAGACAAGCGTCTATATCGTGTTTCATTATGTTTTTCATCGACATGGGCGCGGCCGTATTTATGGCAAGTACTATGCGCTTTATGGTGCCGGCGGCTTTAAGCTCGTCAAGCTTGGTGAGGATCTCGTCTTCGTTAATGGCAAGATCCATATAATTCTCATCGAGACATTCCGTGCATCTGAAATCGGTGTCGCCGGTCTCGCTGCCGTAACGCGATATTATCATTACCGCCGCGTCGCCGTATTGCTTTACCGTCGTAGTCGCCAGGTCGCCTAACGTCGTGGAATGGAGCGCGTCCCAGGACGCCTCGCCCACTTTGAAATCCACATAGTTGTCATCGTCTTTCGGCGCATCGGGGCTGAGTTTGCCTTCGGCTCTTCCGAAACCTTTAGTCTTGACGAGTTTATAAGCGCTCCAAAGCTGATTGTTGACAGACAATCCCTGCTCTTCACAGCTCGATTTCAGGTTATCGACCGTAGTTACGTTCACGTGACCGCTACCGCCGCCGCTCGTAATATAATTTGTCCAAAGACAAGAAACCCCGAACAGACTTATTTTGGAGCCTTCGGAAAGAGGAAGCGCGGGTTTGCCGTCGACTTCGTTATTCCATAAAAGAACGGAACCTTCGGTTGCGACTTTCGTAGCCTTATCCATTGAGTTGGCGCGCATAGCGTTATGATTATACGTTACGTTGCCTTCCGAGTCCATAGTCTCATAATCGGACGAAAAATATCTTGCTTCCGTCGGGTCGTCGGACTCGTCTATAACCATTACATACGGATTTATATCAAAATAATCGTTTATCCAACCCGAATTGGATACGGCAAGTTGACCGCCGATGACAAAAACGAGCAGCCATATCAAGAAAAACACCGTAAGCAATACCCATATCGACCGTTTGCATATTTTACTTAAAATCGGCATCAGTTATCCCCTCCGTCATCTTTTCTTTTTTATCGAACATACCGTGTTTCTTAAGTACGAAAAGTACTATCGAACCGATCATCAATACTCCGCATATGATGTCGACGACAAACAGCAACACCTGATACCATTCGTCGAACATGCCCGCGACCTGATTGGTCTGCGCGGCGATCCCGCCCAAAACAAGAGCCAGCGCGACTACGCCCACGGTAGCGAATACGACTATTATGGCGCAGATCCCCGCAACTATGCCCCAGGGCATTTTTTTAAAAAATACCATTTCTCTGATTTTCTCCTTTCTTTGTTTCCGATCGCACCAGACGCTTCAAAGCGACCGGACGCGATGTGCGCGAAAATTTCGCTTTTCAATAATAAAAAACTCATCGGGAACGCGCCTCCTTTCTTCAGCGTTCCCGATGAAATCATAATTTATATTTATTACGTTTTCAACATTTAACGCACGAAAAGGCGTTCATAACGCACGGAATTTATTTTTTCGCCGCTTCGTTATCGCGCACGGGCTTGTGTTCGGACAGCAAAACGCTTATCCTGAATATGTCTCCTTCCGTTTCGACGCTTACGTTCCCGCCGTATTTTTCCGCTATGTGCCGCACGCTTTTCAGTCCGAAACCGTGTCTGCTCGCGTCGCGTTTCCTGGTGACAGGCAATCCGTTTTCATCCAGAGTGAGCGGTCCGGAAAAATAATTTTCTTCCGTAATGGATATCCAACCGCCCGCTTCGCGTATGTTGACCGCTATGCAACGCTTGTTTTCGTCCTCCACTTCTCCCGCGGCTTCCGTGGCATTGTCCATGATATTGCCGAAAAGCGCATAAAGATCGCCGTTGCTGATAAACCCCATATTAGAGCAATCAGCCATGCAAGACACCCTTATATTGCGGCTGCGGCAAATAAGGCTTTTATCCGTCAGTATCAGGTCTATAACGTCGTTACCCGTCTTTACGGAAGCGTCGTACACGGAAACTATTTCATTCATTTCTTTATATGCTTCGTCGTCAAGTCCGCCGACGCCGTGCCGAGATCCGAGCATGTGTTTTATGTCGTGACACTTCATGTTTATGAGATCTATCTCTTCTTTCCTCATCGCGTATTGCCTGTTCGCCTGGGAAAGCAATTCCGTGACGACTTCCAGCTCGCCGACCACACGTTTTTCGAAAAGTATGTTACGCTGAACGTAAAACACCAGCAGACAGCAGAGCACGTTATATATGCCCGCGACGGTATCGTATATCTTGTTATAGTCGTCG
>CALWBH010000079.1 GCA_944376015.1 uncultured Clostridia bacterium
CGCTTTCAACCGTTTTTTCATCCACGCCCATGCGTTCGAGTTCGCACCTTATACGCTTCTTTCCGCGGCGGTCGCCGTAAACGGAAATATACGTTCGGGCGAAATTATCGTCTCCGAGATAGCCGTATTTTCTGAGCTTATCCTGCGTCTTTCGTATGACGCTTTCCGAAAAATTTTTAGCCGCGAGATAATTTTCTATCTCCGCTTCCGTGCGCATTCTGCGCGCTATATATCCGACCGAACGCCTGAACGCGCGTTCGCATTCGCTTTCTTCGGTAAGCGCGAGCACCGACGCTTCGTCTATCTCCGCGCCCGTTTTAAGCCCGTGCTCGACAGCCGTCAGCTTTTCCAGCGCAAACGCGAACTCCCCGTCGACACAAACGTTGACGCGGTTCTTATCCTTTTTCTGTACGCTTATTTCGGTTATCACTCCCATGACAATCGAATGATACCACGAAAACATAATTTTGTCAAGGCGACTCATATTGACCTAAAATATTTGACAAAAACGGGCAAAGATAATATTATTTATATATTATGACTTTAGATAACATCAAAGAAGCACAGCGGCGGCTGGCACCAGTCGTTCAAAGAAACAGACTCGATCATTCGTCGACTTTTTCCGCCATGACGGGAAGCGACGTTTATCTCAAATGCGAAAACCTGCAAAAAACGGGTTCTTTCAAAGTGCGCGGCGCTTACAACAAAATAGCGAAGCTCGCCGAGCTCGGCGGCGTAAACTCAATCGTCGCATGCAGCGCGGGCAACCACGCTCAGGGCTGCGCCTTCGCGGCTTCGTCAATGGGTATGAAAGCCACGATAGTCATGCCTAAAACCACCCCTATCGCAAAAATAAAAGCTACCGAAGGATACGGCGCAAAAGTAGAGCTTTACGGGGATTATTACGACGATTCGTATAACCGCGCGTTGGAGATAGAAAAAACGGAAGGCGCGGCGTTTATCCACCCCTTCGACGACGAAGACGTCATCGCGGGACAAGGCACGCTCGGAATCGAAATGACCGAAGAAGTGCCCGACCTCGATTACGTCATCGTACCTGCCGGCGGCGGCGGTCTGCTCGCCGGAGTGGCGTGCGCCATCAAATCCATAAACCCCAACGTTCGCGTTATTGGCGTACAGGCGGCGGGCGCTCCCGCAATCGCGCTTTCCTTTAAAGAAAAAACGCATATTTGCACGGACGTAATTTATACGATAGCGGACGGTATCGCGGTCAAAAACCCCGGCAATATCACTTTGGAGCTTATAAACAAATACGTAGACGACGTTATGACGGTAAGCGACGGGGAAATCGCTTCCGCTATCATACACCTTATCGAACGGACCAAACTCGTAGTCGAACCCGCAGGCGCGACTCCCCTTGCCCTGCTCCTTTCGGGCAAACTCAACGTTAAAGGCAAAAAAGTAGCGTGCCTGCTTTCGGGCGGAAACATAGACGTTTCCACCATAGGCAAGATAATCGACAGAGGTCTCGTTTCCCGCGGAAGAAAGATAGAGTTTTCCATTCAGCTTCAAGACCGCCCCGGAATGCTCGAAAAGGTTTCCCACATTCTTGCCGAACAAAACGCGAACGTCATATCCATAACGTATGACAGAATGAGCGCCGATCTCGAATTCGGCGAAACGATATTGCACATCGGCTGCGAAGTCGGCGGACGCGAGCACAGCGAAAGAGTGGCAAAAGCGCTTACCGCAAGCGGGCTCAGAGTGCTCGGCGAAAGCAGACGATAACTTATAAAAGTTTAAGGAGAACAGTTATGAGAAAAACCATACTCACGGACAAAGCTCCCGCCCCCATAGGTCCTTACAGTCAGGGCGTGGAAGTCAACGGAACGGTGTATTTTTCGGGACAGATAGCCATAGATCCGACCGTCGGTAAAATAACCGCTTCGGATATCGAAGGACAGACCCGACAGGTCCTTTCCAATATAAAAGCGCTGCTCGCCGCCGCTTCCCTTACCGAAAAGGACGTGGTAAAAACCACCGTGTTTGTTAAAAACATAGCGGACTTCGGTAAAGTAAACGCTATATACGCAACCGTGTTCGGAGAAGTTCCCCCCGCACGTTCCTGCGTGGAAGTATCCGCGCTGCCCGCAAGCGCGCTCGTGGAAATCGAAGTCATAGCGGCAAGATGATTTAAACGTTGTTAAAAACATTCGAACGGTCGCGCCCCGAAGCTTTGAGCTTCGGGGCGCGAAGCGTTTTTCCGACATCGGCAGGCTCGAACTTCCGCCCGCGCTGACGTTATCGGGAACGCCGATATTAAAACGCCCGCAGTTTCGCCCGCTCGCGGCGCTTAACGGTATGCCGATATAACGGCGGTCTTTTTTACGCCGCCGTCTATATTCAAAGCCTTTAACGCGGCTCAAACATTGCAAATACGGTAAAATCACAATATATTGGAAAAATTTACGCAAAAAGGGTTGACAAAACACAATATATAGTGTATATATAAAGTACTTCATACGACTGACGGAAATAAGCGGAGTTCACCGCACGGAGTATGAAGAGTAAGTCGCCGACCGTCTGGGTATTACCGAGTGTTTCGCGCGGCTTTTATTATTTTCGCATAAGGCGGCTCTAACGCCGACGGAAAATATCGGAACGGTTTTTTCAAAAACGTTTTCGGCGGAGAGTTGCTTATGAAAGGATATGTACATTCCATAGAAAGCATGGGTACGGTAGACGGACCCGGAATACGAACGGTTATATTCTTTCAGGGTTGCGCTCTAAGGTGCAAATACTGTCATAATCCCGATACGTGGTCGCTCGGCGAAGGAAAGCTCACCGACGCGGCGGAGCTGGTCGCAAAGATCAAGCGCTTTGCGCCGTACCACAAAGCTTCGGGCGGCGGCGTTACTTTTTCGGGAGGAGAGCCGCTCCTGCAACCCGAATTCCTTGCGGAATGTCTGCGCTTGTGCAAAAACGAAGGTATACACACCTGCATAGATACGGCAGGCGCAGGGCTCGGCGAATACGACGATATACTCTCCTGCACCGATCTCGTGCTCTATGACGTAAAGCACTGCGACAAAGACGATTACAAAGCGCTTACCGGCGGCGACATTAAAAGAACGGAAAAATTCGTCGACGCTTGCGGGAAAGCCGGCGTACCGATGATAGTAAGACACGTGGTCGTTCCCGGGTTGACCGACAGCCGGGAACACATGGAAAGGATGAAGATATATACGGACAAGCTACCGAACGTGATCAAAGTCGAACTGCTTCCCTATCACGTACTCGGCGCGCATAAATACGCGGCTATGGGTATCGCTTACCCGCTGGACGGAGTAAAGCCTATGGACGCGGAGCTTTGCGGGAAACTGCAAAAGAAATTTTTCGAACAACGGAGTGTCATATCGTGATAACTACTTACGAAGAATGGAAAGATTTTAAACCCGGTAACTGGCAGAGAGAAACGGACGTGCGCTCGTTTATACTGAAAAATTACAGCGCGTACGACGGCGACGAAAGCTTCCTGGCTCCGCCCACCGAAAAAACAAAAAGAGTGTGGGCTAAATGCGAAGCTCTGCTCGGAGAGGAGTTGGAAAAAGGCATACTCGACGTAGAAACGAAAATCGTGTCGGGTATAGATAATTTTGCGCCCGGTTACATCGACAAGGACAACGAGGTGATTTTCGGGCTGCAAACGGACGCGCCGCTCAAACGCATAGTCAATCTTTACGGCGGCACGCGAATGGCTAAGACCGCGCTCGCTCAGTACGGTTACGAGCTCGATCCCGATATCGACGAGAAATTCTCCGAATACCGCAAAACTCACAATCAGGGCGTATTCGACGTATATCCCGAACGCACAAGGCTTGCTCGGCACTCTGGACTGCTTACGGGTCTTCCCGACGCTTACGGCAGGGGGCGCATCATAGGCGATTACAGGCGCGTTGCGCTTTACGGCGTAGACCGTCTCATAAGCGAAAAACAGAACGATCTCGACAAACTCGACGGTCCGATGACGGAAGAACGTATCCGTCTGCGCGAAGAAGTCAGCGAGCAGATACGCGCGCTCGGCAAGCTCAAAAGCATGGCGGCGCGTTACGGGTTCGATATCTCCCGCCCCGCCAAAAACGCGCGCGAAGCCGTACAGTTTCTGTATTTCGCATATCTCGCGGGCACCAAGGAAAACAACGGCGCGGCGACATCCCTCGGACGTACGTCCACCTTCCTTGACATATACATCAAAAGAGATATGGATAAAGGGATTCTCGACGAAGCCGAAGCGCAGGAGCTTATCGATCAGTTCATCATCAAGCTGCGGTTGATAAGACATCTCAGAACGCCCGAATATAACGAGCTGTTCGGCGGAGATCCCACATGGGTCACCGAAGCCATCGGCGGCGTTACCGTAGCAGGCAGACACATGGTCACGAAAACGTCCTTCCGTTATCTGCATACTCTTACCAATCTCAACCCCGCGCCCGAACCCAATCTGACGGTGCTGTGGTCCGCCAAGCTCCCCGACGCGTTCAAGAAATATTGCGCGGATATGAGTATCAAAACGGATTCGATACAATATGAAAACGACGACGTTATGCGCCCCGTATACGGCGACGATTACGCAATCGCCTGCTGCGTTTCCGCAATGAAAGTAGGCAAACAAATGCAATTCTTCGGCGCCCGTTGCAATATCGCAAAAACTCTGCTCTACGCCATAAACGGCGGAGTGGACGAAAATACCGGAGTCAAAGTCGTACCGGGTATCGAGCGCATTACCGACGAAGTTTTGGACTATGAAAAAGTGCGCGCCAACTACGTTAAGGTAATGGAATACGTCGCCGAGCTCTATACCGACACGCTCAACATAATCCACTATATGCACGACAAATACGCCTACGAAGCGGTGCAAATGGCTTTGCACGACACGAAAGTTACGCGGCTGTGCGCTTACGGCATAGCGGGACTGTCGGTAGCCGCCGATTCCCTGTCCGCTATACGTTACGCGAAAGTGCGCCCCGTTCGCAACGAGAAAGGCATCGCGGTGGATTTCGTGACCGAAGGCGATTTCCCCAAATACGGAAACGACGACGATCGCGCGGACGACGAAGCGGTGTTTATCGTGACCGCGTTTTCAAAAGAACTCAAAAAACACAAGCTGTACCGCGATGCGAAACACACCCTTTCCGCACTGACGATTACGTCCAACGTTATGTACGGCAAAAAAACGGGTACGACCCCGGACGGCAGAAAGCTCGGCGAACCGCTTGCACCCGGCGCCAACCCCATGCACTGCCGCGACGAAAACGGCGCGCTCGCGTCGCTCAATTCGGTGGCGAAGATTCCCTACCGCGGCGTTTGCCAGGACGGTATATCCAACACCTTCTCCATCGTTCCCAATGCGCTCGGCAAAAATCCCGACGAACGCATATCCAATCTCGTCGGACTGCTCGATGGTTATTTCTCGCAGGGCGCGCATCATCTTAACGTCAACGTGCTCAACCGCGAAACGCTCATCGACGCGTATAACCATCCCGAAAAATACCCCACTCTGACGATAAGAGTTTCGGGTTACGCAGTCAATTTCCGCAGACTGTCCAGAGAGCAGCAAGCGGAAGTCATAAAGCGCACGTTCCACGAAACGATGTGATAAGCCTATGCTCAACGCGCGCCAAAAAGCGGACGCGCAAATCGAATATTGCCTAAAACCACCTAAAAGGAAAGCGACCGACGAAAATTTTTTCGAAAGTCGCTTTTCCTTTTTGTCATTCGAAACTTGATACTTTATACATATTGCGCATAAAACCGTTGACGCGCAACATCGCGAGTTGTCGATAAACCCACTCGTCGACGCGAAAACCTTTCACGCTTATCTGATAAAGTTGGTTTTTTCGGGTTTGGGAAGATCGGGCGGAAGTATGCCGTTTGCCTTACCGCATTCTATACATTTAAGAAGCCAAGCCATATTGTAAGCAAGATTACGCATAGTGGCTACGCCTTCGCCGTCCTTATAAACGTCTTCGGCGCACGAGCCGTGCACTTCGTTCCAGTAAGTGGACGGCACGACGGGCATTTGAGAAATGGTAAAGTATTTGTTCAATTCGTCTACCGTCACTATCGTCCCAGCGCGGCGTGCGGAAGCGATCGCCGCGGCAGGCTTATGCGGAAAACCGCCGTGAGCGTAAAACATACGGTCGAGCAAACTCACTATACTTCCGTTTGCGGAAGCGTAATAAACGGGCGAACCCACGACGATCCCGTCGGCGCGCTCCGCTTTTTCTATAAGCTCGTTTACAATATCGTTTTTAATCGAGCAGCGTTTTGAACCGCTTTTTCTGCACTGTCCGCAGGCGATGCAGCCGCTCACGGGCTTCTTGCCTATGCTCACTATCTCGCTGTCGACGCCGCATTCTTTAAGCGTATCTGCTATAACGCCGAGCGCGGCGCGCACGCATCCGCTATCGTTCGGACTCCCGTTTATCATCAAAACTTTCATAATCGCACTCCTTTTTTTTATTATAAAAATAAAAAAAAAAATTGTCAACAGCGATAATGCAAAGCCGTTTTGAAATTACAGGTTGACAAGCGGCGAAAAATGTTATAAAATTTTCTTTGTAAGATGATAGACTTTCACACACATTGCTATCCCGACGATCTCGCGGTCAAAGCGCTCGGTGCGGTGCACGACGTATGCGCCGAACGTTCGGACGGAACGTATAAAGGACTTAAAGCCGCGCTTGCCGAAGCGGGAACGGACAAAGCCGTAGTGTTGCCCGTTTGCGGCAGACCGGATCACGAAAAAACGGTAAACGAATTTCTCAGACGGCTTTCGGAAAACGACGGCTCGCTGATACCTTTCGTTTCCGTTCACCCTTTCAGTCACAACGCAACGGCGCTCGTAAGAGAATATGCCGTTCAGGGCGCGAAAGGCATTAAATTTCATACGCCGCTACAAAATTTCAGACTCGACGACGAACGCGCCCTCGCGCTTTACGAAACGGCGGCGAAGTGCGGAATGATAGTCGTTTTCCACTGCGGCAGACCCGGAATATATCCGTCTTCGTCGGACTGCTATCCGTCGCATTTCAAACCGTTGCTCGGCGTGCTCGATCCCGAAAAAACGGTGCTCGCGCATATGGGCGGATACGGCATAAACGAAGAAGAGCTCGAAGTTCTGCGTACGCTGCCTTTCTACGTCGACACTTCCCTTTCGGAAACGCAATTCACTCTCGGCGAGTTTTCCCTTTTGCTCGACTCGCTCGACGAAAACAAAATTCTTTTCGGCAGCGATTCGCCCTGGCGTATGCCTAATAAAGCCGTTGAATTTTTGCGTTCCGCATGTCGAGACAAGCGAAAACTGAAAAAAATATTATGCGAAAACGCCGAAAGACTTCTCGACATTCGATAAAATACCGTATTCGATACTTCACCGTTTGTTTTCAACGTTTTATAACGTTTAAATAAAAAATCAGGGAGACTATGAAGATGAAATCAAAATTCTTTACGAGACTATTGATCGCCATACTTGCCGCGGCGTTCATTGCCGCAACGTTTACCGCATGCGGCGGAAGCGACGGCAAAGACGGCGGAGAAAAAAGCGCGAATGTGAAAGCGGCGGAAGAAAGAGTCGCGGACATAAGCGGCGGAGACGTCGCGATACCTTCGGGCGCTACGCATATTACCGCGGAAATCACGCTCAGCGAACCCGGAAACTATTATGTCGATTCCGTTCTCAACGGCAAAATAACCGTTGCGAGCAGCGGAGTAAACCTGTATCTTTCGGGCGCTACGATAACCAACGATAAAAAAATAATAGACAGCACTTACGATATGACCGTTACGCTTATAGGCGACAATTCCGTGACGAACTCGAATACCGCAGGATCCAACGCCATAGACTGCACGGGCAATCTCGTCATAAACGGCAACGGTGCCCTTTCCGTAAATTCGACTAAAAACGGTATTAAAGCGAAATCGATATCCGTAGTAGACGCGACGCTGAATATAGACGCGGATAAAGACGGACTGCACGCGGAAGTGGACGAATACGACGACGCGACGAGCGAACCCGATCCCGATTATGTGGACGGCGGTTTCGTTTATATCAAAAACGCTAAAGTCACCGCAATATCCGCGGAAGACGGTATAACGGCGGACACTTTCGTATATATAACCGGAAACAGCGACGTAGACATAACGGCGGGCGGCGGCGCACCCGCGACAATAACGGAAACAACGGCGGCAAGCGCGTCCGGCAAAGGAATAAAAGCGGGAGCTATCGACTGGGGCGCCAACGGCACGGACATCGTCTGGGACGGATATCTCGTTTACATCGACGGCGGTACGCTTGACATAAACTCGAACGACGACGCTTTGCATTCGGACAGCGAAACGGTGATCAGCGGCGGCAACATTACTTTGTCGACAGGCAATAAAGCCCTGAACACGGACGGACAGCTTACCATAAGCGGGGGCAAGATCACGATAAACAAATGCTACGAAGATATTGACGCGGGAAAATCGGATATAGCCGAAGGTACGATCGTAAAATAACAAATAAATTTATTTTATCTCGCGCCGATTGTTTTTAGTTTATTGCAAGTGTTTTGCGGGGGTGCCCTTCCAAGAAACTTAAAATCAATTATACGTAAAATATTCGGCTTTGATTTGTAAAATATAACTATAAAATATACGACCTTATCCCAGAAACACGAGATGTAGAGAGCATAATAAGCAGTAGATGCGAGAAGATTTCGAGGCGCAGTCCAGTAAAAAATGAACACGTTAAACACGTTTCATTTTTTACGTCAGGGTAGCGTTAGCTGTGAGCAATATAAAGCGTTGGAGTGAGCACGAATTCACTTCGGGCGAGCGACCTTTGATTCCCTCGTGAGCGGTGAGCGAACGAGGGCGAAGGGGCGGGAAACAATGCAGAGCATTTATGCGAACATTGTTTCCCGCGTTTATCAGGCGGGCGAGCTAACGCATAGCGTTAGCGTGGTTTGCCGACGAAATACAAAAAGCACTTAGAAGCTGACGGCTTTTAAGTGCTTTTTGTATGAGACGGTGCGGAGCCCCGCCCGCCGAATGAATCCTTTGGCGTTCGCGCTTATATGAGCAAGGGGCATTAAGTTGTTATCTTAATGCCCCTTGCGAAATATAACAATCGGCGCGAAACTTGTTTAGCGGTACGCAATAAAATTTATTCCCACTCTATCGTTGCGGGAGGCTTGCTCGTGACGTCGTAAGCTATACGGTTAATGCCTTTTACTTCGTTAACGATACGCGAAGAAATGATTTCGAGCACTTCGTACGGTATGCGCGCAAAATCCGCGGTCATACCGTCCACGCTGGTCACCGCGCGAAGCCCGCATACGTAATCGTAAGTGCGCTCGTCGCCCATAACGCCGACAGTCTGGACGTTGGTGAGCACCGCGAAGTACTGCCATATCTCTTTATCGAGCCCCGCTTTCGCGATCTCTTCGCGATATATATAGTCCGCGTCCTGCAATATCTTTACTTTTTCCGCCGTCACTTCGCCTATTATGCGTATACCGAGTCCGGGACCGGGGAAAGGCTGGCGGAGCACTATCGACGCGGGAAGCCCTATCTCGAAACCGCAGGCACGCACTTCGTCTTTGAACAGATCGCGCAAAGGTTCGACTATTTCTTTGAAGTCCACTACGTCGGGAAGTCCGCCCACGTTGTGGTGACTTTTTATTTTAGCGCTCGCGCCGAGTCCGCTCTCTATCACGTCGGGATATATGGTGCCCTGAACGAGATAATCCACCGCGCCTATCTTTTTCGCTTCTTCTTCAAACACTTTGATGAATTCGGCGCCGATTATCTTACGTTTTTTTTCGGGCTCTGTCACGCCTTTGAGCTTGGAAAGAAACCGCTCGCCTGCGTCCACCGCTATCAGATTCATACCCTGTTCGTCACGGAATACGCGCACTATCTCCTGCGTTTCGTTTTTACGCATAAGACCGTGATCGACGTATACGCAGACCAGGTTGGGGCAGGCTTTATGCACGAGCGTTGCCGCTACCGCGCTGTCCACTCCGCCCGAAAGCGCGCAAAGCACTTTCCTGTCGCCTATTTTTTCTTTAAGTTTGGCTATCGTTTCCGCCGCGAAATTGCCCATCGTCCAATCGCCCTTCGCGCCGCACACTTCGTAAAGGAAATTTCTGAGTATCTTGTTCCCTTCTTCGGTATGCATGACTTCGGGATGAAACTGTACGCCGTAAAGTCCGCGTTCGGCGTTCTCCATGGCCGCTACGGGACAAGTCGGAGTAGTGGCGGTAGCCTCGAAACCGTCGGGCAGCTTTTCCACATAATTAGTATGGCTCATCCAGCAAAGCGAAGTTTGCTTTACGTTTTTAAACAGTTTGCTTTCTCCGACGGTAAGCGTCTGTCTGCCGTACTCGCGCGGACCCTGCGTAACTTTACCGCCCGTCATGTGAGCTATAAGCTGACAGCCGTAGCATATACCGAGCACGGGTACGCCCGCTTCAAGCAGTTTTTGCTCGACGCGCGGCGCGTTTTCTTCGAAAATATTACTCGGTCCGCCCGTGAATATAATGCCTATCGGCGAGCGCGCAAACAATTTTTCCGTAGGCGTCGTATAAGGCAAAAGCTCGCAATATACGTTGAACTCGCGCACCCTGCGCGCGATAAGCTGGTTGTACTGTCCCCCGAAATCGAGAACGATAACTGTCTGACGATTATCCATTATGTATTCTCCGTAAAATTTTTCTTAGTAAATTCGTACGCGCCGATCGCGACCGCCTGCGGCAGATTAAGCGAATCTATCTTATCCGTATGCCGTATCACCACAGGCGTGCCGTATTCCGCATACCCGTCAGGCAAACCCGTGGCTTCGTTACCGAACACGAGCGCGTAATTGCCCGTCGGGGGCTCGACGGCGGTAATCGGTATACTGCAAGGTCTGAGCATAAAAAGATATTTAGGCTCTTTATGAACGGCGGCATAATCTTCCCAACCGTCGTAAAGCGATATGTTCAGGGAAAATACCGCGCCCATAGACGCTCTTACCGTTTTGGGATCGTAAACGTCCGCACTGCATTTATCTATCACCGCAAGATCGGTAATGCCGAATCCGAGCATCGTGCGCATTATCGTGCCGAGATTGCCGTCGTCGGAGGGTCTCACAAGCGCGATATGTTTGCCGCTTCCAAAAGACGTAAAGCGTTTCCGAAACGCGCCGACCATGAACACATTGCCTTTTTTCGCCACTCGCGACACAGCCCTGTCGTCCGTCACCACTTTGTCTTTCACGCTTTCAAGTATTTTTTCGAGCTCGTCGGTCATCTTCAACTTCGAACCGAGCGCGATTGCGATAACGTCTTCCTTTCTGCGCTTTATAAGCTCCACGGTCGGGAACGCACCCATGCTGTAAGAGATATCCCCGTCTTTTTCGTAAGCTCTGAACATTCTTTTATTATAATAAAAAAGCGCGGCAAAGTCAATCGTTAGCGGCAATAACCGCAAACGAATTACCGCGCGCCGAATACTCGGTCTCAACCGTTGTAAGAAAACGCGTCTATCGTTTTAAGCAAAAGCTCCGCCGTAGAATCGTCCATTTTTCTTATCTTGCCGATAAGACGTCTCTTCGGCGCGCTCAGCGTTTCTCCGCCGCCTTCCCAACCCCTACCGATCAGATAATCTACGCTTTCGTCAAAATAATCCGCTATCCGTATAAGCGCGCTTATATCGGGTTCCGTTCTGCCTTTCTCCCAATCGCAGAGATTCCCGGCGCTCATACCAAGATATTCCGCAAGCTCCTTTTGACTTATTCCCTTTTCAATTCTTAATTCGCGAATTTTTAGCATATTTTTATATATTTTATACTAATTTTGCGAATTTTTACTTGACAATACTTAAAACAAGTATTATAATTTTATCATAATACTTACACTAAGTATTTAAAATACTTTTACCAAACCACCTTAAACGGGAAACGTGTGTGTTCAAACGCACACGTTTCCCGTTATTTGAAAAAGGATAATTTACACTTGGCTTAACCGCGACGGACCGAGATTACGCGCATAATGGAATATGTACTGTTGCGCGAGACCGGAAAGCTCGCCGTATCTGCCGAGATAATAACCGCGTATTTTTTGCGGGGTATCGAGATCGGCGGTGGAGAGCGATTGTCTTATCCAAGTATCGACCGGGAAAGAATCTCCTCTGGCCAATCCGAAAAGCACGATACAGTCTGCCACTTTCGGACCCACGCCTTTGACCGTAAGCAGTTTTTTATAAGCTTCCTCGGTAGGCAGCGCGATCAATTCGGCGATAAATTCGTCCGTTACGGTACGCGTCGCCTCGTAAAGATAGGGCGCGCGATATCCGGCGCCGAGCGCTGCGAAATCTTCCGCGGTAAGCGCGAGCAGCCTATCGCGCGTGGGGAAAGCATAGCCTTCGGCGAGTTTTTCGCCCGCTTTTTCGCAAAGTCTGTTTATTATGCCTTTTATGCGCGGAATATTGTTGTTCGCCGAAATAATAAACGAAATTATCATTTCGAAGGGGTCTTGGCGCAGAAGACGTATTCCCTTTCCCACTTCGGCAACGGCGGACAATTCCTCGAAAGAACGGAGACGCGCGTTCATTGCGGGATAGTCCGTATCGAAAGCGAAATAACGGAAGAAGAAATCCGGATCGTCCGAAATCACGGTAACCGCTCCGTCTTTTTGACTGACGCGACAGAATTTATCCGCCGCGTGTAAAACATATCCGTCCCCGTCCTTTTCGAAGCGGAAAACCTGACCGCATTCCAGCGTATCCTCAATAGAGAAACATTCGGTTTCGGTCAATATCAAAGTGTTTTTGTCTTTTGTTATTTTCATTGTTCTTTATGAATTACCGATGTATCGGTGATCGAAACGCAAGCGAAACCCCAAGCGTTTTGCCGCGTAAACGCGCGACTTTTACGAAAACAAAACGGTGAAAGAATTTTCCTTCACCGTTGATGCCTTATTTACGCAGGATATACGCTGACCTTTTTACGGGTCTTGTCGTAGCGTTCGAATTTCACGACGCCGTCGACTTTGGAATAAAGCGTATCGTCACTGCCGATACCCACGTTCGCGCCGGGATGGAATTTTGTTCCTCTCTGACGAACGAGAATGTTTCCCGCAAGCACTTTTTCGCCCGCATATTTCTTTACGCCGAGGCGCTGTGCGTTACTGTCTCAGCCGTTTTTGGTCGATCCGCCGCCCTTTTTGTGAGCCATAAAGACAAGCGGTTTGAATGCAAATATAGTCATTTCGATATCTCCTTATTTACCTTATGCGATCTTAGTGATCTTCACCTTGGTGAACGCCTGTCTGTGACCGTTCTTGACGCGTTCGTTTTTCTTTGCCTTGTACTTGAACACAACGATCTTCTTGGTCTTACCCTGCTTGACGATCTCGCCGCTTACCTTTGCGCTGACTTCGCTTCCCGTCTTTACGACGTCGCCGTCAACCGTCATGATAACGTCGAACTCGACTGCCGTTCCGGCTTCGCCCGAGAGCTTTTCCACTTCAATGACGTCGCCTTCGCTTACCTTGTACTGCTT
>CALWBH010000080.1 GCA_944376015.1 uncultured Clostridia bacterium
GTCGTCAGTATTGAGAGTCCCGAATGCCGTGGTCACGGTCTTAGCGGTATCGCTCGTTGCGTCGAACGCGCTGATAGCTACGCACTTATAATTATTGTTTCCGACAGCGTCGGTTGCGCTTGCCGCAAGATATACGTTACCTTCCGTAACGTTGACATCGTGTTCCACACCGTCTTTATCGGTAAGCGTAAGCACGTTCTTCCCGCCGTCGCGAACGAGAGTGAAGGTGTTGGTTCCCGACGTGTAATCGAGTTCGTAATAGTTTTCACCTTCCACGAGTCCGCTTTCAAGCGTAAGATCGTCATCCGCATCAAGCGTACCTTTGTTGAATATAAGGTAATACTTGACGTCGAGTCTGCTGTCCCGAGTGTCGCGTATCGAGACGTCTTCTATCTTGACTTCCTTTTCGCTTGCGCCGAACGCGAAGTAATCGGGAGCGTCAAAGTCCACATAAGGAGCAATTTCGTCGGTGAAAGACGACTGTACGTCTATATTGAAGCTCTGCGTGCTGCCGTTGCCTTTGGTATCGCGCGCAACGTACGTCACGGTGTAGGAACCGATAGCGGAATTGCCGGGTCTGTATTTATAGAAATCGAAGAAGCCTTTGGTTACTTTACCTTCGCTTTCGTCATAGTAAATAAGCGAATATGCATTGTCGCCGATATTGTTACCTGTGATCTTACCCGTTCCCTCATCGACGGTATATCCTTCGGTCTCCCAGTAACGGAAGAAATAATAGGTCTTGCTGCCGCCATCATAGTTCGCGGGAGTGTAAGAGCAGTCGCCGCTATGCTTGATCTCAAGGATGTTTCTGAACGTCATTACCGTCTTGTTGGAAGGATCGGTGATCGTGAAGGAAGCTCTGAGATCCTCCGCCTTATCCTTGTTGTCGTAAAGCTCGGGAATCGGGAACTGTATCGTCTGATCGATTTTAATTGCTTTTTCATCGGGATCGGCGGGATCCTTACCGTCAACGTACTTTCTGTAAACGCCGTAGTAACCCCACTGCGAAGGGATAAGACTGCTGTCAAGCTCGTCGTATACGGGCGCGGACGTATCGGAAACGTTTATCTGATAAGTACGCTTGGTGGTACTGTTGGTAAGATCGTTTTCGTCGGCATAGTAACCCTTGCTGTCCTTCGCGCTGTAAGTCACGGTGTAAGTTCCTTCGTGCGCGGGATAGAAATCCATAAAGTTGACATTGTCGAACTTAACGGTCACCGCTTCGTCGGGCTTGGTCGTCGTTGCAAGTTCGTCTACGTTATATGCATAATCGCCGTCCGCGTCCGCTTTATAGTAAAGCGTGTTACCGTTTTCGTCCTTTGCCGCGTAACCGGTTTTTTCGTCAATAACCACGTCCTTGACGGGTACTACTCCATTGCCGTCGCCGTAATCGTGGGTAACGCTGATCTCGGTATAAACGCGTTCGTCGTAATCGTCGGTAACCGTCGCTTTGGGAAGCGAAACCTGAGTTCCGACGCTCGACGACGAAGGCATGCCGGATACGACCAGCGTCGGCGCGTTGTTGTTTTCGGGAAAAGTACGCTGTACCTGCATCGTATACTCTTCGCTGATCACGTTCTTGCCGCCGTTGACTTCCGCGTAGTATGTGAAGAAGTAAGTGCCTACGGTATCGGGAGTTACGGTTTTGTCCGAAGCCGTCCATGCGGAAACGTCTTTTTTTACGCTCGCCGCGCCCGGTTTAGTCACTCTGCAATAAACCTTGCTGTTATCGTTTACGGGAAGCCATTTATCGATATCGTCGTTGTAATAGTAAAGCGTCGCATCGGGAAGCGTAATATCCCCCGATTCGGTTCCCCAATAGGAGGGTATAGCCGCTCCGTAATTGTCCACGATAAGCTTGTATTCGTATTCCATATAACATTCTACGTTATATGTGTAACTTCCTGCGTTTGAGCCGGCGGAAGTATAGGTAACCTCATATATACCGACTTCATCCGCGGTTATGGACGTTTCGCCGGTAATAATTTCGCCGCCGGGAGTTTTTACGCTCGCCGCTCCATTCACGTTGAATGAATCGCCGTATTTTACGTAATCGGTAACGCCGGTGTTTATAGTCACGCTTTCCGTGACGGGCGCAGCCGACGCTTTATACGTGAAACCGTTTGCGAAAGCCGTCGAAAATGCGAATACGACGCAAAGCGTCAACGCGATGAGAACGGCTACTGCACTTTTTGTGATCTTTGACATCAGATGTCTCCTTATGTTGTACTGTTACAATAACTCCGTTAATTATATTATATCGGGCTTGATATTGTCAAATAAATTTTCGGACTTATTACAAATTTAATATTATTAAATTGCGCTTACAGCGCGGGCGGTATCACCCGAGCACTCTTATAAGGCTGACGACTTTGTTCGTGTCGTCAAGCGCTTCTATATCCCCGACTGCTTTGTTGACGTCGCTCTCGCTCGCCGTATGCGTAAGGAAGCATATAGTCGCCCCCGTACCGCCTGCGCGCTGGGAAACGCTCTCGATACTGACGTTATGATTGGCAAACACGCCCGTTACCGCCGCAAGCACGCCCGGAGCGTCCTTTACTGACACGGCAATATAATATTTGCTCTTGAAATCCTTGCTTACTTCGATATCCGCGGCTACGTTTCCGCTGTTGTCGAAATCCGAATAAAGCGGAGCGTTGCGCTTGCTTGCGTATACGACGTCGCTGACTATCGCGCTGCCCGTAGGACGCGCGCCCGCGCCCCTGCCGTAGAACATCAGATCGTCCACGAAGTCGCCGTTCACGTATACCGCGTTGAACGAGCCGCCTACGCCCGCAAGCGGATGATCGACGGGGACGAAGGTAGGATGTACGCGCGCTTCGATAACGTTGCCCTTGCGCTTGCCTATCGCGAGCAATTTTATGCGATATCCGAGTTCGAGTCCCGTTTTTATGTCCGCTTTGGTCACTTTGGTTATGCCTTCGCGATAGATCTCCGTATAAGGAACGCAGGTATGGAAAGCGAGCGACGCGAGTATGCTGAGCTTGTACGCCGCGTCAAACCCTTCCACGTCCGCAGTCGGATTGAATTCGGCGTAACCGAGCTGCTGGGCTTCTTTGAGCGCGTCCGCATAGCTCATTCCTTCTTCCGTCATTTTGGTAAGGATATAATTGGTCGTACCGTTTATTATTCCGACGATTGAGTTGATATGATTTGCCTGCAAGCTCTCCTGCAAAGCGCGGATTATGGGCACGCCGCCCACGCAAGACGCTTCGAAATAAAGCCCTGCGCCGCCTTTTCTTGCCGCCGCTTCGAGCGCGCTCCAATGCTTGGAAACAAGCTCTTTGTTTGCGGTAACGACGTCTTTCCCCGCAAGCAGCATTTTTTCTATAAAGGTTTTGGCGGGCTCTACTCCGCCCATAGTCTCGACCACTATGCTTATACTCTTATCCTGAGCTATCTCGTCCACGCAAGACGCCGCGCAGGATTCGGGTATACCGAACATTTTAAGACGGTCCGTATTCTTGTCGAGTACTTTGGTCACCCTGTAATCCACGCCCTGAGTGCGCATAAGAAAATCGTGGTTGTTCGTCAGTATCTCGTAAGTACCGCCGCCTACCGTGCCTATTCCCATGATTGCAACATTTACGATCTTTTTCATACGGTAAATTCCTTTTACGTTATTTGTTCATATTGTATATGATATTGAGTCCGCGCAAAGTCAACGTTCTGTCCGTTATGTCGATTATATCGCTGTTGCGGTATATCAGTTCGCTGAGTCCGCCCGTAGCTATCACTTTTGCGGTCGCATATCCCGTTTCCTGCTTTATCAGTCGCACGATACGTTCCGCCATTCCGATATAGCCCTGTATCAGTCCCGCCTGCATATTGTTTATCGTATTCTTACCTACCACTTTGCTCGGTAGAACGAGCTCGACCTTTGGCAATCGCGCCGCTGCCGTCGAAAGCGCTTCCGCCGCGCTTTTAAGCCCGTGACCGATAAGCCCGCCGAGAAATTCGCCCTTTTCGCTTATGACGTTAAAGGTGGTAGCCGTACCGCAGTCTATCGTTATGCAAGGTCCGCCGTAAGTGTAATACGCCGCGACGGAATTAACTATCCTGTCGGCGCCCACTTCCTTAGGGTTATCGTACTTGATATTGATACCCGTTTTTATGCCTGAACCCACGACGAGCGGTTTTACTCCCATATAGTAGTCGCAGGCGTGCTCGAAGGTATAATTCAGTCCGGGATTGACCGAGCTCATTATCGCGCCCTTTATGTCTTCGCGCTTTATACCCTTCGCTCCTAGCTGTCCGAGAATATCCATTCCGTATTCGTCGCCCGTTCTGCCCTGCACGGTAGAAAGGCGAAGCGAATGTATCAGATTGTCCTTTTCGAATATGCCGATCTTGATATTCGTATTCCCTATGTCGATTGCAAGTAACACTATTTTTCTTCCTTTATATCGTCGTTGACCGCTGTTTTTTCGCCGTCCGCTTGTTCCGCGGCGTTTGCGCCGTCCGTCGCGACGCCGTTGTCGGTCGTCTTTTTCTTATACCGCGGCTTTCCGTCCACGCCGAGTCGGAGCCCGCGGCGAACGCCGAGTATGACGAAGGGCGCAAGCGAGACGGTTATTATAAGCTCGGGCAAAAAGTTTATCAATGTAAGCGTTGCGTAAACTTCGCTTAGCGAGCCGTAACCGCCGCCGAAAAGAAACATCATCGGAAGCACAAGCGCGGTATTCGATACCACCGTAAAGAACGCGCCTATGCATAGCGAGATATGCTCGCGGGCGCGTTCGCCCGTACCGCCCTTTCTTGCGGCGACGCATGCGAGCGTAAACGCAATGAAGAATATTGCGGCGAGCGCTATCAACCATATTGCCACAAAGTACGCTATGCTGTTTATTCCGCGGGCGAATACGATGAAACATACGAGCCCCGCAACGAGCAGACATACCGCGGTAAGCGGGATGGCAAAATGCAAGCGCGTTTTCAACGCGACTGACGACAGTCCTTTAACCGCGCGCTGAGCAAGCTTGTACGCGCCGTAACCTATGATACCGACAAAAGCTCTGGGCAGTACGGATATCAGAGGATTTCGGAACAGCATGCTCGGGAATATATATGCCAAAGCGAAGGAAACGAGCCCGAACATCAGTCCCGCTCCGACGGCATAATACCATTTGTCGTACAGCGTCGCGCTGAGCGTTACCGTAACGAGCGCGCAGACGGCGAGCGCCGCGCCTATAAGCGCCGTCAGTCCGAACGAATAGGCTTTGTCAAGCAGATTCGCCACGACGATAAGCGCCGCCATTACGGCAAAAGTAGAAACAATTTGCGTCGATTTTTTCATTTTTCACTCCTTGTCGAACCTCTTTATTAAGAGTGTCCGCGTTTTGTCGTTATTAAACATTCGCTCGATCTGCCTTTCGGCATGACCTGCCGTATTTTCCCGACCGCCGTATCCGTCTGTCGGGTATACCGTGTTATTTTATCATTTTTTACGGCATAACGCAAGGAATTTTTACCGATTATAAAAAATATACCCGGACCGAGCGCCTTCGCATTGTCCGGGTACGTGTTTTTTAAGAATCTTATGTACTTGCCTTATTTGCAGCAGCAATCGTTCTTGCAACCGCAGCCGCATCCGCAGCAAGAAAGTATGAGCCATAAGAAAACCAGATCGCAGCAATCCACTTTCTTATCGCATCCGCAGCCGCATCCGCAGCCGTTGCCGCCACAGCAGCAAAGAAGCAATAAGATTATGAATATGTCGTTGCATCCGCATCCCTGATTGAACATAGTTTTTCCCTCCGTTTTCGTATTTCTGTCGGACAGCCTCCGCTCCGTTTTCCGCGCGGACGGCGACGTCTTTCCGTCGCGCGCGGATCGTGAGCTTTTCTCTTACGGTGCACCTTGACTTCTTCTTTCGAGTGAGGATATCCTACTTCATAGTATTTACGGTTAATGCGAATTGTTACACTTTACTTGACAAACTTTTCTTTATTTTGTATTATACCTTAGTAATATAAGGAGATACCATTATGAAAGCTACTATGGAGAAGCTCGTAAACCTTTGCAAAGGTCGCGGTATAATATACCCTGGCAGCGAAATATACGGCGGCATGGGCAATACCTGGGATTACGGTCCCGTCGGCGTGGAGATAAAAAACAATATCAAACGCGCCTGGTGGAAAAGATTCGTTCAGGAAAGCGACAACTCTTTCGGTATAGACGCCGCAATCCTGATGAACAGCCGCGTTTGGGAAGCCAGCGGTCATACCACTTCTTTTTCCGACCCCAAAATGGACTGCAAATGCTGCAAAACGCGCCATCGCGCGGACGTTCTTATCGAAACGCACTCAAAAGGCAAGGTCAATCCCGACACCATGACCAACGAAGAAATGCAGGCGTACATAACGGAGCATCACGTCGCCTGCCCCAAATGCGGCAAGTCCGACTTTACGCCTATCCGCACTTTCAATCTTATGTTCGAAACGAGCAGAGGCGTTACCGAAGAAGGACAGAACGTCGTTTATCTCCGCCCCGAAACCGCTCAGGGCGAATTCGTCAATTTCCTTAACGTCCAGCGCACCACCCGCGCGAAAGTGCCTTTCGGTATCGGACAGATCGGAAAAGCGTTCAGAAACGAAATAACCCCGGGCAACTTCATTTTCCGTACGATAGAATTCGAGCAGATGGAACATCAGTGGTTCTGCAAACAGGGCACGGACGGCGAATATTACGAAAAGTATAAGAAAGCCGCGCTCGACTTTTTGCTCGATCTCGGTTTCAACCCCGAACATCTGCGTTATAAAGATCACGACAAGCTTGCGCATTACGCAAAAGCCGCTTGCGACATTCAGTATCTGTTCCCCATCGGTTGGAGTGAGCTCAACGGTATTCATAACCGCACCGATTACGACCTTTCCCGCCACTCCGAGTTTTCGGGCAAGAGTATGGAATACAACGACCCCGTTACGGGCGAAAAGTATATTCCCT
>CALWBH010000081.1 GCA_944376015.1 uncultured Clostridia bacterium
AAAGGTTTCGAAGAGCGCGGACGGGAACAAAGAATGGAAATTCACCGACGCGCAGAAACACACGGCTACGGTCAGACAAAACGGCAACGGCGTCATAATAACCGGCGGCGCAAGCATGCTTATGACCGGTCTGCGCGACAGACTCGCGGGAAAATGCGATATGCGACTGCTCAGAAAACATCTGCCCGTCGCACTGAGATATCTTTCCGAGCCGAGCAAGATAGACCTTTCCAACGGAATGACGGACATCGACAACGTGACCCGTCTGAGCGATTACTCGGTACTGCTCATGGCGCCGTACCGCGCGCTCGAAAAGCTCATATACGATTTACAGCAGGCGGAGCACATAAACGTCAAGATGATAGGGCAGGCGTACGAGAAAGACGACGAAGGGCATTACAGGCTTAAAAAAGGATATCTCAAACGCATAGATTCCGTGATATATCCCGAAGTAATGACCGCGCTTTACACCGAATACTTCGCTATACGTAATTATTACACTCACTCGGACAATTCGGCGCAGAGCACGTCGCGCGGAATATCGGATAAAGCCGAAGCGCAGAAGATACTCCGCAATCTGCTCGAAGTAATAGAATACAACTGTAAAAAATTAAGCGAGATAGGCTTTACCGTAGCCGAAGATTAAGCATCAAAGGAGAAGACAAATGACAAAATACGTGGTAATAACGGGCGGCGTCGTATCCGGCGTCGGAAAAGGTATAACCGCAGCCGCGCTTGGCGCGTTGCTCAGAGCTCGCGGATATAACGTGACTTTGCAGAAATTCGATCCGTACTTCAACGTCGATTCGTCCAATCTTTCGCCTTATCAGCACGGCGAGATTTTTGTGACCGACGACGGCGCGGAGACCGATCTCGTTATCGGACATTACGAGAGATTTATAGACGGTTGCCTTACGGAAAAAAGCGACATTACGAGCGGCAGAGTATACCGTAAGGTCATAGACAACGAGCGCGAAGGCAAGTATGACGGAAGTACCGTACAGGTAGTGCCGCATATTACCGACGAAATACTCAATCAATTACTCGTTTTCGATGACGACACCATCGTGATAGTGGACGTTGGCGGAACGGTGGGCGATATAGAATGCACCCCTTTTATCGAAGCGTTCAGACAGCTCCGCGTGCTCCGCGGTTTTGAAAACGTGGCGTACGTGCACGTGTCTTTCGTGCCTTTTATCGAGATGAGCGGCGAACAAAAGACAAAGCCCACTCAGCATTCCGTAAAGGAATTGCAGAACGTCGGTATACAGCCCGACGTCATCGTCTGCCGTTCGGACTATCCGCTCGAAGCGGGCAGTAAAAAGAAAATGGCGGTATTCTGTAACGTCCGCCAGGATTGCATAATCGAAAATCTGACCGTCGACAATATACTCGAAATACCGCTTAGGCTGGAAAACGAAGGCTTTGCCGCGGCTGTCCTTCGTCGGCTCGGTTTGGAAGACCGCCCTGCGGATCTCGCGAAGTGGCGGGAAGCCGTTACCGCGGCGCGCGAAGTCGGCAATAAGACCGCGCTCAGAATAGCCGTTGCGGGCAAGTATGTCGAAATGCACGACGCCTACGTATCCCTTTTCGAAGCGCTTCGTTATTCGGGTTACGCGATAGGCGCTAACTGCGAAACGGTGGGGATAGGCTCGGATACCGTAACGGAGGAAAACGCGGAAAAAGTGCTTTCGGGCTTTGACGGAATAGTTATTCCGGCAGGATTCGGCGAACGCGGGTTTAACGGTAAAACGGCGTGCGCGGCGTTTGCTCGCAAGAACGACATACCTTGTCTGATGATAGGGTTAGGCGCGCATGCAGGCGCGGTGGAGTTCGCTCGCCACGTAGCCGGAATAGAAAAAGCGGACAGCGTGGAATTCGATAAACAGTGTTCCGACCCCGTGGTTTGCTCGGGCAAAACTTCTTTCAAAAAAGGCAGTCATACCACAAAGGTAAAGCGCGGCTCCCTTCTTTACAAAGCATACGGCGAAGATAAGATAAAAATGCGGCACAGACACCGCTATGAAATAAATAAGAAATATGCCGATAAATTGGAAAAAGCGGGTATGACCGTAACGGGCAAAAGCGAAGACGGCTATATAGACGCATTCGAGCTCGATGGCAAGAAGTTTTATGTCGGCGTGGTCTTCCAGCCTGAATTTAACGCCCGCGTGGGCAATCCCGACAAGCTTATAACGCTTTTCCTTGACAGCTGTCTCAAAAATAAAAACTGACCGTAGGCGTTTGTACGGTCGGTCGTAAAAAATCAAACCGCCTTTCTCGGAAGCGCACGCTCGCAAAAACGTTCGCGTGCGCGCCGTAACGGCGGTTTTTTATTTTATGCGCGTTAATTCGTTTCGGTATTGAAATTTACGTTAGCGCCCGAAACTTAAATCGGTTTAGCGAGTTTACGCTTCGTGTGCCTTACTCAACGACGGGACCCGACCCATGCGTTTTTGCGCGGAAAGGGAAGCTGAACCGTCAGATTTTTTCTTCCGTTTTATGCGATTTCCTTTGCAATATAAGGAAGTAAGTCAGACACATGGCAAGGCTTACCGCCGCGCTTACCGGTACGGCAATACCTATAAGCGTCATGTCGGCGTCGGGCAGATTACTGAAAAGCAGAGAGAGCGGGATTCGCACCGCAAAAGCCGATATGAGCCCTTGTATCATTACGAAAACGGTTTTTTTCATACCGTTGAAGTATCCGAGCATACAGAAGGAAACGGATATAATGAGATACTCGAAAGAGCAGCTTTTGAAATACATTGCCGTCTGCGTTATCACGGCGCTGTCCGCGGTAAATATTCTTGCCGCCGCGCGCCCGCCGAAAAAGGTAAAAAAGAACATTGCCGCGCCGAAGCAGAACGACACGCATATAGCGAGAAACAGCGCTTTTTTTGCCCTGTCGTACCGTCCGCCTCCGACGTTCTGCGCCACGAATGCCGAGATTGCCGAAAGAAAAGACATCGGAACGATGGAAAGAAAAACGAATAATTTTTCCGCGATGCCCACGCCCGCGGACTGGTCGAGTCCGAGAGTATTGACTATTGCGGTTATGATTAAAAAGGAAATGCTTACCAAAAAATCCTGTAACGCTATCGGAGTGCCTACCGCGAGTATTTCGCGCACGCTGCCTTTTGCCGAAAAACCGATTTTGTTTACGGAAAAGGGGAGTTTTTTATGTTTGAGATATATTAAGGAAAACACGACGCTCGAAGCCTGCGCGATTATTGTCGCCAACGCCGCGCCCGACGCGTCCATGCCCAGCCCCGCCACGAATAAAAGATCGAGCGCGATGTTTATCAGGCAGGCGAAAGCTACAAACAGGAAGGGCGTTTTGGAATTTCCTATACCGCGAAAGACGCCGCTCACCGCGTTGTACGCGGTTATGAATATCATTCCGCATCCGCATATCCTGATGTAAGATTCGGTTTGTTTCAGCGCCGCCTGCGGAGCGTTAAGCAGGCACGCGAGCGGATAAGCCAGGGCGGCAAGCACCGCGGTCAGAACCAACGCAAGCACAGTAAAGGTTTTTATCATTGCGCATACCGCGTTTCCTGCGCGCTCGGTTTCGTTTGCTCCGACGGCTTGTCCGATAACCACCGTCACGCCCATAGTAAGACCTGTAACGATAGCGGTGACGGCGACCATGAGTTGACTGCCCGTGGCGACTGCGGAAACGCTCGCCGTGGAACCGAACTGTCCGACCACGATCAGATCCGCCGCCCCGTATAGCGACTGTAACAGCAACGACAGCATGAGCGGCAACGCAAAGCGAAGCAACGAAGGAAGTATTTTGTTTTTTAAAAAATCGTTTTTCAATTTTGCGGCACCTTGCGTTTTACGCGATCGGCGTATGCCGTTTACGTAGTCGATACCGATTTTCAGCCGACCGTAAACGTGAATTTTTTATGTCGCCGTACTGATTACGGCGGGGTATTATGCGGTTTGTCGGGTAGGGTACCGACCCGCGCTTCGGGCAACAATAAAACGGAGTTTGCGCGAGAGCGGCAAACTCCGTCTATGACTTACCGTGTTTTTACGCGCGGCAAACTCCGTCTACGGGGAAACTCTGTTTTCTGTCCGGTCCCACGCCGACGAGTATAATCTTGCAGCCGATCTCTTTTTCGATGAATTCGAGATATTTTCTTGCGTTTTCCGGAAGCTCTTCGAGAGTTTGCGCTTTCGTGATGTCTTCCGTCCAGCCTTCAAAGCTTTGATAAACGGGTACGCACTTATCGAGTTCGCGTATGTCCGCGGGGAAGTCTTTAACGACAGCGCCTTCGTACTCGTAACCCACGCAGGCTTTGATTTCTTTGAGCCCCGTAAGCGTGTCGAGCTTATTGAGCGCTACTCCCGTAAGACCGTTTACTCTCACCGCATATCTGAGTATCACGAGATCGAGCCAGCCGCAACGGCGCGGTCTGCCGGTAGTGACTCCGTATTCCGCACCCGCTTCTCTGATGTAGTCTCCCGTTTCGTCGAACAGCTCGGTAGGGAACGGACCTTTTCCCACGCGCGTGGTATAGCATTTCGCTATGCCGACGCATTCGTCGACGAGAGTGGGACCTATGCCGCCGCTTACGCAGAATCCGCCCGTGACGGGGTGAGAGCTCGTAACGTAAGGATATGTTCCCATGTCGAGATCGAGCAGAGTACCCTGCGCGCCTTCGAACAGCACGTATTTTCCGGCTTTATGCGCGTCGTAGGCGATGACCGTGGTATCTGCTGCGTACCGAGCGAGTTTCTCCGCCGCGGCATTGTACGCCGCAAGCGTTTTGTCGTAATCCAGAATATCTTTTTTGCTGTCGAGATATTCCGCGCCGAACATTCCCGCGATGTATTTTTTCTTTGCCGCGAGATTGTTTTTAAGCTTTTCGGCAAAAATATCGGGGTGGATAAGGTCGTAAAAACGTATTCCTATTCTCTCCGCTTTGTCCATGTAGCAGGGTCCGATACCTTTTTTTGTGGTGCCGATGTCTCCTTCGCCCTTGCTTTTTTCGCTGAGCTCGTCGATCACGAGATGATAAGGCATGACGATATGAGCGCGGTAATCGATTTTGAGATTTTCAAGGCTGGTACCGTTGGCTTCCACTTCCGCCATTTCTTTGAGCATTGAGAGCGGATCGACCACGCAACCGGGACCTACGCAACAAACGGTGCCCTTGTAAAGTATTCCGCTCGGAACGAGATGGAGTTTATAGGTTTTTCCGTCGCTTACGACGGTATGACCTGCATTGTTTCCCCCTGTAGCGCGGACTACGACGTCCGCTTTGCTTGCCATGATGTCGATGACTTTTCCTTTGCCTTCGTCGCCCCATTGAGCGCCTACGAGTGCGGTTATCATATATTTTTACTCCTTGCTCTTGCCGCGCGCTTGACCGACATAAACGTCAGTGCGCCTGTCGCCGACAGGATCGCCAGCGCGGAAAGAATGTATTTAAGCACGATATTGACTTTATCGCTCGCTATGGTAGCCGTCAGTGCGATGACGAGCAGAGTGAGCGTTATCCCTGCGGCAAGCGCGAATTTCACGTTCTTGCGTTTAATGAATATCAGGGCGCTTATAAGCGTAACGAGCACGTATACGGCGGTAAGCACGGTATAAACGGGCGCGGCGCCGTATCCCTTTATCGTCACGACAAGTAAGGCGGCGGCGTAAAGCGCGTAGGAAACGAAAATGTTCGCGTATATCGCAAACTTTCGTCCGCTTGTCCCGGACTTGCTGCGCGGATACAGCCCCACGCTCGCAAGCGGTCTTATAAGCAGTAACAGCACTGCCGCGTTAACGCACAGCACGCCTACCTGCGGCGTGCGTTGAAGCAAAAGGTATGTGAAAAACCCCATGCTTTCGTAATAGCCGTAGAACAGATACAACGCGACCGAACCGATCCCGAGCGTACACGCCACGAGAGAAGCGAGCGTTCCGAGCAGTGTCTTTACGTAATCGTTTCCGCGATTGCCGCTCAGCTTATAAATAAGCGCTATGGGCAACGGAAAGAGGGTATTAGACACAAGCGTAAGCGGATTCGGTACAGTGGCGAATATAAAATTGCCGATCAAGTCCGAACAGAATCCCACGGTCATTCCCGCTACCGGACCGAGAAGCGCGCCGCTTATGAGCCACGGAATGTAAATGAAAGAAACCGTAAACGTCGGAGTAAGCATGAGCGATTTGCCTATGAGCTTGCACACGAGCGCTATTGCCGTAAACATGGCGAGCGTCGCGATTTTTCTGGCGGTGAAGTATTTGCTTTTCCGCTCCGGGTCTTTGACATGCATCTCCGGTGTCGCTTGGTTATTACTTACGTCGGTAACTTCCGCTTTTACCTGAGAGGCAATTTCCTGCTGAGTATTTTTACTCATTGTCGGGCCTCCTTTAGGCTGTATTCGATTGACCTAATAAGTATACACTTTTATAATCCTTTTGGCAAGTGTTTTCCGACGCGCGGCTTTTCTTTTTTCTTCCTGCTTTTGAGCAGAAAACCGTTGTAAAAACCGAAGGACCACAATAAAAGCACGATCGCCGCGGTACCCGTTAACGCTCCTATGAAAATACGCAGAAGTTCGGGGGTTAATCTTAAAGCGTCGTACGTCCAGTCGGTAAGCACCGCGCACGGTACGGCGAGCATACACGCGCCGAGCAGTGTAAAGGCAAAGGAAAGGGAAATGCCGCTTACCTTTCTCATTCGTATCACGTCGAGCACCGCGGAAAAGGTAAGTCCCACAAACATTCCCGTGCATACCGCGTTTATGGAAAAATGCCCGTAAAAGCAGAACATAACGCCTATCGATACGGCGGTTCCGAGAATATAATGTACGAATCTGCGTTTCTCCTGACCGAGCGCGTTCATCATCGACGACGTTATGTGTCCTATCGCGATAGGCATTATAAGAAAAGTGCCGATTTTTATGGCGTATCCCGCCACCGCGTCGCCGTAGAGAAAGGTACCGCCCGCTTCGCCTATTCCGTAAAACATCGGCAGAAACATAGCGGCTACTATAACGGAAAATTTAAGCGAAGTCTCTATGCGACTGCGAACCTCGTTGTGCTTGCCTTCCGCGGCGGCTTTTGAAAGCGCGGGAATGAGCGCATAGCTGAGCGAGCCGATGACCGTGATGGGAAGAAAAAGCAGGGGCATTGCCATTCCGATGCCCGCGCCGAAAAGCGCGAGCGCTTCCTGCTCGTTATAGCCCGAAGACATAAACAGAAAGGGAACGACGATAGCCATGAGCAAGCCGGTAAGCGAAGACGAAGCGCGCAGCGCGCTCACGGGCGCCGACTCCGTTATCAGAGGACGCAACTGTCCGCGCGGAGAGGTGACGCGCCCGCCGCTGCAAAAGAATACTATTACCGTTATAACCGCGCTTATTCCCGTTGCGATCACGAGAGAGAGTACGGCGGCGGTTATTTTTCCGAAACCGAGCATGAACATGGCGACGCAAAGCGCTATCCGCGCTATTTGCTCGGCAAGCTCTATCGCACTGACGGCGAAAAATTTTTCGCGTCCCCATATATTTCCGCGGAAAACCGCCGCTATCGCTCCGAACGCGAGCGCGGGCAGCAGGAGCGGAACCAGCGCCGCCGCGTCGTCGGAGCCGAGCAGAAAGGGGATTACGGGACGCAACGCAACGACCGCCGCGCATATAACGGCGGTTATCGCAGTATTGACTACCAGCGCGGCACCTATGAGCGAACGCGACTCGCGCGTCATGCCCTTCGCAAGATAGCCCGCGGTCTTTTTGCCCGTTATAAGCGGCAGTCCGCTCGTCGTAAGCGTTGCCAGCACGAAGAAAAGCGATAACGCTATCTGATAAACGCCGAGCGACGCCGCGCCCATTTCTCTTGAAAGGTAAATCTTAAAAATAAATCCGAGTACGCGATCCGCCACCGAAAACGCCGTCAGCGTAAACACGGCTTTGACAAGCTTGTTCATATAAACAAAATATTATCCGCGCATTGCGTTTATGCCGTGTGCTCGCATAATTTTCGGTTTTTTCGCCAAAAAACAACACGGACCCTTCGGTTCGTGTCGTTTCGAGCGAGTATTATTAGTTTAAATCCGTTCGTATAGCGGGGGAGCGCCGCGAATCTTAATACGCCAAACAGAATGCAGACGGTTTTACGCTTATATCTTTAAAACAAAGTACGGGCAGTTTTGAGCCTGTATCGTTTACGATAATTGAACGCAAGGTTTCGGAGCGCTAAACGCGAGCGTAAGTTTATTTGTCGTTCTCGCATAGCCGCGTTGATTATTGTCCGAGTATAATCGCGTTTACGTTGCGCCGTTCTTGCGCTCTTCCGCGGTTTTAAAGGTGGTAAGTCCGTTATGTACGACTTTGCATTTGAGCGGCAACCCTTCGTATATTTCGCCGTCCAGCTCGACGGGCACTCCGCAGTTGTCGACGTCGATCTCGGTAACCTCGTAATGCTTTATTTCAGGCAAAGCGGCGTGCTTGCCTTTGACGAATTTGCCGAGTACTCTGAATACGCCTCTGTCGAGTTTTTCGGCAATGAGCAGGTCGAGTTTTCCGTCGTCTATGCGCGCGTCGGGCGCGACTTTTATGCCGCCTCCGAAATTCGTACCGTTGCATATACCGACCATTATGCAATTGTGTTTGAGCGTAAGCTCCTTTCCGTCCGCCGTTTTCGCTTTTACTATTACGCGATAGGGGTCGAATTTAAGCAAACAGCGGATGAGCGCCGTATAATAGCTGAAAGCGTTGTTTTTATTGTCTACCGCTCTGAGTACGTCTACGTCCATTCCGGTACCCGCCACGTTCAGACAGCGTTTTGCACCGCAATCGATATAATCGATGTTTTTTGTTTCGCCTGAGAGAATGTCCGTGAGAGCGTCGAGCGGTTTGAGCGGTAATTTTGCGGCTTTTGCAAAATCGTTGCCTCTTCCCGAAGGAATAAATCCCACTTTTACCGCGGAAAGATCGGGTATCCCGTTGAGGACTTCGTGAAAAGTGCCGTCGCCGCCTATCGCTATAACGTTGTCCGCGCCCGACGCGCATATACTTTCAGTGAGCTTTACGGCATGTCCCGGCGCGTTGGTTTCGTATACGGAATAATTTATTCCGTGTTCGTTGCAATACGACGTTATGGCGTTAAGATGGATTGAGCCTCTGTTTTTTCCGCTTCTTTTGTTTACTACGAAGTTAAGCATATTCACATTCTAACACAAAATAATCGCAATTTCAACATATTACGACAAAATTCCTTATTTTGTTATATTACGGTATCGCATAGCGGTCAAAACAATTGAAAAAGCTCAAAGAAAGTGATATAATTACGCGGATGATACATGTACCTGAGTGGCTGGAAAAGTTCGCGGAAGCGAACGAAACGCCTTTATATCTCGTGGGCGGTTATGTGCGTAACGTACTCGGCGGTCTGCCGCCGTCCGATATAGACATCGCGGGGAAAGCGATGCCCGAAAAGCTCGTATTGCCGCGCGGGTTCTTTTTCGCCACGACATACAAGCGAATGGGCACGGCTCTGATAAAACACCGTTTCAGACCGGAAATAGAAATAGAGTATACGCCTTTCAGAACGGAGGAGTACGCGGCGGGCGGCGGACATACTCCGGTAAGCGTAAAATTCGACGCCGAATTGGAAGAAGACGCGCTTCGCCGTGATTTTACGGTAAACAGCATTTATTACGACATAAGGAATAAGCGTATAATCGATCCTTTCGGCGGCGCGGAAGATATTTCGAAACGCCTTATACGCGCGCACGATCCCGAACGCGTTTTTTTGTCGGACGGTTTGCGACTCATGCGACTCGTGCGGATAGCGGCGGAAACGGGGTTCGGTATAGAACGGGTTACGGCGGATACGGCTAAAAGCCGCGCGGCTTTTTTATCCGATATAACTCCCAATCGCAAGCGGGACGAACTGCTTAAAATACTTAACGCGGATATGGCTTACGGCGTGGACGACGCGCATTACCGCGGGCTTAAACTTCTTCGCGATTTCGGATTTCTGCCCTACGTGCTGCCTGAGCTCGCCGAACTCGACGGTCTTTCGCAGCCGGGCGCATATCATAAATACGACGCGCTCGAACATACTTTTCGCGTAGTCAGAGAAAGTCCGCCCGAGATAAGACTTGCGGCATTGTTGCACGATATAGGTAAGGCGGAAGCGGTGCGCAGAAGCGGCAGAATGCATAAACACGAGATATACGGCGCGGAGATAGCGCGAAGAATAACGGGCGAAGACGGGCTCAGATTGCCGAACAGGACTGCGAGCAAAACGGAAAGGCTCGTGCGCTGGCATATGTACGACGGAGACGGGAAGACGGGAAGCGGGAAAATGCTGCTTTTCGTAGCGCATAACAGCGATATAATAGACGAGCTTACCGCGCTTATGGAAGCGGACAGAGCAGGCAAGGGCGTGCAAAGCGACTCTCCGCCCGTGCGTTTGAAAAAATTTTACGACAAACTCGTGGAGTCCGGCGCGCCGTTAAATATGAATAAGTTAAAGATAAACGGCGCGGATCTGCTTGCGCTCGGCTACGAGGGTACGCGTATAAACGAAAAACTTTCCGAGCTTTTCGACATGTGCGTGCTTTCGCCCGAATTGAACAGACATAAGAAACTCATGAAACTTGCCGAAAAAGACGAAAACAAAAAGCCGCGCGCGGTCAATACGGCGGATATGTGACGGACGGTAGGCGCTCGGCGGGTAATAAAAGCAAGAAAAAAGTAAAATATCAATAATTTTTGTCAAACGGTTCCATATTATTGTTATGAAACCGTTTATCGTTTTGTTATGCGCCGTAGTAGCTTTATCGCCTGCGGCAGGCGTTCGTATGTCCGCATACGCGGAGGCGCAGCCATTACTCGTTTTCGTGTACGGTAGCGAAGAATACGCGTATTACGACGATTATCCGGAGCCTGCCGATTATACGGTATCCGAAGAATATCAAAAACGCGGACTGGATCTGGAACCGGGAGAAAGGCTGAAAATAGTGGACAGACTTATAAAGGAAGGGCACGAAACAAAGGACGCCGTACTTTACTGCTTTCCGTTGCTCGGCAAGCTTATGGATAAAGCGAAAGCGGATATCGACCGCGATCCCGTGGAAAGCGAGATAAGGTTCAGTCCCGACGCCTTTCCGATGTTCGAGATAAAGCGTAGCGAAGCCGGCAGACAGATAGACGAGGAATGCGTTTATAACGACGTGTATTTCGCGCTGAAACGCGGTTTGCGGCGGGTCGCGCTCGGAATACGCCCTTTGCTGCCCGAAACGACAGCCGAACAGCTTTCCGCGTTTACCCGTCTGCGTTCGGAATTTTCCACTTCTTTTTCCACCAGCACTGCCGAGCGCAAGCATAATATATCCCTTGCGCTTTCTCGCATAAACGGTAAGGTGATAGAAGCGGGCGAAACGTTCTCTTTCAACGAGACCGTGGGTAAAAGGACGGCGGCGAACGGTTTTAAGGAAGCGAAAATTATAGTGGACGGTTCGTATACGGACGGCGTGGGCGGCGGAGTATGCCAGGCGTCTACTACGGTATACAACGCGGCGTTGCTCGCGGGAATGAAAATAACCGCGGTGAGCAGACATTCGCTCGTTCCCACTTACGTTGAACCGTCTTTCGACGCGATGGTGAACGGAAGCGGCAGCGATCTTAAATTCCGAAACGAAGGCGACGGACCCGTATTCATCCGCGCTTATACGACGGCGACGGCGGCGTACGTAAAATTTTACTCCGATTCTTTGCCGTACAAGATTACGCGGCGCTCGGTAACGCTGAATGTGGGCGAGCGTCCCGAAGACGTGGAATTTACGGATACCGAGCGGAAATACACGGAAGGCATGGAAAGAGGCGAAAAAGTGCGCGTAAGCGGCGGCGCGCCGTCCGTGAAAAGCGAAGGATATATAGTATTGAGCTATCCGGACGGAAGAAAGGAAGAGCGTAAAATAAGATCGGACAATTACTCGTCCTCCGCAGGCAGAGTGGCAGTCGCGCCGTGAACGCGTTTTTTCGAGCGTTCGCGCGCGACTTCGCAGATAATCGCGTTTGAAAATTTCGTATAATCGGAATACGGCGGAACGGTCGTGCCGCGGGCGGCGTATTTTTTTCAATCCGCCCGACCGAAAAAATTATTGACATTCTTTTCGCCTTGATATATACTGTTTTGTAAATATACCCGCGTTAAGCGGTAAGGGAAAGGTAGCGTCTTGGAAGAAAACAAAAACAACGAAAAGCGCTCGGGCGGATTTTTCCGCAATTTCGGCAAGAGATCTCTCAGACAGAGATATCTCATATATTTTCTTGTTACCGTTTGCGTGATCGCGGTGGTTACCGTCGTGCTTGCCGTACTCTCTCACAACGAGCTTATATTCTTTACGAAAGATCATAAAATGAATTGGTACGGGTATATCATAGCCGTCGCCATAATACTTTGTCTTTTTCCCGGAATATACGCGTCTTTGAATCAGGGCTATTACGCCGATCTCGTTTTCGAATATATCATATTCGCGTTGCCTTTCGCGTTTCTCGGTGCGGCGGTATATTACGCCATTGTGGAAGGCGAGTTCGGCGGGCTCGGAGTTCTCGGCGGTATTATAGGCGCTTTCGTGGGCGTGCTTCTCGGAATGGTGTTCTGGCAAAAGATACTCAAACATCCGAAAGTCAAGTTTATACAAATGCTCGATCTTGCGGGTCCGTTTATATTGCTCGGTCAGTGCGTAGGCAGGTTCGGTTGCTATTTCGGGCATTGCTGTTACGGCATAGAAGTCGATTGGGATGTCTTTCCTTTTTCGTATTCTTACGACGGGGGAGTGACCTTCCATCTCGGTAATCCTTTTATAGAATCCATCTGGTGCGGCATAGGCTTTTTGATTTTCGCAGGTATGTATATGAGCCGCCGAAAGAGTTTCAACGGTTTTTACATATCGCTTTACTGCATCTGGTACGGAACGGAGCGGCTTATTCTCGAAGCGTTCCGCGCGCCCGGTCAGAAACTGTTGCTTACTGGCGGGCACGGCGAAGGGTTCGGGGTGTCGCAGTTTACCAGCCTGCTTATGATAATCTTCGGCGCGGTTTGGATAGCGCAGTACGTTATCCGCGCGCTCGTCGCAAAAAAAATACCGATGATACACGTCCGCAAAGAAAAACTGTCGGACAGATATTTCGAATACGAAAAGACCATATTCGCGCATCCGCAGGTGGACGAAAACGGCAAACCGATTAAGACGGACGCGGAAGAAGTCACCGCGGAGAGCGGCGACAAGGGGAAGGAAGAATGAAAGACGAAGAAAAGTACAAAGAGATAACGCGCGCGCAAAAGCTGGCGTCCAACGTGACGGCGGCGGTTATAGCCGTTCTCACGGGGGCGGTACTGCTTGCTTTCGGGCTTTCAGGCGCGGAAGCGCTCCGCGTGTCCCGACTGGTGGTGCCCGTGGTATTGCTCGCATGCGGTCTCGCTCTGATATCGGGAGCGTTCATACAGAAAAATACGGTAACGCTGTATCTTTCCATGCTGTTCTTTACCGCAAGCGCGGTATCGTTTATAGCGCATTTTTCTCCCGCGGGGTACGATAAACTGTATCCGGCTTATATTCTTTCTCCCGCGATTGCGTCGATAGCGACAATGTTCATGAGCGGAGAATATAAGTTTCATCTCAGACTGATAGTGTTTTTCGGGATACCGTCCGCATTGTTTTTCCTTGCGTCTTTCGGCGTCGCCGGATGGAGCATAGTAGTACCTGCGCTCATAATATTCGCAGGGCTTGCCGCGCTGTATTTTGCGCTTGCCGTTAACGGCTCGGCGGAGGAATAAATGCGTAACCTTACTTTGATGACCGATCTTTACGAGCTCACGATGATGAACGGATATTCCGTTCTCGGTACGGACGACAAGACCGCGGTGTTCGATCTGTTTTTCAGACACGCAGGTCAGATATCGTACGCGGTCAGCGCGGGGCTCGAACAGGCGATAGAATATATAAACAATCTGCATTTTGAAGAAGACGATATCGAATATCTGAGAAAGAACACCGATTTTTCGGAAAAATTCTTAAACGAATTGCGCACTTTCAAGTTTACCGGAGATATCTATTCGGTACCCGAAGGCACGCTTGTTTTTCCCGACGAACCGATATTGATAGTCCGCGCGCCGCTCGCTCAGGCACAATTGATCGAGCCGGCGTTGCTCAATATAATAAATCATCAGACGCTTATCGCGACAAAAGCTTCCAAGGTTAAGATGAGCGCAGGCAACGCGTCTGTCGCGGAGTTCGGACTGCGCCGCGCGCAGGGTCCCGACGCGGGCATATACGGTGCGCGCGCAAGCGTTATAGGCGGCTGTTCGGGTACGAGCAACGTGCTCACGGGCAAGCTGTTCGACGTTCCCATAAAAGGTACCATGGCGCACAGCTGGATAATGAGTTTCCCGACGGAGCTGGAAGCGTTCCGTAAATTCGCCGAGATATATCCCGACAATACGTTGTTGCTTGTGGACACTTACGATACGCTCAGAAGCGGAGTGCCCAATGCGATAAAAGTATTCGACGAACTCCGAGCCAAAGGCAAAAAGCCCGTGGGCATACGATTGGACAGCGGCGACCTTGCGTATCTTTCCAAAAAAGCGCGCAAAATGCTTGACGACGCCGGACACAAGGACGCCATTATTTTCGCTTCCTGCGATCTTGACGAGTACGTTATATCTTCGCTTAACGAGCAGGGCGCTAAGATAGACGCTTACGGCGTCGGAACGCGGCTCATAACGAGCGAGAATATGCCTTCGCTCGGCGGAGTGTATAAGCTTTCGGAGCTTACGGAGAACGGGGTGCGCGTGCCCAAGATAAAAATAAGCGATACTCACGAAAAGATAACCAATCCCGGATTCAAAACCCTGTATCGCGTGTACGACGGCGACGGCAAAGCGTTTGCCGATCTGATAGCGCTCGAATACGAGCGGTTCGACGCGACGATGCCTCTCACTCTTACGCATCCTACCATGAGATGGAAGAGCACGACTCTCGAAAAATATACAATGAAAAAGCTGCTTGTACCGGTATTCCGAAACGGCAAACAGGTTTACAAATCGCCATCGCTGTCCGAATCCGCCGAATATTGCAAGCGCGAAAAAGCGTCGTTCTGGGACGAATATCTGCGTAACGTGAATCCGCAAATTTATAAAGTCGACCTTTCCGACGCGCTTTATGAGCTCAAACAGCGGCTCATAAACGAGCGCACGGGAGGAAAACAATGAGATTCAGAACGGTAAAAAACGGTTACGATACCGGCGAGGTCGAGCAATATTTCAAACGGGTAAGGGAAACTTACGAGGAAACTCTTACCGCTCAGCGCGACAGGATATTCGCGCTTAAAGACGAGCTTTCGAAAGCGCAAGCCGCGCTTGACGAATACGAGAGCAGGAAAGAACAGATAAGCAAAGCGATAGAGTCCGCGCTCTCCAAAGCCGACGACATAGAAAAACTCACGCGCCGCAAAGTGGCGAAGGAGCTTGCCGCTCTGCGTAAGTTTCATAAACGCTGGGTAAATTATTTCGCGCGTATAATACGCAAATATCCGCTTGACGACGAACTCGCCGCGGCGCGTGAAAGCGGCGACGAAATAGCGCGCTTGCTCGGCGAAGCGGACGCCGTTCCCGCCGACTTGAAAGAGGGCTCTTTCGATCCCGTGGGTATGATAGAAGATCATCTTGCGGCGGAAAGCGTGGACGACGAAGAAACGTTCGATTATAACGCGGCGATACATCCCGAAGAAAATCTCGAACAGATCTTGCACGATCTGGGAATAATGTTCGGCGAGGACGGCAAGAAACGCTAAACAAATTAAAAGCAATCTCTGGGTTCGGATATAATGTGGATTGATAAGAAAGACAAAAACGAGTATTGCGACAGCATAAAGAAAGGATTGCGCGTTGTTTTCCGCTCGAATACGGATAATTCGCTTCGGTTCGAAGTTTTATCGTTTGCCAAGTGGCTCAGAAAGCGATATTGGTTCCCGATACGAGTCGAAGTTCGTTTTTTAAATTGCGATAAGATATATTTAAACGAAAACAAGTCCGTCGTTGCCTTGTTTAATTATCAGACGAACTGGGATTGCGTTGAGACGGCGGAGAAAGCATGTCCGCTTATATATATTGCGGCGGGAAACTACGTAAAACAATTGAAAAAACACGGACGGAAGGAAACGTTATATAATTACATATTTTCGATGGCGCATGAGTTAACGCATTATTATCAATGGTATTTTTACGAATTCGAAAAGCGTTCCCCGCGTAGCTTGGAAACGGAGGCGAATTCTTGGGCGTATTCGTTGGCAAGCGAATTTATGGATTATGTGGCTACGTTATCGGAAACCGTATGAAAAGCGGCGAGTTTATCTCACCGCTTTGTTTATAAAAATCGACGCGTTACGATATAATCGGCGGGTTCAAAATTTTTCGGGCGGCTTTGTTTTCCGCTCGTAATGGATTGACAAAAGCGGGCGATTGTGATACACTCTCAAAGAGTGCGTGAAAAACGCGCTTATAAGAATTCAAAATAATTGCGGAGGCGAAAATGACGAGCAAAGAAAGATATGACGAATGGAAAGTCAAAGTAACGGACAAGAGTTTGCTTAAAGAATTGGAAAAAATGGAAAATGACCCCGTAGCTATCGAGAATGCTTTTTATAAAGACCTTGAATTCGGTACCGGCGGGATGCGCGGCATTCTCGGCGTCGGGACCAATTGCCTGAATATATACAACATAAGAAAGGTTACCGAAGGCGTTTCGAGAGCGATGGACGCGGCAGGTATGAGATCGGTCGCGATAAGTCACGACAGCCGCAATATGAGCAATAAGTTTGCAAAGACCGCGGCGGAAGTGTTTGCGTCGCACGGGATAAAAGTTTATCTCGTTCCCGAAGAATCTCCGACGCCGTTTCTTTCCTTCGCGGTAAGAAAGCTCGGTTGCGATATGGGCGTAATGGTCACGGCTAGCCATAATCCCAAACAGTACAACGGTTACAAGCTTTTCAATCACACCGGTTGCCAGGTACTCGACGACGAAGCGAACGAAATCATTTCATACGTGGAAAAAGTTGATCCGTTCGAAGTGAAAACGCGCACGTTTTCGTATTACGAAAAGCAGGGAATCATTTCGTTTATCGAGCAGTGGGTATACGGCAGTTTCCTGAACGAAGTCGAAACGCGTTCGCTCAACGAAGCCAAGCCGCTCAGAATAGTTTATACTCCGCTCAACGGCGCGGGATTCAGGCTGGTTCCCGAAGTATTGCACGACAGAGGGTTTTACGACGTTTCTATAGTGGAAGAGCAGGCGAAGCCCAACGGCAATTTCACCACATGTCCTTTCCCCAATCCCGAAAAACCGGAAGCGCTTAAACTCGCCATCGAAAAGGCGGAGAGAGAAGGCGCGGATCTCGTGCTTGCCACCGATCCCGACTGCGACCGCGTAGGCATCGCGGTAAAGCATAACGGCGAATTCGTGCTTATGACGGGTAACGAAGTGGGCGTGCTTCTCACCGATTACATACTCGGCACCAAATACGCGCGCTGGGGACTGCCTTACGGCGCGACCGTTGTCAGAACGATAGTGACGACGTCGCTCGTGGACAAAATAGCCGCGCATTTCGGAGTAAAGGTCGTGCCCGTGCTTACGGGTTTCAAATGGATAGGGAACGTCATCGAAAAACTCGGCGAGAACGGGGGCGACGCGAACCGTTTCGTACTCGGTTTCGAAGAGAGCTACGGCTATCTCGTGGGGACGCATTGCCGCGATAAAGACGCGGTCGTGGCGTCTATGATGATAGCGGAAATGACGGCGTATTATAAATCGGAAGGCAGGACTCTCGTCGATCAGCTCAACGGAATTTATGCCATGTACGGCAAGTACGAGCATAAGAACATAAGCAAGAAATTCGAGGGCGCGTCTGGAAACAAGAAGATGAAAGGGCTTATGTCCGGACTTCGCGAAAAACCGTTGAAACGGATAGGCGGCGGAAAGATCGTTCGCAGCGTCGATTTTCTCGATCAGTCCGAGTACGATGTGCCGAAAGCGGACGTGATGATGTATGAAACGGATAACGGACTTACGGTGATCGTTCGTCCTTCGGGAACCGAACCGCTCATCAAATTTTATATCACGGCGGCTAAGAACGAAGAAGAAAACGCGGCGCTTTTCGCCGCGGCGATATCGGATATCGATAAGATATTCGCCTGATTTTAGGAAAAGTCACCGTAAGGTGATTTTTTCTTGAAATATTGAGTAAAACAGTAAAAACGGAACGAGATGGGAATGAAAACGATAGAAGAAATTCTCGAATACATTGAAGACAACGGCGTAAAATTCGTAAAGCTTTCTTTCTGCGATATAGTGGGAAGATTGAAGAGCGTGTCTGTCAACGCGGCTCATCTTGCGGAATTCACGAACGACGGTTTTGCGGTGGAGTCGTCCGCGTGCGGCGGCTCCGAAGGTAGCGATATGCTGCTTTTCCCTTTACCCGATACGATGACCGCAATGCCTTGGCGCCCTTCTTCGGGGTCGGTCGTCAACGTCATGTGCGAGCTTCGCAACGTCGACGGAACGCCTTTTGTCTGCGATTGCAGGAAAATACTCGAAGACGCGGACGAAAAATTCAAAGCCGCAACCGGTTGCGAAGTTTCGTTTATGACAGAGAGCGAGTTTTATATAATGAAACTCGACGACCGCGGCGAACCCACTCTCACGCCGGTGGATAACGCGTCCTATCTCGACGCCGCTCCGCTCGATAAATGCGAAAATCTTCGCAGAGAGATAGTTTTTACGCTCGAAAGCATGGGAATGCAACCCATGTCGTCACACCATGAAAAGGGAAAAGGACAGAACGCGGTCATTTTCCGTTCTAACACGGCGGTGAAAAGCGCGGTAAATACGGTACTGTTCAGGAGCGCGGTGAGAAACATCGCCAATTCGAACGGGCTTTACGCGACGTTCGCGCCCTGTCCGATAGACGGTTCGGTGGGAAGCAATTTCAGGATCGTTGCCGAGATTACGGAAAAAGGCAAGCCGGCGAGCGCTGCCAAAGTAAAAGCTTTCATGCACGGAGTAGCGGCGAGAGCCGGCGAAATAGCGGCGTTTACCAACCCGGTGCCCAACTCGTACGACAGGCTTGCTCTGCCCGGTACGCCGTGCGGATTCGGCGACGGTAAGCGCGACGGCATAAGGCTTTACGGCAAAGGAAAGGCGGAGATTATGTTCGCGGACACCGCGTGCAATCCTTTCGTCACGCTTGCGCTTATACTTGCCGCCGGCGCCGAAGGACTGAGCGGAAAGCGGTATGAAATAAAACCCTTGCCTGCGTCGCTCGGAAACGCGTTGGACGAGGCGGAAGCGTCGGAGTTCGTCCGCGACAGTCTGCCGAAGGAATATCTCGGCAAGTACATTGCGCGAAAGCGCAGACAGGCGGCGCGCACGGGCAGGGAGAATATAATAGAATCCGGTTATTGACGCCTGAAAAGACAATGACCGGCGATAGCCGCGGACGCGTTTGGATAAGCGCGGGCGGCGTGCGGAGGGACGGACATTGAATGCGTTTATATTTTCTTCATCCGATAAAGTCTACTCCGCGGCGGCGGAGCTGCTGAAACTATGCGGAAACTTTCGCACCGCCCGTGCGGAAACGTTGACGCAGGCGAAAATACTTATCGGTCAACGCGCATTCGGGATAGCGGTAATAAACGCCGATTCTTCGGAAGCGGATTACCGCGACATAGCGCTCAGACTTGCGGAAAACTGCGTGGGAACGGTATTTATTCCCAAGAATTCCGACGACGGACTTGCGGAGCTGTATGACAGCGGCGTGTTCGTGGTGACCGGCAGACCGGTGACCAAAGCGGGATTGTACACGGCGATAAGAGCCGCGCTCGGCGTTTCGTACAGATACGAAAAACTGCTCGAAGAAAACGCAAGGCTTAAAGCGCGTATAGAAGCGCTCAAAATAACGTGCAGAGCAAAGTGCATACTCGTGCAGTCGGGAATGACGGAAGACGAAGCTCACCGCGAGATAGAAAGGATCGCGATGACGACGCGTCGGACGGCGCTCGACGTAGCGCGTCAGATAATAGACTCGGAAGGAAGCAAATGAGAAAAATCAACGAAGAATGCGGAGTATTCGGTATAATCGACGACAGCTTGCAGCCGTGCGTGCATATAGCGGCTACGGCTCTGCTCGCCTTGCAGCACAGGGGGCAGGAAGGAGCGGGCATCGCGTATTTTGCCGACCCCGACGAACGGGACAGCATCGCCTGTCGCAAGAACGTCGGGCTTGTTTCCGAAATATTCGACAGAGAATATCTCGAAACCGCGCCGCATACAAAGGTGGCTTGCGGGCACGTAAGATATTCCACTACGGGCGGCAATACCGTGGAAAATACACAGCCGATAGTAACTCACCATTCGCGGCTTACGTTCGCCGTGTGCCATAACGGCAACATTACCAATGCGGACGAGCTCAGAAGTTATATGGTCAACGAGCGCGGCGCGGTATTTTACACTACGAACGATACGGAAATAATAAGCAAGATAATCATCGACAGGATAATCAAGACCGGAAGTCTCGAACAGTCGGTGATCGATCTGATAAAGACCCTTAAAGGCGCGTTTTCGCTTGTCATAATGACCAAAGACAAACTGATAGCGGCGAGAGATCCCAACGGTTTCCGTCCGCTCAGTATAGGAAAACTCGGAACGTCCACCGTGGTGGCAAGCGAGACTTGCGCGTTCGACAGCATAGGCGCGACGTACGTACGCGACGTCGAACCCGGCGAAGTCTGCGTCTTTCCGCTCGGCGGAAAAAGCAAGAGTTTTCATATCGAAAAGGGAAAGCGTTCGCTCTGCGTGTTTGAGCTCATTTATTTCGCCAGACCCGACAGTTTTATAGACGGCATGAGCGTGTACAAAGCGCGTCTCGAAATGGGCAGGGCGCTCGCGCGGCAATGTCCCACGGAAGCGGATATAGTCTGCGGCGTGCCCGAAAGCGGGTTTGACGCGGCGTACGGTTACAGCATGCAATCCGGTCTGCCGTACGGCATGGCTTTTGTGAGAAACAGGTATGTGGGGCGCAGCTTCATACTGCCCACGCAAAAGGGCAGGACGCGTGCCGTAGGACTTAAACTGAACCCGTTGCGTGCGTCCATAGAAGGCAAGCGCGTCATACTCGTCGACGATTCCATTGTGCGCGGAACCACGTGCGCGAAGATCATAAGGTCATTGCGCGACGCCGGCGCGAAGGAAGTGCACATGCGCATAAGCTCGCCGCCGTTTATCGCACCCTGTTATTTCGGTACGGATATAGACAGCAAGGAAAATCTCATAGCGAATAAATACAGCGTGGACGAGATTTGCCGACAGATCGGCGCGGACAGTCTCGTATATCTCGACATAAACGAGCTTACCGCAATAAAGCGGGGAAGAGACATAGAATATTGCACGGGATGTTTCACGAATAATTCCCCGATAGACGTATCCAGAGCGAGAAAAAAGGATAAATTCGATTGACAAGACATAAATTCGATCGTAAGGTCGACGGAGAGTAAAGAATGAAAAAAGCGTATTTGATTTTGGCAAACGGCGACGTGTACGAAGGAAGCTCGATAGGAAAAGTCGGCGAAAGCGTGGGCGAGGTGGTGTTTACCACGGGTATGGGTTCATATATGGAAACGCTCACCGACCCTTCGTATTACGGTCAGATAATTACTCAGACCTTTCCGCTTATCGGAAATTACGGTTCGATAAACGCGGACTCGGAGTCCGAAGGCGCGTTTTGTCGCGGATATATAGTCCGCGAGCTCTGCGGCTTCGGCAGCAATTTCCGTAAGGAAGGGGAGCTCGGCGATTGGCTTACCGCGCGCGGAGTGGTCGGCTTGCAGGGTATTGACACGCGCCGTCTTACCAAAACGATAAGAGAGAGCGGCGTTATGAACGGAATGATAACGCAATCGCTCGACGGAATGGACAAAAAGCTTGCCGAAATCAAAGCTTTCAAGGTAAAAGCGGCGCCCGCGAACACTACGGTAAAAGCGCCCGTAAAGCTGGGCGAAGGCAGAAAAGTCGTGCTTATCGATTACGGCGCGAAACGCAATATCGCGCGCGAGCTTGCCGAGCGCGGATGCGAAGTGACCGTGGTGCCGTGCACGTATACCGCAGAACAGATACTCGCGCTTTCTCCGCAGGGCATTATGCTGTCCAACGGCGGCGGAGATCCTTCCGACGCCAAATTCGAGATAGAACAGATAAAAAAGCTTAACGAGAAGAAAATACCGACGTTCGGGATATGCCTGGGTCATCAGCTTATGGCGCTTGCGTCGGGCGCGAAAACGCACAAGCTCAAATACGGACATCGCGGAGCCAATCAGCCCGTTAAAGATCTCGTTACGGGCAGGGTATATATAACGAGTCAGAACCACGGCTACGCGGTCAGGAGCGGGTCGCTTGACGCAAGCGTGGGCAGTGTGCGTATGATAAACGCCAACGATAAGACCTGCGAAGGTATAGATTATATCGGTCGTCCGTGCTTTACGGTGCAGTTCCACCCCGAAGCTCACGGCGGACCGCTCGATACCGAATTTTTATTCGACAGATTTATTGCAATGATGGACGGAGAGAAGAAAAATGCCTAAGAATAAAGACATAAAAAAAGTGCTTGTGATCGGTTCCGGACCCATAACGATAGGTCAGGCGGCAGAATTCGATTATGCGGGAACGCAGGCTTGCCACACTCTTAAAAACGAAAAAGTGGAAGTCGTGCTCGTCAACTCCAATCCCGCTACGATAATGACGGATAAGGCTATGGCGGATCAGATATATATCGAACCGCTCACTCTACCCGTACTCAAAAGGATAATACTCGAAGAGAAGCCGGACGGAATACTTCCCAGCCTGGGCGGTCAGACGGGGCTTACGCTTTCCATGCAGCTCGATAAGAGCGGATTTCTCAAAGAAAACAACGTTCGTCTGCTCGGAATGAATCCCGAAACCATAGATAAAGCGGAAGACAGACAGAAATTTAAGGACACTATGGAAGAGATAGGACAGCCCGTCATTCCTTCGCTTGTGGTCAACGACGTAGGCAGCGCGGTCGAATTCGCTTCGGAAATAGGCTATCCCGTCATAGTGCGTCCCGCCTTCACTCTCGGCGGCGCGGGCGGCGGTATAGCCGCAAACGAGCAGGAGCTGCGCGAGATCGCGGCGGGCGGACTTTATCTGTCTCCGATAACGCAGGTGCTTATCGAAAAGTGCATCTCCGGTTGGAAAGAGATAGAGTTCGAAGTCATGCGCGACCATGCGGGCAACGTGATAGCCGTTTGTTCGATGGAAAACTTCGATCCCGTCGGCGTGCATACGGGCGACAGCATAGTCATCGCGCCTTGCGTAACGCTTGCCGACAAAGAATTCCAGATGCTCAGGAGCGCGGCGCTCAAAATAATAGACGCGCTCGGTATAGAAGGCGGTTGCAACTGTCAGTTCGCGCTTAAACCGGACAGTATGGAATATGCGGTAATAGAAGTCAACCCCCGCGTATCCCGTTCTTCCGCGCTCGCGTCCAAGGCGACGGGCTATCCGATAGCCAAAGTGGCTACGCTCATCGCGCTCGGCTATAATCTCGACGAGATACCCAACGCCGTGACGGGCAAGACCAAAGCCTGCTTCGAGCCTACCCTCGATTACGTCGTCGTAAAACTGCCGCGCTGGCCGTTCGATAAATTCGTATACGCGAAGCGTACGCTCGGCACGCAGATGAAGGCGACGGGCGAAGTGATGGCTATCGCGCCTACCTTTGAAAACGCGCTCATGAAAGCGGTACGCGGCAGCGAAGGACTCAGCCTCGACAACTCCAAATACAACTGCTACACCGACGAAAAGGTCGTAAACTCGTTGATGCCGGCTACCGACTACCGCCTGTTTATGATATACGAAGCGCTCAAACGCGGTCTGCGCACGGTGGACGAGATATGCGATGAAACGAAAATAGACAAATGGTTCGTGAGCAAGATAAAAAATCTCGTCGATTACGAGCTCGACATAAAGGGAAGAGAGATAAACGAAGAAGAATATCTCAAAGGCAAAAATTTGGGATATCCCGACAAAGTGCTTGAAAAGATAAGCGGGCACGCATTGCCTGCTCATCGCACCGCCGTGTATAAAATGGTCGACACGTGCGGCGCGGAATTCAAAGCGGAGACTCCTTACTTTTACTCGACCTACGACGACGAGAACGAAGCGGAAGAGTTCATAGCCGAGCGCGGCGATAAGAACAAACGCCGCGTGATAGTGTTCGGTTCGGGACCTATTCGCATAGGGCAGGGTATAGAATTCGACTATGCGTCCGTGCACTGCGTATGGGCGCTCAAAGAAGCGGGCTGCGAAGTGGCTATCGTCAACAATAACCCCGAAACGGTTTCCACCGACTTCGATACCGCCGACAGACTGTATTTCGAGCCGCTTACGCCCGAAGACGTGGATAACGTCATCGCCGCGGAAAAGCCTTACGGCGCCGTAGTGGCGTTCGGCGGACAGACGGCGATAAAACTTACCAAACATCTCAGCGAAACAGGCGTACGCATACTCGGTACGAGCGCGGACAGCATAGACGCGGCGGAAGACAGGGAGCGTTTCGACGAATTGCTCGAAAAACTCAATATAAAACGTCCGGCAGGTCACACCGTGACCAACACCGCGGACGCGCTTAAAGCGGGCGCCGAGCTCGGCTATCCCGTACTCATGCGTCCCAGCTACGTTCTCGGCGGTCAGAATATGATAATAGCGTGGGGAGAGAGCGATATACGCGAGTATATGGACGTAATACTTACCGAAAACCCCGATAATATCATACTCATCGATAAGTACGTTATCGGCACGGAAGTGGAAGTGGACGCGATATGCGACGGGAAAGACATACTTATTCCCGGCATAATGGAGCACGTAGAAAGAACGGGTATACACAGCGGCGACTCGATAGCGATTTATCCCGCGCAGAATCTCAGCGACGAGATTATAGAAAAGCTTATCGAAAACACCCGCCAGCTTGCGCTCGGACTCGATACCCGCGGACTTATAAACATACAGTACATCGTCAAAAACAATCAGATATACGTGATCGAGGTCAACCCGCGTTCCAGCCGTACCGTGCCTTATATAAGCAAGGTCACGGGCGTGCCCATGATACAGCTTGCTACCGAATGTATGCTCGGCAAAAAGCTTGCGGATCTCGGTTACGGCACGGGACTTTACCGCCGCAGTCCTTACGTCGCGGTCAAAGTACCCATATTCAGTTTCGAAAAACTGACCGATCTCGACACTCATCTGGGACCGGAAATGAAGTCCACGGGCGAAGTGCTCGGCATAGGCAAGAGCCTTGACGAAGCGCTTTACAAGGGGCTTTGCGCGGCAGGCTACGACATGGACAGAAAGAACCGTCGCGGCGTGCTTATAACGGTGCGCGACGCCGACAAACCCGAGATAGCGGCTGTTGCAAAGACTTATAGCGAAATAGGTTACGAGTTATTCGCGACCGCGGGTACGGGCGAAGTACTGAAAAAAGCGGGAATGAAGGTTACCGTCGTCAAAAAGATAAGTGACGGCGGTTCGGAAACGACTTTCGACCTGCTTACGGGCGGCAAAGTCAGTTTGCTTATATGCACGTCGTCCAAGGGCAGAATACCCAGCGAAGACGACGTAAAGCTCCGCCGCGAAGCGGTAGCGCTCGCGGTGCCTTGCCTTACGAGTATAGACACCGCCAACGCGCTTGCAAGCTCGCTCAGGTCGAAGTACAGTCAGGGCAACATCGAGCTTGTCGACATAAACCGTATGAGAACGGAAAAGCAAAAGCTTTCCTTCATCAAAATGCAGGGCTGCGGAAACGACTATATTTACATCGATTGCAGCAAGCACAAGATAAACAACATGGAATCGATAGCGGTCAATCTTTCCGACAGACATTTCAGCGTAGGCGGCGACGGCGTAGTGTTTATCGAACCGTCGACGTGCGCGGACGTCAAAATGCGCGAGTTCAATTCGGACGGAAGCGAAGGAATGATGTGCGGCAACGCGATACGTTGCGTGGGTAAATACATTTACGATAACGGTTACGTCGATAAGAAAGAGATAACCGTGGAAACGCGTAGCGGGATAAAAAAGCTGTGGCTTTACGTTCGCAACAATAAAGTAACGAGCGCGAAAGTGGATATGGGCGCTCCGGTATTCGACGCTAAGCTCATACCGGTCAAACTCCAGGGCGAGGTTATAGGCGAAACGCTTTACCTTGCGGGCGAAGAACGCACGGTATCCTGTCTGTCGATGGGCAATCCTCACTGCGTGATGGTTGTGGACGACGTGGACGCGGTAGACGTGAAGAATATCGGCGCTCAGATAGAAAACGATCCGCTTTTCCCCAACCGCGTAAACGTGGAATTCGTGCAGGTGCTCGACGAGACGACGGTCAAAGTCCGCGTTTGGGAACGCGGCACGGGCGAGACTTACGCTTGCGGTACGGGCACGTGCGCGGCGGTGGTGGCGTTGACGCGTCTCGGCAAATTCAAGCTTAACGAAACGGTCACGGTCAAACTCAAAGGCGGAGAGCTTACGGTGCAATATACGGGAGATACCGTTTATCTTACGGGTGACGCCGTGGAAGTATACAAAGGAGTAGTGCGCTTATGACAAAATATATTTTCGTTACCGGCGGCGTGGTATCGGGATTGGGCAAGGGCATAACCGCTGCGAGTCTCGGAATGCTGCTCAAAGCAAAAGGTCTCAAAGTGGTTTCGCAAAAACTCGACCCGTATATAAACATTGATCCGGGTACCATGAGCCCTTATCAGCACGGCGAAGTATTCGTTACCGAAGACGGCGCGGAAACCGACCTCGATCGCGCACATTACGATAGGTTTATCGACGAGAATCGTAACAAGTTTTCCAAGCTTACGTCGGGCAAGGTCTATTGGAACGTGCTTAACAACGAGCGCAACGGAGTGTATAACGGCGAAACGGTGCAGGTCATACCGCACATAACGAACGAGATAAAACGTTTCGTTTACAGCGTTGCGAAAAAAGACGGCGCGGACGTCGTAATAACGGAGATCGGCGGCACGATAGGCGACATAGAGAGTTTGCCTTTTCTCGAAGCTATACGTCAGGTCGGCAACGAAGTGGGCAGGGAAAACTGCATTTATATACATGTTACGCTCGTTCCCGTAATCAAATCGAGCGGCGAAGTCAAATCAAAGCCCACTCAGCATTCCGTAAAGGAATTGCAAAGTCTCGGCATACAGCCCGATCTTATCGTATGCCGCTCGGACGGACGGCTGGACTCTGCGATAAAAAGAAAGATAGCGCTTACTTGCAACGTTTATCCCGAATGCGTGATCGAGAACAGAAACGTCGGTTTGCTTTACGAAGCGCCGCTTATGCTCGAAGAGAGCAATATTTGCGAAGTGGTCAGCAAAAGACTTGCGCTTCCCGACAATAAACCCGATCTGACCGATTGGCTGCATATGATAGATATGGCGCGCGCCCGAGACAAAAAAGTTACGATAGCGATATGCGGCAAGTATACGCATATGTTCGATACCTATCTGTCCATAATTGAAGCGCTCACCCACGGCGGCATACATAACGGAGCCAAGATAAACATCGATTGGGTGGACAGCGAAAAGCTCACCGAAGAAAACTGCGCGGAACGGCTCGGCAAGTGCGACGGCATACTCGTTCCCGGCGGTTTCGGCGACAGGGGCATAGAAGGCATGATACTCGCGGCGAAGTACGCGCGCACACACAATGTACCGTATTTCGGGATATGTCTCGGTATGCAGATAGCCGTTATCGAGTTCGCCCGCAACGTGGCAGGGCTTAAAGACGCCAACAGTCGCGAATTCGATCATTATTCTCCCGATAAAGTCATCGACTTTATGGAAGGTCAGATGGGAATGGAGAATACGGGCGGTACAATGCGGCTGGGAGCTTACGAATGCGAAATAACGGACGGCACGTTGCTTTCCCGCATATACGACGGGGCTAAAACGGTGTATGAACGTCACCGTCACCGTTTCGAGTTCAACAACGCGTACCGCAAAACGTTCACCGATCTCGGACTCGTGATCGGCGGCAGGAATCCGCAGAACGACCTTGTCGAAAGCGTGGAGCTGCCCGATCATCCGTTCTATATCGGCGTGCAGTATCATCCCGAATTCAAGAGCAGACCGCACCGTCCGCAGCCTATTTTCAAAGCGTTCGTTGCCGCGGCGCTCAAAAACAAGAGAAGCGAAGACTGAAAGTAAAATTACGATTGCCGGATATCTGGTCGTTGCGAACGGGATTGCGGTTTAATTAAAGGAATACAGACAATGAAACTCAATACCAATTACGATAAATTACAGAACAGCTATCTTTTTGTGGAGATAGCCAACCGCGTGAAAAAATATACAGCAGAAAATCCCGCGGCGGATATTATCAGACTGGGGATAGGCGACGTGACGCGTCCGCTCGCGCCTTGCGTGGTGGAAGCGGGACTCAAAGCTATGAGCGAAATGGGAAAGGCGGAAACGTTCCGCGGTTACAGTCCCGATTCTCAGGGTTACGACTTTCTTCGCAATGCCATTAGCGCGTACTACGCGTCGTTCGGCGTAAAAGTCGGCGCGGAAGAAGTGCACGTTTCGGACGGCGCGAAGAGCGATTGCGGCAATATCGTGGATATGTTCGACGCGGACAATACCGTTCTCATACCCGATCCCGTTTATCCGGTGTATTTCGACAGCAATATAATGAGCGGAAGGAAAGTGATATTCTGTGACGCTACGGAAGAAAACGACTTCGCTCCGCTTCCCGACGATAACACCGACTGCGATATAATATATCTCTGCTCGCCGAATAACCCGACGGGCTCGGCATATACGTTCGCGCAACTTAAAAAGTGGGTGGATTTCGCAAACGCGCGCGGCGCCATAATAATCTACGACGCCGCATACGAAGCGTTCGTGACCGATCCCGACGTACCGAGGAGCATATTTGCGGTAGACGGCGCGAGAACTTGCGCGGTGGAGCTTTGCTCTTTTTCCAAAACCGCGGGATTCACGGGTACCCGTTGCGGCTACACCGTCGTGCCTAACGAACTTTGCGGCGGCAGGCTCGCAAAAATGTGGGCGAGAAGACAGTCTACCAAATTCAACGGTACGAGCTACATACAGCAAAGAATGGCTGAGGCGGCGTATTCCGAAGAGGGCATAAAGCAGAATCTCGAAAATATCCGCGCGTATCAGAAAAACGCGAAACTTATATCCGATACGTTTGCCGAAATGGGCATATACCATACAGGCGGCAAAAATTCCCCGTACATCTGGCTTAAATGCAACGGCGACAGCTGGGATTTCTTCGACAAGCTGCTCACGCAGGCAAATGTCGTAGGTACGCCCGGCTCGGGCTTCGGAAAGAACGGAGAAGGATTCTTCCGCCTGACTGCATTCAACACTTACGAAAAGACCGAAGAAGCTATGAGGCGTATAAAAAAAGTGCTTTCCTGAGCAAACTTCGATTGTTATGATATTTAAGCGCTCCGCAAACAAAATGCGGAGCGCTTTTAGCGTATTTTTTTCTCCGCAAATTTGTTTTTGCGGTTTTTTATATTATTTTGCGGCTCGGACGACGCGTAATCGCAAAGTAAAACCCGTGATTTAACGGCACTCGGCGACCCGAGAAAAAAATATGACCTTATTATAATTCTAATTTATTTAAGTATTTTATGAAAATCGCATTAAAAAAATGAATAAATGTCCATAAGCAAGTAAAATATTTCTTGAATTTTCGCGTTGAGATGATATCATTATAGTGTAATGACATTACGGTTGGCAGAGCGGCGTGCCGTTACGCTTAGCGCCGAAAGAAAAAATCGGAGCGACGTTACGCGGCAGCGACAGAAAGACGCGGGACGCTTTCGCACGATTGGACATAGCGGGATATAATTACGGAATAAACAGATACAAAAAAGACGTGAAAAAATACCCCGACCGAATAATAGTCGGGAGTGAAACTTTCGTTTTCGACGCGTATAAATTTTGGGAGTTTT
>CALWBH010000082.1 GCA_944376015.1 uncultured Clostridia bacterium
AAATAAAGTATGACTCGGCGAACACCAACGCGCTCACAATGCTCGTGATGAAAGGGGAAGTCAGTAATCTCGATCTGACCGTGCGTATGGCGTTTGAAAATCTGGGCGAAGATCAGAGCGCTCCGAAATACGCGCTTACCATAGGCGGCATTTCGGACGTAACGTTTGCAGACGGAGAAAAAACAGCTATGATAGGCGAAGGCACCGCTATACCGACGGCTACGAGCGCGTCCGGCAGAAAAATAGCGGGTTGGTGCGACGGCAACGGCAACAAGATAACTTCCTTCTCGATGCCCGCTCAGGCTACCACTGTCTATCCTTATTTCGAAGCGCTCGACGGTTACAAACGTTTGTGGCTGCTTAACGGAAAGAATTACGGAGTGCCGAGCACTTTCAGCGATACCGCATTAACAGAAAACGATTTCGAGCATCTTTGCGCTAACAACACGGGTTGGGGGAACGAGCTTGACAGCATGAAAACCATAGTAGGCGGCACGAACGGTTTCGCTGAAGAAGGTATGCTCTTCAAGTGCAATAAAACGGTGGAACAGAATGCCAAGTTCCGCTGCGATACCATAGTTTACGGCGGTAGCGACGGCTTCCAGATAATGAAAGATAAAACTTACGGATTTTCGTTTAATTTCGAAAATAAGGGTAGCAGTACTATTAGTTTTACCGTGTGGGTCATAAATACGGGCAGTGATACGTCGACGTGTACGAACAACGAGTTTACCATAAATCTTAAACCGGGTGAATACACGACGGTTACTCTCGACGTGACGTATGTGAAACCGGGTTATCTCGGCGCTTTGTCGAACAACAATATGTTGCTGTATTTCAGGGCGGACGCGGAAATGACCGGCGGATTTACTCTCGGCACGTCGATCGCGATAGAAAAGCCTACGGCATAACAGGAGGAGAACGAAAATGAAAAAAGTAATGGAATTTTTCCGTGACAAAACCGTTGCGTTTTATATCGCTCTCGCTTTTGCGGTATTATCACTGATAACGGCGATAATCTACGTGGCGGCGATCAGCGGGCTGGGAGAATACTTTTCGATCATACCGTTTCTGCTCGTTATCGTGGGTGTGATCGCGTTTGTAGGATTGAGTATACTCGGCTCGTGCCGTCTCGGATCCGCAGTGTTGAGCGTGGCAAATTTCGCGGCGTTCATCGCATACGTAGCGACGATATACGGATTTACCATAGTTCAGGCAATGAGCGTGGGAAGCGCGGCGGACATCAAAGAATTGCCGATAATAATCGTGATCGGCGGGTTGCTGTTTATATGCGCGCTCGCGACTAACGTGACCGCATGGATAAGACAGCGTAAGACGCAAAAGAAAAAGGATAAGAAAGGCGGCGATACCGTTGCTTCGGGAGGTAACGTATGAAAAAAGCATTATTCTTAATTTCCAGGATACTGTTTAATATCGCCGCATTTTTGTTCGGCATAGTTGTACTGCTTTCTATCGTTTTGTCGAACTCGACGATAGACAATATGATAGCAAATAATTTTTTCCCGACTAAAGACCCGGTAACCGTCAATACGGGTAAAGCGCCGATAAGGTTTAAGACATGGTATTCGAGCGTTGAAGACGTGCTCAACGGCAACGACGCGGTTGCCGCGGCGGCGCAGGCGGAAGGTACGGTACTGCTTAAAAACGACGACTCCGCGCTTCCGCTTTCCGCGGGAGATAAGGTAAGCCTGTTTGGAGTTAACGATTACAATCCCATATATTCGCTTAACGGCGCGGGCAGGGTTAAGGTAAACACCAATCGTATGCAGTACTATGCGGACGAATTCGAAAAAGTCGGACTCGAAGTCAATACGGAGCTGAAAAATTGGTATAACTCGAACAAACAGTATTGGCGCGGAAACGAATCGAATGCATATTGGGACGGTGCGGACGGCAACAACTCCATAAACGTCAGTCTCAAAGGCGCGCCGTGGTCGGCTGTCGAATCGTCGGGAGCGGTTCCGACGACGGGCGGCGGAACGGCGGTGTTCGTAACGGGCAGAATAACCAACGAAGCTACAGACATAATGCCCACAAACGTAAGAAATCTCGGCGCGAAAAATGACGATTATCTTCGTCTTACGGACAATGAAATCAGCGTGCTCGAAGGGCTTAAAGCCGCGAAACAGGCTGAAAAATTCGATAAGATAGTGATGATAATCAATCAGGCAACGTGTATTTCCGAAGATCTTCCCGAACTATTGAACGATTACGGGGTTGACGCTTGTCTGTGGATAGGCTATCCCGGTTCGGCGGGGCTTACGGCTGTCGCCAAGATAATGACGGGAGAAGTCAATCCTTCGGGTAAACTGCCCGATATGTGGTATACTTCCGCGACCGCCCACCCGGCATATAAACATTATGCGGAGTGGTCTAACGTCATAATTCAGGAGGGAATGTATCTCGGCTATCGTTATGCCGAAACGCGATACGAAGATTACGTTAACGGCAGGGCAAACGCGGGAAGTTATAACTACGGCAGCAACGTTTCTTATCCGTTCGGACACGGTTTGTCTTACACTACTTTCGGTTACGAGTTTGTCGGCGTTTCGCAGGATCCCGACCCGGATAAAAATTACGAAAGATATACCGACGACGAAGGGAATAAAATAGCGCGTCCGGACGAAGAAAAACGTGCGACGGGCGACGACATGATAGCCCAAGTCAAGGTTACCAACACGGGAAGCAAAGCCGGAAAGGGCGTTGTGCAGTTATACGTGCAAAAACCTTACACCGATGACGACGCGGCGGAAGGTGTGGAAAAGCCGTCCGTCGAGCTGGTCGGTTTTGCAAAAACTTCTAAGCTGGAAGGCGGGCAGTCCGAGACCGTTCAGATAAAGATAGACGTAAATAAGCTTTTCGCGTCATACAACATCACGAAAAACAATTACGAGCTCGACGCGGGAGAATATTTGCTCATAGTCGGCAGAGACTCTCACGACGCGGTCAACAACGCGCTTGCTTATAAGGGCAAAACGCCGAGCAACACCGATAACAGAATGGACGGTACGGGTTCCGCGTCGCTTGTAAAAAGCGTGACCGTCAGTTCCGATTATTCGGCTGATTACGAGTATTGGACGTTGGGCGAAGCGTCGGTGACCAATCTGTTCGATCACGCCGATCCGAATAGAGCGTCGGGGGATTCCGATTACGTTAAATTCATGTCGCGTTCGAATTGGACAGGAACGGCGGACATATCCAAACAGTCGATATCGCTCAAAGGCGACATGGCAAAAGGTCAGACGGTATCGGGATACGGAACGAAGATAAACGTTTCGGACGCGAGAGAGTATTACCCCGAAGTGTATGAGGAGTTCGGCGACGATTATCCGATATACGCGAAGAACAGAACCAAAAAAGAAGACGGCAGTTACGAAGACGCGGGAATCAAACTGGTCGATATGATAGGCGTGGAATATCAAGACGATATGGGCGCGACCGAAGAAGACAAACAGAAGTGGAACGATTTTATAGATCAGCTCACGTGGAACGAAATGTGCTCGCTCGTCAGTTCGGGTCAGCGTATCACCATCGCGCTTTCTTCGATAGGCAAACCGCTTACCAACGACGTCAACGCCTCCAACGGAATAATCTGGAAGTTCGATATGGGGCTCAACAGTAATACGGCAAACGGTTCGGTCGGATTTTCCTATTACTTCGACGGCGCGAACAGAAATTATTTCCCGACGGGTTATCCCTGCGAAGGAATAATAGCCGCGACGTTCAATACGGAAATAGCGTATGCGGTAGGTCAGGCGATAGGCGAGGACGCGCTTTGGAGCGGAGCAAGCGGACTTTACGGCTTCGGTCTCGGTCAGCATCGTAATCCTTATCACGGCAGAAGCGGCGAATATTACAGCGAAGACCCGTTGCTTACCGGTATAATCGGCGGATACGCTACGAAAGGCGCTCAGAGTAAAGGGCTTTACGTGTACAACAAGCATTTCGCGCTTAACGATCAGGAAACGAACAGACAAGCGCATACCACGTGGCTTACCGAGCAGACGTTCAGACAGATGTATCTGCGCCAGTTCGAGATAGCGATTGAGATAGGCGACGCCATGAACGTCATGTGCGCGTTCAATTGCATAGGCAGTTATTGGTCAGGCGTAGATTATAACCTTTTGACAAAATGTCTGCGCGGCGAGTTCGGTATGCGCGGGTTCGTGGTAACCGACTGGTATCCGAGCGCTATGTCTACCATGGATTACGGAATTTACGCGGGTGCGGATCTGCCCGACGGACCGGCTGCATTAAGCGGATACGGACCGAACGCGCAAAACAAAGGGAATTACGGCGCGTTCGCGCACGCGGTGCGGCGCTCCGCGCAACGTATACTGTATACCGTAGCCAACAGCAACGCCATGAATTTCATCGGAGAAGATACCGTTATAATCACTTACGAATCGGCATGGCCTTACGTGCGTAACGATATTTTCGCCGCAATGGACATTGTTGTGATAGTATTCATAATAGTGACGGCGGCGCTTTGCGTGACTTGCGCATGGGTGTATATGTCGGATATTCTTGCGGCACTCCGACGTAAAAAACAATAATGTAATGCTACAAACAAATAAAAACTATTGCTGATATTGTTTTTGAGTTCAAATAAATAACCCGAAAGCGTTTGCTTTCGGGTTATTTATTTGAACTTTATAGTTTTTTAATAATTCGAAAAACTTGAAATTGAAAATCGAATTTATCCGCGAACGATGTCGGCGATGATTTTTACGACCTTGTCGATTCCGAGGCTGCTGCTTATCGTGAGATGGTAATTCTGAGTTTTGCCCCATTCGGTATAAGCGTATTTTCTGTGATAGTTGGCGCGAGCCTTATCGTTTTTCTTAATGAATTTCCGCGCCTTATCTTCGCTGATGTCGTGGCGCGAACGTATGCGGGCGACGCGTTCTTCGAGCGGCGCGTGAATAAAAACGTTGAGGCAGGGTATTTTGTGTTTATTCAGAATATCCGAAGCGCATCTTCCCACTATCACGCAATCGCTTTTTTTTGCGAGCTGGATTATAGCCTGGCTTTGCGCGATGAATATCTGATCGTATATCGGCAGGAAATGATTGGTACTGAAAAGTCCGTAACCGTACATGTATCCCGAGTAGTCAAGCCCCATCGAGCTTTTGTCCTCGCTGTCCGCCACCGTGTCGGCGGGGAATCCTGAAATTGCCGCGGTCATCTCAGTGACCGTTTTGTCGTAACAAGGTATTCCGAGCATATCGGCTAATTTGTGCCCGATCTCGCTCCCGCCCGAACCGTATTCTCTGCTTATCGTAATAGTCATAAAGTTTCCCTCCTTATCGGTCAAAGCATTTCTGTGATTATTATAACATATTCGCCCGTGTATTTCAATACGGTTGGAAAAAATTGTTGAAAAAATTTCCGCGCTTTTACTCTTTTTATCGGGGGAGATACAAAAAGTTTACTCCACTATCGTACAGCCTTCGAGCGTAGGGTCGCCGCTGTCGTCGTCCGAATATTTGTCCTCGAAACGGAAGTAAGGCGGCAGCTCGCGCGGAGAATAACCCGTAATGCTTCTGAACATTCTGTTGAAATTTCTGATCGTGCTGAATCCCGTTCTTATGGAAAGTTCGGTCATGGAAACGGCGGGATCCGAACGCATGATATACACTGCGTGCTTTATTCTGAC
>CALWBH010000083.1 GCA_944376015.1 uncultured Clostridia bacterium
ATCCGTCCTGCGTGGCTCGGCTTGCCGAAGTCGTAAAACTCGCGCCTGCCTGCGGACGTTTTACGGCGGAAGACTTCGCGTTTTATCTGGAAAAAGTAAAAGGCTGTATGTGCTGGCTGGGCGTACGCGACGAAAATCACGACTCGCCTTTGCACAGCGATACTTTCGATTTCGACGAGAGCGTGCTCGCGCTCGGCGCGGAAGCGTTCGTAAAACTCGCGGAGACGGAAGACGCCTGAGCCCCGCGCTCCGAAAAGGCGCGGCAAATAATGAGAAATCACAGGAGTAATATATGGAAGACAAAGTAAAATACGGGATAGGCGCAAAAGCCGTCAGACGGGATGAGTTCACAACTGCGCCCGGGGGCGGTTTCGGCAAGTTCAAAGCGGCTTGGAGCGGCAAGTTTACCAAGGTGCTCGTTGCGAGTCTGTTCTGCCTTGTGCTCGTCGCTCCGGCGATAGTGTGCGTTATCGTAGCCGGCAATTATATCGCTACGATAGGATCGACCGTCGCATACGGCGCATTCGACGGAATAGGTTACGTCACGCCTACGATGATATCCGGCAACGGTCTCGATTTTGCCGTAGCCGTCGGGAATCGTTTGTATCACGATTATTCGCTTGTACAGTACGCTCTGCTCATACCTCTCATCGCGATAGGCGGGGTCGGTATCGGCGCGCTCACTTATATCGCGCGTATGGCGATGAACGGGGAACAGATAAAAACCGTGCGCTATTTCTTCCGCGGGATAAAATATACCTGGGCGGCGGGACTTACCGGCGGATTGCTTTCGGGCGCGGGACTGTTTCTTATAATGCTCACTCACTACAATTTCATGCTTTACGGCTGGTCTGTGGTGGGAGAAGTGTTCGCGCTCATAGCCGCGATACTGTTGTTTATTTTTATCTGCATTTATTCTTTCTATCTCATAACGTTGGCGGCTAATTATAAAATGGGATATTTTGCCAAGCTCGCCGACGCGTTAAAACTGACGTTCGTGCGGCTGCCCGCAAATATCGTCGCGGCGTTCTTTGCGGGGCTCATAGTGGGAGCGGCTTTCCTGCTCATAATGTTCCTCGGCAAGTCGTCGCTCGGCGCATTGCCTTGGGCGATACTGTTCTTTATAGGTTTTTATGCGGTTTGCGCGATATTCGCCACGTCTTCGCAGTCCGCGTTCGAAAAGTTTATAAACCCCGGACTCGAAGAGCGCGAGACCACGTTGAAGAACGAGCAGTATTACGCGGCTAAACGCGAGCTTAAAAAGGAAATGAAAAAAGCCCGCATGAGCGAAGAAAACGACGCGCCCGCGCAGAAGAAAGCGGAAAAAGCGCGTTACGTCAATCCCAAAAAGAAGAAAAAGCAAAAGACGGAAGCGGATACCGTTACGGTTTCGGCGCAAAAATCGGAGCCCGTCGTCGAAAGCGTCGTGAAAAAAGGCGGCTATACGGCGGCTGAGCTTGAAAAGATGGAAGAAGACAGACGTAAGGTCAACTCTCTGCCCGAAAAAGAACTTACGGGAACGGAAGACATTTCCGCATACGAAGACGACGGAGAATTCTGATACGTTTGCGTTTTGAGTCACTTTGAAAACTGAGATAAAAAATGTCGGGAAAAATCATAAAATTCGAAAAAACTGACGATTGGTACATCGATCAATCGGAAAATTGGATACAAAGGGGCGATGCTATAAAATCGCTCCTTTATATCGGTTTGGCGAAAGGCAACGGTAAAAAAGTCATGCTGCGCAAAGCCGCGGCATATTACGAAAGCGGCAATTTTACTCCCGCTTTACGAATACTTACGGAAATGTACCGCGCGGGGGAGCATTGCGGAGAGCTTTACGCGCTTCTCGCAAAAACGCTTACCGCAATGTCGCGTTTCCGCAGCGCGGTTTATTTTCTCAACGACGCGGCGGAAAAGGGCGTGTTCGGGTTCGGGGAAAAACGCAAGATAACGAGCATAACTGAATTTTACCGCATTATGAACGATATCAAAAAGCGTTACCCCGATTATCGCATAGTGGGGGAAGTCGCGGATCTTCTGTACCTCGTGGAGCGCGGTGTGGACGGCAGCGACGAAACGCTTATAGGCGATATGCTTATGAACGGCAAAGATATGGCGTGTTCCGAAATGCTGTTTAAAGCCACGGGGGTGTTTTCGCAGGCTATCGATCCGGTGCTTGCGGATAAGCTGCTCGGCGCGTGCGAAAACAATCGGATGTCGGAAAACGGTATGCCGCGTTACGACGTACTGAGCGCGGAGATAATAGCGCTCGCTTCTCTCGGCAGAATGGACGAAGCGAGTATGCGCGCCGACGATTTACTCAATTTCGATTTGCCCGAGGACGACGTTAATCTGCTTAAATGTTCGGAAGCGTTCGTGATCGTACGTTGTCATGAAGGGGTAAGGGAATATCTCGACGAGTTCGTGTCGTTTTTCCCGAACAAAACGGTCTTGCTCAATTCGGCGCTTGCGAATACCGCGCTCGGCGATTATTATACGGCGCGCGACGAGCTTGCCAGACTGCTTTGCATGTATCCCGAAGACGTAAACGCGCGTCGGCTTATACGCGCTCTGCCCGAACCGGAAAAGGCGCAAAATAAAGGCGAGCTTCCCGACGAAAAAGAAATAGTGTATTCGGATCGTCTGCCCGCGGAAAACGAAAGCGAAATGAGTTTGCGTATAGAAAAAATGATCAATTTCGCGGAGATGCGCGACGGCGTCCCCGAAAACGCGGATATGAAACACGATCTGCTTTACGTCATGACCTACGCGGACGACGAGTATGCGGATTATGTCTGCGAAGAGCTGGTGCGCGTCGGCATGTACAAAGGACTTTTGAAAGATTATCTTATCGATATCGAAGGGGCTCTCGAACGTAAACGCGCCATACTTTACGCGTTCTGTCTGTACGAGTCGGGCAAAGAAAGCGATCTCGAAATTTACGTATACGGTTATAAAAAAGCGGCGTTGCCGCCCGCGCCTTTCGCGAAAGCGGATAAAGAGCTTATACGTGCATATTATTACGCTTATGCGACATACTCCGTGTACGGGGCGTCCGTACCCGAAGACGTGCAAACGTTAATAGCGAGCGGAGTCGGCGCGCTCAAAGATTACAAGAACGATAAAAATTTCGTCGCTAACGTCACAGCGGCGATCGTCGACGCATACGGCATGGAAAGCGTATTCGGCGATATGCAAAGCAAAGGCATTACGTTATACGCAAACGTCAAAAAGACGGAAAAATATGTGAAAATATTGGAAGAGTTCCGTCGCCTGAACGGAGAATGAAAATGGATCCCGAAAAACTCTTTCACGAATTTTTAAGAAAAAAAATAACGTATCGCGGCGGTATAAGTCCGGCGGAGCTCGAAGACGCGGTAGGCAAATATTATGAGGAATGGGAAAACACTCCATGCGCCGACTTCGGCGGGCTTTCCCCTCGCGGGTATTATGAAAGCATAAAAGATCCCCGCGAGCTTGCGGGAATGCTTAAGGACGCGCTCAAAAAAGGAGACGCGCCGCCGGTGTTGACGGAAAGGCTCGTAAAGCTCGACGGCGCGGACGACGCGCTTTGCGATATCCTGCTCGACGGGAATGCGGACGAAAAAACGCGTCTCGCCGCCGCAGACCTGCTTAACGCGCGCGACGGCGTGCCCGTGGAAACTTATATCGAATGCGTATTCGATCCGGATACGCCGGAAACATTGCGCGAAACGCTTATAGGCAGGCTGGAAGAATGCGGAGAACGTACGGCGGAACCGCTCATACGGCGTATCGAAGAAACGGAAGGCGAAGCCAAAACCATACTTGCGGAATTGCTCGTATATTCCCAAGCGCGCGACGACAGGATCTACGAATTTCTCATCGGTCTGATCGACGACGGGATCGCATTGCCCTTTGCCCTGGATATGCTGGGACGTTACGGAGACGAAAGAGCGATAGAAAAACTGACCGAGCTTGCCAAGACCTGCGATTACGCGGACTTTACCGACATACGCAACGCGGTGGAAATGCTCGGCGGAGAACTTGACGTAAAACGCGATTTTTCCCAAGACGCTACATATAAAAAGATAAAGGGGGAGAAGTAATGGAATACCGCGCGCTCGTACTCGAAGATATACGCGAAAACGACGAGATAAAAGCATTGATATTGCAACAGAGTAAATATCTCGAAGATCTCGGTTATACCGAACACGGTATAAGACATATATCCTATGTGTCCAAAACCACCGCGAATATCCTGCGCGAAACGGGCGCCGACGAACGCACGGTACAGCTCGGCGAGATAGCAGGATGGTTGCACGATATCGGAAACGCGCTCAGCCGCAAATATCACGGACTGACAGGCGGCGCGCTCGCGTATAACGTGCTGGCGCGCATGGGTATGGATCCCGCCGAATCCGCGTTGATAGCCAATGTAATAGCCAATCACGAAGAAGAAACGGGCGTCGCGACGAGCGCGCTTTCGGCTGCGCTCCAGCTTGCGGACAAATCGGACGCGCACCGTTCCCGCATAAACAAGCGAACGTATGACGAAAACGACATTCACGACAGAGTGAATATGTCGATAAAGAAAAACTATCTCGTCGTGGACAGAAACAAGAATATCATACGCCTTGTCATTATAATGGACGGCACGAGCGCGCCGATGGAGTATCTCCAAATCTATATACCGCGAATGGTGATGTGCGAAAAAGCCGCTACTTATCTCGGTTATACCTTCGAGCTCGTTATAAACGGCGTACTGATTAATCACCATAAACGCGCGCGCGGAAAAATGGTGCTCCGCTCTTCCGAACGCGAGCTTTCTCCGACGGATTGATTTTCAATATCTTTTTTAAAAATTTCGCGGGGACGCTTTCCGAAACGAAAGCGCCCCCGCACTTTTTTATCTTAAAATCCTTTTTTTTGCCGCGTAACGTGTATCGATCGCGTCGCCGCGAAGCGAACGGGCTTTTTGCTCCGATACGGTTTATCGATACGATCAGTCTTCGAGACCTAAAACGTAGTCCGACGTTTCGTTAAAGAATTTCGCGACGGCAATTATCGCGGACGCAGTAGGCTCGGTTTTCCCGAGCTCCCATTTCGCAACCGCAGATTGACTCAGTCCCAGCTTGTCCGCAAGCTGTTGCTGACTTAGGTTCTTCGATATTCTCAACTCTTTTATCCTGTCTTTGAACTCCATAATTACATTATAATAGATTCAAGTCTTAAATGACTTGACAAGTCTTATAAGACTTGATAT
>CALWBH010000084.1 GCA_944376015.1 uncultured Clostridia bacterium
ATCTTCGCGCAGATCATCAGCCCGAATTCACGCAGATAGATATGGAGATGTCTTTCGTGTCCGATCAGGAAGACGTTATGGGCATTGCGGAAGGCATGATGCGAAAGGTCTTTAAAGAGACCAAGAACATCGATCTTCCCGAAAAGATTCGTCGTATGACGTATAAAGAAGCTATGGAACGTTTCGGTTCGGATAAACCCGATACCCGTTTCGGTCTCGAACTCATCGACGTATCCGACCTTGTCAAAGGCTGCGGTTTTCAGGTGTTCTCGGGCGCGATAGAACGCGGCGGCAGCGTCAGAATGATAAACGCAAAAGGCTTTTATAAGGGCGGAGAGCAGGCTATATTGTCGAGAAAAGACGTTGACGCATTGCTGCCCTTCGTAAAGGCTTACAAGGCAAAAGGGCTCGCGTGGATAGCCGTTAAAGAAGACGGATTGCAGTCTCCCATAATCAAATTCCTGGGAGACGAGCTTACCGCTAAGATAGTCGAACGCGCAAAAGGAGAAGTGGGCGATATAATCTTCTTCGGTGCGGATACGGACGAAATAGTCTTCGCTTCGCTCGGCGCGCTTCGTCTTAAACTTGCGAGAATAGGTAAGCTTATTCCCGAAAACAGTTACGATTTCCTTTGGGTGACCGAATTCCCGATGTTCCATTACGACGAGACGGAAAAGAGATACGTTGCGGAGCATCATCCTTTCACCATGCCCATGGAAGAAGATCTTCCTTTGCTGGATACCGATCCGTCAAAAGTACGTTCGCAGGCTTATGACTTCGTTATAAACGGTTACGAAGCGGGCGGCGGCAGCGTCAGAATACATTCTCAGGAGATACAGAACAAGATATTCAACCTGCTCGGGTTCACGGATAAAGAGATAGCCGCTAAATTCGGTTTCTTCGTGACCGCGCTCAAATACGGTACTCCGCCCCACGGCGGTCTTGCTTTCGGTCTCGACAGGCTCGTTATGTTGCTGTCGGGCACGGAAGACATAAAGGACGTCATAGCGTTCCCCAAGGTACAGAACGCGTCCGATCTTATGAGTGAATCGCCTTCGCCCGTCGAAGACAAACAGCTCAAAGAACTTGCGCTTAAAATAGAAAAACAAGCTTAAAAATACAGGAGATGAAATATGGATCTTGAACTTATCGGAAAAACGGACAAAGAAGTAGCGGATTCCATGCTGCGCGAACTTAAACGTCAGCAGGGGAACATAGAGCTTATTGCAAGTGAAAATTTCGTTTCGAGAGCGGTTATGGAAGCGGTCGGCTCCCACCTTACCAACAAGTATGCCGAGGGATATCCCGGAAAGCGTTATTACGGCGGCTGCGTGTACGTAGACGAGGTGGAAACGCTTGCTATCGAGCGCGCAAAGCGGCTTTTCGGTTGTAATTACGCCAACGTTCAGCCGCATAGCGGAGCTAACGCGAATCACGCGGCATTCTTTGCGCTTCTCGAAACGGGAGATACTTTTATGGGTATGAGCCTTGCATGCGGCGGGCATCTCACTCACGGTAGTCCCGTGAATTACAGCGGTAAGCAGTATAACGTCGTGCCTTACGGACTCGATCCGGTAACGGAAACGATAGATTACGACGAAGTGGAAAGGCTTGCTCTCGAATGTAAGCCCAAGCTCATACTTGCAGGAGCGAGCGCATATCCGCGCATAATAGATTTCAAGCGTTTCCGTGAAATATGCGATAAGGTAGGAGCTTATTTCATGGTCGACGTTGCTCATATAGCCGGACTTATCGTAGCGGGAGAACATCCTTCGCCGTTCCCTTATGCGGACGTGGTCACTACCACGACGCACAAAACGCTTCGCGGACCGCGCGGCGGCATGATACTTACAAACAGCGAAGAGCTTGCCAAAAAGATAGACAAGTCCATTTTCCCCGGAACTCAGGGCGGACCGCTCATGCACGTTATCGCGGGTAAGGCGGTAGCGTTTAAGGAAGCGCTTTCGGACGAGTTTAAAGAATACCAGAGACAGGTGGTAAGAAACGCGCGCGCCATGGCGGAAGAATTCAAAGCTCAGGACATAGATATGGTCTCGGGCGGAACGGATAATCATCTTATGCTTATCAAGCTCGTTAAAAACAACGTCACGGGTAAAGAGCTCGAACATCTGCTTGACGACTGCCACATAACGGTAAATAAAAACGCGATACCGAACGACCCGCAGAAACCTTTTGTAACGAGCGGAATAAGAGTAGGCGTTCCCGCCGCGACCAGCCGCGGAATGAAAGAACCCGAAATGAGGACCATTGCAAAACTCATAAGCAAGGTGATAAAAGAAAAAGAAGCGGCGTTGGATTTCGTTTCGGCGGAAGTCGCAAAACTTTGCGAGAAATTTCCGCTTTATCCCGATCTCGGTTGATTAAGTTCAAAAAAGCAAAAGGAACGAAAACGCAAAGTTTCCGTTCCTTTTCGTCTTTCGTCGTTGACATAATTCCGTCGCCGTCGTATAATACATAAAAGGAACCGTTTATATTCGGATAAAATATTCGGAGAAATTGCAATGAAGAAAATATATCTCGATTATTCAGCCACGACGCCGTTGGACAGTGACGTTGCGGAAGCCATGCGGCCGTATATGACGGACGTTTACGGCAATGCGGATTCGGTGCACTTTTTCGGACGGGCGGCGAGCGTAGCCGTGGACGAAGCGAGAAGAACCGTTGCCGAAGCCGTCAATGCCGCGCATACCGAAATATATTTCACATCGGGCGGAACGGAAGCCAATAACTGGGCAATAAAAGGCGTAGCGTTCGAATCGATAGGAAAATCGGCAAAAAAACGCATTATTACGTCTGCCATAGAACATCCTTCGTTGCTCGACTCGGTGGAATTTACTCGTAAACTTGGGTTCGAGACCGTGATCCTGCCCGTCGGAAGCGACGGAATACTTGCCGCGGAAACGCTGGAAAACGCATTGGATTGCGGAGCCGCGCTGGTTTCCGTAATGACTGCCAACAATGAGACGGGAACGATACAGGATATAAAAAAGCTTGCGGAGATCGCACATTCGCACGGCGCGCTCTTTCATACGGACGCAGTGCAGGCGGTTTGCAGCGAGCGTATAGACGTTAAAGATAGCGGCGTGGATCTCATGTCGTTTTCCGCGCACAAAATATACGGTCCGAAAGGTATAGGCGCGCTGTATATCAGAAAAGGCGTTCGGATCGATAAGCTAATCGGCGGCGGACATCAGGAACGTTCGATGCGCGGCGGAACCACCAATGTCGCTGGGGCGGTGGGTTTTGCCGCCGCTATGAAAAAAGCCGTTGAAGAACGCGAAAACAATAATCGCAGAGTAAAGGCGCTTCGCGACAGGTTTCTCCGTAAGATCGTTTCCGAGATTCCTGATTTGAGCGTGAACGGCAGTATGGAAAGGCGTATTCCGCAAAATCTCAACGTAACGGCAGGCGGGCTTTATGACGATTCCGTTATTCATTTGCTTGACAGAAAAGGCGTCGCGTGTTCGTCGGGATCGGCATGTTCGTCGGGTTCGCTTGATCCGTCGCATGTTTTGATCGCTCTCGGACTGAACGAAGCGCAGGCTAAATCTTCCGTACGGTTTTCTTTCGGTAAGTATACTACCGAAGCCGAAGCGGACGCCGCCGCGGAAATCTTCGGCGAATGCGTAACGAGCTTGCGAAAATTGCAGAAAAAGTAAAACCGTCGGGATATCAATGATGTATAACGAGCGTGTTTCCGCTTCAAAATAAAAGCGGAGGTAACGCTATGAAAGGTTTAATAATCGGACTCGCCGCGGGAATGGCGGCAGGCGCATTACTTGCGGTTAACTGTAAAGAATGCAGAAAGATGATCGATAAGGTAACTGCCGCGGCCGAAAAAAAGATGCACTCCGCAAAGAAGAACGGTTCGGAAAGCGCTGAAAGTTCGGATTGCGAATGCGGCGAAGACTGTAAGTGCGAAGAGCGCGAAAAAGACTGCGATTGCGAAAATAAGCGCGAGAACGAGTGCGAATGCGGCGAAGATTGCAAGTGCGGCGAAGACTGCGATTGCGATTGAAAGGCGTAAAAGCGTCAAAATAAAAAGCGGAACGAGTTTTCCGTTTTTTATTTTGTCCGAACGCTACCGCTCTACGTAAGGGTATAAAATGCGGTCAAATTCTTTACAACCGTTTTTAAGTGTGATATAATATACAAAAGATGAAAATTCTCGGGATAGACTACGGCGACAGATATATAGGGTACGCCGAATGCGACGAAAACGAAATAATCGCTTTCCCTTTGGAGTCCGTTAAAATAAAAAGCATGAAAGAAGGGATAGACGTTTCCGCGGCGATTGCCGTTCGGGATAAAGTCGGTATGATCGTGATAGGATTGCCGCTTATGCCCGACGGGAACGAGGGCGAGCGTGCGGCAAAGACACGCGCTTTCGGCAAGGTGCTTTCCAGGGTGACCGGATTGGAAGTAAAGTATTACGACGAGAGATTATCCACCGTTCAGGCGGAAGAATATCTGTCTATGGGCGGCGTGGCAAAACGGGATATGAAAAAATTTACCGACAAACTGTCGGCACAGATTATTTTAAACGATTATATTAACGCCGTAAGGCGATAAGGAGTAAAATATGGCAGACGAGAAAGTACAGCTTATCGATGACGATGAGATCATTACGTTGTTCGACGAAGACGATAATCCTATGGATTTTTACGAAGTCGCCGTGGTTGAATACCGAAGCGAGCTTTATGCGTTGCTTCAGCCCGCCGAAGAGATAGAAGGTATCGCCGAAGACGAAGTGCTTATTTTCAAAATAGGCAACGAAGAAGGCGACGACGAAGACGATTATTTTTATCCCGTTGACGACGAAAGCGTGCAGGAAGCGGTATTCGAAGAATATCTTCGCGCGACTGCCGAGGGAAGCGGTTGCGACGGCAATTGCGAAGGTTGCGCTTCTTCGGAAGATTGCGGGGGATCCGAACAGGAAAATTAACGGTTATGAAACGTGCGGTACGGCAGAAGTCTTACCGCATGTTTTTTTATGCGTTGCGATTTTTGGCAAAAGGTTCGCTTTGACCGTTTGCGTCTCTGCCCGACTTATTTGTCGTCGCGATTATACGGCAATGTTACGTTAAGACGCGGTACGCGGACAAATAATATAATAATGCGTAAAAACAGCTTAAAATCGATTGCATTTCGGTTTTCGTTATGATATAATCTTAACGTTTGAATACACACTCGGCGCGTATGCCCTTACTGTGCGGCAAAATGCCGTTTACGGGGTAAATCTCTTGAACGTCGGGGAGGAAAAACAGGAGGAACATCAAATGGCAAACGTAGTTTCAATGAAACAGTTGCTGGAAGCGGGCGTTCACTTCGGTCATGCGACCAGAAAGTGGAATCCCAAAATGAAGAAGTACATCTACACGGCGAGAAACGATATTCATATAATCAATCTCGAAAAAACCGTGGGACTTATCGACGAAGCGTACGACTTTATCAAGTCCGTCGTCGACAGCGGTAAGAGCGTGCTTTTCGTCGGAACGAAGAAACAGGCTCAGGAAGCCATAACTTCGGAAGCGCAGCGTTGCGGCATGCACTATATAACCGAGCGTTGGTTGGGCGGTACTCTTACCAATTTCGCTACTATACGTTCGAGAATAGACAGGCTCAACAAGATCAATCAGATGGAGAGCATGAACGAGTTTTCTCTGCTTCCCAAAAAGGAAGTCATGAAGCTTGTTCAGGAAAGAGATAAGCTCGAAGCCAATCTCGGCGGTATCAAAGAGATGCGCACTCTTCCCGGCGTGCTTTTCGTGGTTGATCCCAAGAAAGAGCACCTTGCCGTTGCCGAAGCGCATAAACTCAATATACCCATCGTCGGAATGGTGGATACCAACTGCGATCCGGACGAAGTGGATTACGTGATACCCAGTAACGACGACGCTATACGTGCGATAAAGCTTATTGCAAGCGCAATGGCGGACGCGGTCATAGAAGCGAGAGAGGGCGAAGAAGCGCTTATCGAAAAACGCTCTCGTGAAGCTGATGTTGCGGCAACCGAAGAACCCGTAATGCCGCAGGACGAAGAATAATCGGAGGATAATATAATGAGTTTTACGGCAAAAGACGTTGCGGTGCTCCGCGAGATCACCGGCGCCGGTATGATGGATTGCAAAAAAGCGCTCGTTCACACCGACGGCGACAAGGAAAAGGCGATCGAGTATCTTAGAGAAATAGGCGTTAACATCGCCGCAAAGAAAGCCAGCCGCATTGCGAGCGAAGGACTTATCGGCGGTTATACGGACGCAAAAACGGGCGTTCTTGCAGAGCTTAACTGCGAGACCGATTTCGTTGCAAATACCGACGGATTCAGAGCATTGGTAAAAAAGGCGGCAAAGGCCGTTGCGGACAATTCTCCCGCGACTGTCGAAGAATGGCTTGAGACCAAGATCGACGGCAGCACGGTGACCGAGCTTATGAATGCGGAAACGTCCAAGTGCGGAGAAAAGATAACCGCACGTCGTTTCGAGAAATTCACGCTTGCGGGAGAAGGCGTAGAAGAGATTTATCTTCATAACGGCGGAAAGATAGGCGTTATGTTGGAAGTGGAAACGGATAAGCCGGCAACCGACGAAATTAAAGAAATGGCGCACGACATCGCAATGCATATTGCGGCGTTCTCTCCGCTTTACGTTTACGACAGCGAAGTGCCTGCCGAATATATCGAAAAAGAAAAGTCCATTTTGCTTGCGCAGGCGAAGAACGATCCCAAGAATGCAAACAAGCCCGACGCAATACTCGAAAAGATGCTTGGCGGACGTTTGCAGAAGAGCCTCAAAGAGATATGTCTCGTCGATCAGGCATTTGCGAAAGATTCTTCCGTTACAGTCGATCAGCTCGTTAAGAACGTGTCGAAAGCTACGGGCATTGCCGTCAGAATTGTTAAATTCGTTCGTCTTGTGATGGGCGAAGGCCTTGAAAAGAAGTCCGACAATCTGGCAGAAGAAGTCGCAAAGATGTCCGGCAAATAAAAACGAATAAAGGAACGCTTCGGTGTTCCTTTTTCTTAAAATACGGGAGAAAGTTATGTATAAAAGAGTACTTTTGAAAATAAGCGGCGAAGCGCTCGGTGGCGATAACGGGGTCGGCATCGATCCCACGATGGTGGAACACGTGGTGTCTCAGATAATAGAGATACACAACCGCGGCGTGGAAGTCGCGGTGGTCATGGGCGGCGGTAATTTCTGGCGCGGCAGACAAGGCATAAATATGGACAGAGTAACTGCCGATCACATGGGAATGCTCGCTACGATAATGAACGGACTTGCGCTTCAGGACGCTATCGAAAAAAAAGGCGTGCCTACGAGATTGCAGACCGCGCTTTCCATACCCTCGGTTGCAGAACCTTTTATTCTCAGAAAAGCGCTCCGTCACTTTGAAATGGGCAGAATAGTTCTGCTTGCGTGCGGAACCGGCAATCCCTACTTTTCAACGGATACGGGCGCGGCGCTCCGCGCGGCGGAGATAGGAGCGAGCGTTCTGCTCATGGCGAAAAACGTCGACGCCGTATACGACAGCGATCCGAAGAAAAATCCGAACGCAAAGAAGTTTGAAAAAATCTCTTATCTCGACGTAATAAATCTTCGGCTGAACCATATGGATACTACGGCAATAACCACATGTATGGAAAACAATATTCCCATCATAACGTTTGCGCTCGGCGAAAAAGACAGTATAATTAAAGCCGCAATGGGCGATAAAATAGGCACGTATATAGGTTAAACGGTTGTAAAATAAATAAAACCGTGTTATAATTTCATTATAAAGATTAAAGGAGATAGTATGTTACCCGAACTTGAAGAAGAACTCATGAATCTTGAAGAAGGTCTCGAAAAGGCCGTTAATCATCTTTCCGTCGAATATACTTCGGTGAGAGCGGGGAGAGCTAACCCGAAGATCCTCGATAATATAAGCGTCGATTATTACGGATCGCCCACGCCGCTCAGACAAATGGCGAACATAACCGTACCCGAAGCGCGCATGCTCGTTATAAATCTTTTCGACAAAAGCGCGACAAAGGAGACGTTAAAAGCCATTACCGCTTCGGATATAGGCATCAATCCTACCGACGACGGTAAAGTGATACGGCTTATTTTTCCGCAGCTTACGGAAGAGCGCAGAAAGGAGCTTGTCAAGCAGGTCAAGAAAATGTCCGAAGACTGCAAGGTAGTGCTCAGGAATGAAAGACGCGATTCGCTCGACAAAGCCAAGAAGCTCAAAAAAGACATGAATTTTTCCGAAGACGAGCTTGCCGGCTTTGAAAAGGACGTGCAGAAATTGCTTGACAAATACATTGCGGCTGCGGACGAAGTATATAAGGACAAGGAAAAAGAAATTCTTGAAATCTGATAACGGAGTGCCGTCGCATATAGCGATAATAATGGACGGGAACGGCAGGTGGGCAAAAAAACGTTTGCTACCGCGTTCTTTCGGTCACAGGGAAGGCGTAAAAACGATAGACAGAATCGCTGACGAAGTTTTTACTCTCGGCGTCAGATATCTTACCATATTCGCTTTTTCCACCGAAAACTGGAATAGACCCGAACAGGAAGTAACGGGTCTGCTCGGCTTATTCCGCAAGTATTTGAAATCGAACGAACCCAAGCTTTTAAAGCGCGGAATAAAACTGAACGTACTCGGAAGCCGCCGCGCTTTCGACGATGAGCTCAGAACTCTTGTCGACGAAGTATGCGAACATACGAGCTGCGGAAAGGTCGGCACGCTTAATATTTGTTTCGATTACGGCGGGAGAGCGGATATAGTGGAAGCCGTCAACGAATTCGTGGAAGCCGGGGTAAAAGCGGACGAAGAAACTTTTGCCGAGCGTTTGCAAACGCACGGTATGCCCGATCCCGATATAATCATAAGAACGGGCGGAGAACATCGTATAAGTAATTTTTTACTGTATCAATCGGCATATTCGGAGTTGTTTTTTACAGACACGTTATGGCCTGATTTTTCCGGGGAAGAAATAAAAAATATAATTGCGGAATACCGTAAAAAAGACAGGAGATTCGGAAGGATTAATGAAGAATAGATTTATATTCGGAATGATTATGTTTTTAATCTGTGCGGGAGTACTCTTCCTGACTTTTTACGTGTCGGTAAGCGTATATGACGTGTTTATACTGATCTTGATGATCGTAGCCGCGCACGAGATGGGAGAAGCCTTGTCGTACAAATATGCTAAACCCGGATTCCTGATGCAGTTTCTGACGATAATAATCAGTTATGCGGTATTCAAAACCGTGAACATATTCAGTCAGAGCAAGTCCGACGTGTACGGTTTGCACAGTGTGGCGGCATATTTTATAGCGCTTATAATGATGGTCGTGATAATTTTCGTAATAAACATGACCAGTTCGAGAAAAACGGGAGAAAACGTGATAAGCAGTATATTCTGCCTTATTTATCCGGTCGCCATAATGTTTTTCTTCCTTGCCATAAATTATTTGCCGGGCGCTCAGCACGGTATCGCTTTCGACGATTGGAGTTACGACCCTTATACTGCGGACGGTTATGCGCCGAATTATCGCGTTATTGCCATAATGATGGTATTTATATGCGCGTCCTCCTGCGATATTGCGGCTTTTGCCATAGGAAGTAAATTCAAAGGACCTAAATTTGCGCCGATGATCAGCCCTAAAAAAACGGTGTCGGGGTCCATAGGCGGCATGCTCGGCGGCATGATAGGCGCAGGTATAGTATTCGGATTGTCTTTTACCGGCGTAGGCGGGCTTACCGGACTGCATGGAAACGTGTGGGTCAGTCTTACGTTGTATTTGTCTCTCGGTCTTTTGATCGGAGTCGCTACCGAGATAGGCGACCTTATGGCGTCTTACATAAAGCGTCATTGCGAGATTAAAGATTACGGCACTTTGATCCCCGGACACGGCGGAATCATGGATCGTATAGACGGAACGATGATATCCGCTTTAGCCACATATATTTATATGGCTATTCTCGTTTACGTTTCCCTGTGAGGTGACGGTATATGAAAACTGTTGCGGTTTTCGGCAGTACGGGCAGTATCGGCGTACAGACATTGAATGTCGTGCGCCGTTTTCCGCATGAGTATAAAATTGTCGCGCTTACGTCGGGCTCGAATACCGAGCTTTTTTCCGAGCAGCTTACGGAGTTTGCGCCGCAGTTTGCCGGCAGTCTTGCCGATATCGATGTGCCTGACGGTACGCGCGGATTTTGCGGTTTCTCCGCTGCGGAAAAAGTCGCTTCGATTGTCGACGCGGATATTTATGTAATGGCTGTCTCCGGACTTGCCGCGCTCACTCCGCTCATCGAATGTATAAAGCACGGTAAACGCATAGCGTTAGCCAATAAAGAAGCGATAGTTTGCGCGGGCGAGCTTGTTTTGGACGCCGCCCGTAAATACGGCGCCGAGATAATTCCGGTAGACAGCGAGCATTCCGCGGTTTTTCAGTGTCTTAAAACAGGTATGCGCGGCGATCTTAAACGCATAGTGCTTACGGCGAGCGGCGGACCGTTTTATTCGGATAAGAGTATAGACCTTTCTTCCGTGACCCCGGAGCAGGCAGTAAAGCATCCGACCTGGAATATGGGTGCGAAAATTTCAGTCGATAGCGCGACAATGGTAAACAAGGGACTTGAAATAATAGAAGCGGGAAGATTGTTTTCCACTTATTCCGTGGATTATGTAATACATCCCGAGAGCGTTATTCATTCCATGGTGGAATTTCTCGACGGATCGACCGTTGCGCTCATGTCTTATCCGAATATGGAGCTTGCGATACAGTATGCGCTCAGTTATCCTTACCGCTATCTTAACGACGGGGTGAAGGCGTTTGATTTTTCGGTACCGCTCACGTTCGCGGAACCGGACGAAAAACGATTCCCGGCGCCTGCTACGGCGCGCAGATGTTTACTCGAAGGGGGAACCGCACCGGCGGTATTCAGTATAGCGGACGAAATAGCCGTAGGTATGTTTTTAAAGAAAAAAATAAAATTTACCGATATAAATGTAATAATAGACGAAGCTTTGTGCATAAATGAAACAAAGAGAGTTGCAAGCATATCTCAGTTATACGAACTTCGCGCTTCTCTCGAAAAACAGATCGGAGCTTTTGTTCATCGTATATGATTTTCTTATTCGTTATAGCGGCAATACTGATATTGTTGCTTATGATAACAATACACGAAGCCGGACATTATTTCGCCGGAAAACTGCTCGGTTTCGGCATTACCGAATTTTCCATCGGTCTGGGTCCTAAATTGCTTTCACGCAAATTGCGGTCGGGCGAAACTTTTTCCGTGCGGGCATTGCCGCTCGGCGGATATTGCGCTTTTGAAAGCGAAGAAGACGAAAAAGCGATTACCGAAGAGGTATTTCCGGAAACGTCAGAACGATCGGAAATCGATTCCGCTCAAACGTCCGTCGGCGAAAGCAAAGAGCCTGCCGCCGTCTCTGAAAGTAACGATAAAGAGACGACCGTCGACAAAAAATCGGAAAGACGCACTTTTGAGTCGCGCAAGCCTTGGAAAAGAATATTGGTGCTTCTTGCCGGACCGATGTTCAATCTCGTATCCGCAATAATCTTTTCTTTTATATTCATACTTGCCGCGGGTTATGCCGTTCCTCGCGTAACCGGGCTTGAATCGAATAACGGCGTGCCGTATGCGACGGAGCTTAAAGAGGGCGACGTTATCGTAGGCGTAAACGGCAGGGAAATTACCTTTATGACGTCTGCGGCGGAATTATTTGCAGACGTAAAAAACGGCGAAAGCGCGGTGTTCACGGTGGAAAGAGACGGCGAGCTTAAAGAAGTAACCGTAACCAAGCAGTATGTCGAGTCAGAAGACAGCGGATGGAGATTCGGTATAACGACGGAATATGAAAGCAGAAGCAACGGTTTCGGAAAAGCCGCGTTGTATTGCGTTCCATATACTTTTGAACTGTCGTGGCTTATATTGGGTTCTTTCGGAAAACTGTTTACGGGTCAGATACCGCTTACGGATATGACGGGACCCGTCGGTACTGTGGAGCTTATAGCTTCTTATTCCGCGGCAAACCCTATGAATATATTACTGTTTCTACCGCTTATAGCGAGCAATCTTGCGATATTCAATCTTTTACCCATACCCGCGCTTGACGGTGCGAGGATTGTGTTCGTAATTATAGAATGGATAAGGAAAAAGCCAGTAAACAGAAAAACGGAAGGCACTATTCACGCGGTGGGGCTCATGGCGTTGCTCGCATTCGTGATAATAGTGGATATTGTCGGAATGATCTCCCGTATATAACCGACGTTAAAACATAGAGAAAAAAGGTGATGATATGTCAAAGTTATGCGTAAAAGCCGGAAGCGTTAAGATAGGCGGAGGGAATGCGGTCACGATACAGTCCATGACCAACACGGATACCGCCGATGTTACGGCTACAAGTGCTCAGATACAGGCGCTCGCGGACGCCGGTTGCGATCTTGTCAGGCTCGCGGTTCGGGATATGCGCGACGTTGAAGCGTGCGGCACGTATATCGCACGATTTGCCCTTCCTCTCATAGCAGATATTCAATACGATTACAGGCTGGCGGTAGCATGCGCCGACGCGGGGTTCGCAAAAGTACGTTTTAACCCCGGCAATACTTCTTCCGCGGGAATAAAAGAACTTGTCACGGCTTGCAAGGCGAACGGTTGTCCCGTAAGAGTGGGTATCAACGGCGGCTCGCTGGAAAAGGATATCAAAGCCAAATATAACGGCGTTACGGCGGCCGCGCTCGCTGAAAGCGCGTTACGCACCGTTAAATTGCTTGAAAAGGAGAATTTTCACGATATCGTGATATCCGTCAAGGCGAGCGATGTGCGCTTGACGGTGGACGCTTACAGGGAACTGGACAAGCTTTGCGAATATCCTCTCCACATAGGCGTTACCGAGAGCGGATGCGGAGAAGACGCGGTGATAAAGTCCGCCGCAGGTATCGCGAGTTTGCTGCTCGACGGCATAGGCGATACGCTGCGAGTTTCTCTTACCGGTGATCCCGTAAGGGAAGTCGAAGTGGGTAAAAGCATATTAAGAGCGGTTGGGCTCGACAGAAATTATGCGGAGATAGTATCCTGTCCTACGTGCGCGCGTTGTTTTTACGATCTCGAAACGCTCGTGGGCAAATGTAAAAAGATAGTGGCGAACGTGCGTCGTCCGCTTAAAATAGCGGTGATGGGATGCGTGGTCAACGGACCGGGAGAAGCGGCGACGGCGGATATCGGGATAGCCGGCGGAAAGGATAAAGCCGTGCTTTTTGCAAAAGGGCGTATACTGGCGACTTTGCCCGTAAAAGAAGCCGAGGAAAAATTTATCGACATGGTAAAGGAGCTTGCGCGTGGATGAATTCAATAAAAAATTTACCGAGCGTTATTCCGAGTTTTCGTTTGTGCGGTTTATCGAAGCGGTCGTAGACGTAGATAACGCCGGGGTGCTTTTAAAAGCCGTTTGTCCCAGGGAAAAAGAAGGCGATTACAACGCGGCGAAGGAGAAGATCAGATATGCCGCCGCGTCTTTTTTCCCGCCGTCGGCAAAAGTATCCGTCGGCATTTCATTCGTGACTGCCGGAAGTATGGATATATTGCATACGGTAATGGATTTTTTGCAAAGCGAAAGCGCGTATATATCCTCCGTGGCGGATTCCGAGCACGTTGAAATAAACGCAGGCGAAAGCGTGACCGTAAATCTTAAATTGCCGTCATACGTGCGCGAATATGCGGAAAAGGAAGACGTTTGCCGCAGACTTAAAGAATATATAGAGTTACGACTTTTTAAAGACGCGTCGGTAAGTATCAAAACCGTGGCTGAAGACGTGGAAGGCATAAGAAAAACTATCACCTCCGTGGCAAGCGAACCGAGATATTCTTATGAAAGACCGGGCGAGGGGCGAACGGTAAGCCCGACAGGCAGGGTTCCTATGTGCGGAGAGCTCATCGAAGGCAGCGCAAAGTATATTTGCGATTGTACTCAGCCCGAATATGCGATCGTGTACGGTATGCTTTCGGACAAACGCGAATACGAATACACGCCGAAAAAACCCGTTTCCGGAGAACAAAAACGTAAGTTTGCCACGTTTTTTCTCGACGACGGTACCGCAAGAATCAGATGTACGTGGTTTCCTTCTGCAAATAACAAGGACGCCATGAAGTATCTCGACAACGGGTCTTATTTTCTGGTTGCCGGCAGAACGGATTACGATACGCACAGGGGAGACGGTAGTCTTAAAATGACGGTAAGGAGATTTACGGGCTGCGAACGCGCTGAATTTACCGTTAACAAAGTGTTGAGACTTGCGGACGAAGATTATCGCTTTGTACGCCCCAAAGAATACGTTTCGCTTGCGCAATCTTCGCTGTACGTGGACAGACGTCCGCCGCTCGCCAAAGACCCGCTCGTTATATTTTCTCTCATGACGGTCAGCGACAATAAATATCGCCCGGGGGAAGTGATAGAAATCGGCGCCGTAAAAATAGATAAAGGCGAAATTAAAGAAACCTTTTCTTCGCTTATTTGTCCGCATACGGAAATAACGGAAGCAGAACGCGCGGCGGCGGGGCTCGTTGCGTCCGATCTGAAGGGTAAGCCTTCCGCGGAACAGGTTTTCCCGGATTTCTATAAATTTTTCTGCGGATATCAGTTGACGAGTTTTCCTTCCGAGCTCAATGCGAACTTATTGAGAGCGCAGCTGGAAAAGCTTCATATACAACCGCCCGTGTTTATAGACATAACCAAATATGCGGAAGCGAAAAGATTTAAGAGCGCAAGACTAAAAAATACCCGACGAGCATTGCCGAATGCGCTTGCGATCGCAAAATTTTTAACGAGCAGTGTATAAAACGCTTGCAAAACGCGATATAATATGTTACAATATCATTACTTGAATAGTTTTTGCTGTAAGAGTGGACAAAAGTCCGCTCTTAACTTTTATGGAGAAATTATGACGGAGCGTATTTTCAAAGCAGTGGACGACAGGATACGCGCGTTGGGCTATGAAACCGTAGACGTGGAGCAGCGCCGAGAATACGGAGAATTGCACATTACCGTTTACGTGGACAAAGTACCCGACGGCGTCAGTCTTGACGATTGCGAGCGCATACATTACGAAATAGAGCCTTTGTTGGACGAGCTGGATCCTACGTCGGGAAAACCGTATGTACTCGAAGTTTCGTCGCCCGGTCTGGATCGTCCTTTTAAAAAACAGCGGGATTTCGAAAGAAATTACGGCAAAGAAGTGGAAGTGCGGCTTTTTGCGCCGGTCAAAGGCGTAAAAGTTTATGAAGGCGTACTTAAAGAACGAACCGACGGCTATGTGCTTGTCGAAAGCGATGGAAAAGAAATTAAAATAGAAAATACGCGGATAGCGTTGGTGCGTCCGCTGGTTAAATTTGACTAATTCGGAGGAATATAAAAAATGGTGAATAAGGAATTTTTCACGGCTCTCGATCTGCTGGAAAGAGAGAAGAAGATACCCAAGGAAGTGTTTATCGAAACGCTTGAAAATGCGCTTTCTCTTGCATACAAGAAACAGTACGGTTCCGCAAAAGCGATCGAAGTCATTCTTATGCCCGAAAAAAACGCATTCAAGATCAACGCGTATCTGACCGTTGTCGAAGAAGTCGAAGATAAAGACACACAGATAAGCCTTGAAGACGCCAAACTCATAGACAGAAAATACAAGCTTGGCGACAGGATCTCCGAAGAAGTCGACAGTAAAGATTTCGGAAGAATAGTGGCTCAGAATGCGAAACAGGTCATTATGCAGAAACTCCGCGATGTGGAGAACAGCGTGACGTACGAAGAACTTTCCGAAAAGGAAGACAGCCTTATCACTTGCGCGGTAAGACGTATCGACGGGCAGTACGTTTATG
>CALWBH010000085.1 GCA_944376015.1 uncultured Clostridia bacterium
AAGATACCGGACAGAAAGGGAGAAACGATGGCAAAGGCGATCATAGACGCACTCTCCAAGCTTCCCAACGAAGCGGTAAAGACAATTACCTGCGACAGAGGCAGCGAGTTCGCTTGTTGGAGAGAAATTGAAAAGGCATTACACTGCGATATGTATTTTGCGGATCCTTACTGCGCTTGGCAAAAAGGAACGAATGAAAATCTCAACGGATTACTCAGAGAATTCTATCCTAAGGGCAGAAACCTTTCCAGGGTAAGCCCCGCGACATTAAAAAAGAACCCGACGTTGATCAACGCCAGGCCAAAGAAAGTTCTGCACTTTCAAAAACCTATAGATTTGTTTCAAGAAAATCTTGCTAAGTGTTGCACTTAGTTTGACAATTCATCATGAAAAAACTATTAATTTTATGTCTTTTTATATGATTTCAGCCCGAAGAAGCTCGTTGCCTCTTTCGAGAATATCCGCAAGTTTTTCTTCGCTTTCGTCTATAAGAGGCAAAACTTCTTTGGTCTTTTTGTCTGCCAGCTTTTTATATATCGGATAGTTTATACCGCAAAGCAGCAATCCGACGACGCCGAGCGCTATACCTCCGACAAACGCCGCGACGTTGCCCGTAACGAGCATAACGAGACACATTCCCCCGCCGAGGACAAGCGCGCCGATAATGCCGAATATATAGGCAAAAATGCTTGCGCCGAGCTTTTCGGAATTTTGCAATGTCCTTATATATTCAAACGCATTCTTCGCCTGCATTTCGAGCTTGTTGAGTTCGGATTTGTGTTTCTGCTTCCTGTCGCGTCTGAGCGATAACGTCACGCTTCCGGACAATGACGGAGTCACTGAATTCGCTTCCCAGCCGAACGCTTCGTACATGTCGAGCGCTCTCGTTTTGTCGCTCGCTTTAACCGCGACCGTTTTGTATTCGTAAGATACGAAATCTTTTTCCTGCATTTTTTATTATCTCCTTGTTTTTTATCGTTCCCCGCCTAAAAGTCCGCCGACGCGCGTTTCGGTTGACTTTTTCGTGAGACAAGTGTATCATATAGAAAAATAACCGGAAAATCAACGGTTTCAAACGGCAATAAGACACTTTGCGCCGATCCGTCGCGGGAAATAAGACAGAAAAGGAGTTTTTGTATCATGGAATGCTCCCCCGAAGAATACACGAGATTTTATATAGTACAGGCGCTGTTCAAACTCATGAGCGAATATGCGTTCGATAAGATCAGCGTGACCGATATTGCGGAAAAAGCGGGCGTAGGCAGAGCTACGTTTTACCGCTATTTCAAGCGCAAAGAGGACGTCATTATTTACTATTTCGACCACAACACGAAAAAATTCATTTTCAGTCAGCGTTTCTACCCGCGCTGCAAGGAAGATTATATTAAAACGGTACTCAGAGCGCTTACCGTTTTCAAAGAAAACAAAGAGGTTTTCAAACTGATAAAAAAAGCGCGGCTGGAATATATTTATCTCGACTATCTCAACGTTAATTTCGTAAAAACATTCGAAACCGATTATCCGAACAGCGAAATTTATTCACCTTATATTTACGCGGGTATGCTGTTTAACGTTTCCATGGCATGGCTGGAAAACGACTGCAAAGATAACGCCGAAGACCTTTCTGAAATAATCGTCGACGCTATATATAAATAAAAAAATTGTAATTTTATTTATTCCATATCGAATCGTAAAATTTATTCGCCCGAAAATCTGCGTTTCAGTTTTTCATAAAAATTACGTAGCGATTTATCCCCTCCGTTGTCCGGAAAAAGGCAGTAAGGCAGACTGTCGGTGAATTTATGCTTTACTACGCACTTGCGGCAATCGCCGTGGTTGGGGCATGAGGATTTGGGGCAAGGACAGTTTACATTTTCATTTTCCATTTCACATTCTCTCCCTTATGAGTTTTTCTATCTGCTCCTCCGTAAGCATTCGCCCGCTTGCAACGACTTTGCCGTCGATAACTAGCGCAGGCGTGGACATTACGCCGTATGACGCGATAACAAAATAGTCGCCCGTATTTTCCACAGGCTCGGCAATGCCGCATTTTTCAGCCGCTCTGACTGCGTTTTCATGATTCTGCTTGGATTTTTTACAGCAGTTTCCGAGTGTTACTATTTTCATACTTTATACCTCCCGTACGAACATAAAATTAAATGCGTTGAATATATAACCTATCGCGATAATACCCGCTACCACTATTACGATGAACCAGAAAAGCAATTTCGGTTTCACCGCTTTTGAAAGCATTATCAGCGACGGAAGCGAAAGGGCGGTAACGCTCATCATAAACGAAAGTATAGTGCCTACGCCCACTCCTTTGAAAAACAATGCTTCCGCTACGGGTATGGTGCCGAATATATCAGCATACATAGGCACGCCCACTACGCTTGCGACAAGCACGCCGTACCACTTATCCTCGCCAAGCACCGCCTGTATCCATTCCTGCGGAATAAAATTATGTATTGCCGCACCTATCCCTACTCCGACAAGAATATATATCCACACTTTTTTCAGCGTACCGAGCATCTGATCCCTCGCATAGATCAGACGTTCTTTTTTTGTCGGGGTTTCGCCGACCGTTTCAACCGCGCCGCCCTGCGATATAAAATCGCGTACGTTGCCTCCCACGCCCGTTTTCTCGATTATCGTTCCGCCGACGACCGCAAGCACGAGTCCTACGACTACATAAGCAATCGCTATCGGAAAACCGAAAACGCTTGAAAGCAATACGAACGCTCCGAGATCTACAAGCGGACTGGATATTAGAAAACTGAACGTGACGCCGCTCGATATACCCGCCCGAGTAAAGCCCATGAATATCGGAATGGATGAACAGCTGCAAAAAGGCGTAACCGTTCCGAGCAGCGCGCCCATGACGTTTGCCCATATGCCTTTGTATCTTCCGAGTATCTTTTTGGTGCGTTCGGGCGGAAAATAACTCTGCACATACGATATAACGAAAATAAGCAGGCAAAGCAAAAACATTATTTTTATAACGTCATAGACAAAAAACCTTATTGCCCCGCCCCAACGCGACGAAGCGAAAGACTCGCCAAGCATACCCGTCATAGCTTTTCCGATAAGCATATCGAGCCACTTCATTCCGAGCAACTGATCGCTTACGAAAGCGCCGAGCGCTTTTATCCCGTCTGCTCCGCCCGCTATCGCCGCAATGCCTATCGCCGCACCGACTGCCGCCAAAAACAAAACTAACGCAACGACGAATTTACGCAGTCCGCTTTTCTTCGGCTTCTCTGACGCGACTTTTTCCCCGTCCTCCGAGCATACGGTTTCCGTTGAATTTTCTCTGTTCTCTTCCATAATATTGTCTTCCATAATATCGATAAATATCTATATGATTGAGTAAAAATAAAAGCCGCGAATGGGCAATTATTTTTTCCGCATACAGCCGCATGCGCTTATATAACCCGCAAATTGTTTAAGCACTTCGCAATCGAGCGAATAATGCGTCCATTTCCATTCCTTGCGCGCAACGACAAGCCCGCAGTCGCAAAGCACTTTCATGTGGTGCGAAAGCGTAGGCTGAGTTACGTTCAGCTTTTCGAGTATTCTGCACGCGCAGAGTTCTCCACCGCGCAGCATCGAAAATATTTCCAGCCGCGTTTCGTCCGCCAACGCTTTGAGTATTTTCAGAACTTCCGTCAGTTGTTCGTCATCACATTGATACATATCAATATTATATGCAACTTAAAAGAACTTGTCAACAAAAAACGCATAATTGAAGAAAAAACATGTATTTGAAAAAATTAGAAAACGCGTAAAAGCTCGCTTTAAAGCGTTGTAAATCGCAAGCTATAATAAGCTTGATATCCTTATTTTCGTTGACAGTTTCGGGTAAAAAGAGTATAAAATATATTGTCTGAAACCGGAGCGGATGAAATGGACGACGAAAAGAAAAACGATACATACGATCGGAACGTAAACGACGAATCCGACGAAGCGGCAAACGGAGGCGAACCCGACGGCGGACAGGCGCACGGCGCGGATAAACCCGCGGTGCAGTTCAGTCCCGGCGGGAGCGTAATAAAAACCGGAAAAACAAAATTCGGGCACATAGCGCTCACCCTTTTGAAAAAAAACGTAGTGCTCATAATCGCTATATGCGCCGCGCTCATAACCTGTATATTCGTTCCGTTCGACGCGGAATACGGAGGCTACTTCGATCTGCGTACGCTTTCCTGCCTGTTCTGCACGCTTGCCGTGGTCGCGGCTTTTCGTAATATACACTTTTTCGTATGGCTCGCCGACGTGATCGTGAGACGGTTCGGCAATATGCGCAACGTCATTCTCGCGCTCGTAGGCGTTACATATTTCGGCTCGATGATAATGGCGAACGATATGGCGCTCGTCACCTTTCTGCCGCTCGGATATTTCGTGCTCGAAGCCTGCGGCAATAAAAAAGCGATTGCCTTTACATTCATAATGCAAAACATAGCCGCCAATCTCGGCGGTATGCTGACGCCTTTCGGCAATCCGCAAAACCTTTATCTTTTTTCCTTTTACCACATACCTACCGGCGAATTTTTCCGCATCATGTCCATTCCGTTCGCCGCGGCGTTCGTGCTTATACTGGCGGTATGCCTGTTCGTCAGACCGGAAAAAGCGGAAGTCGGAGAAAAACCCAAATACCGTCCGCCTGCCTGGCGTTCGGCGGTTTACGGTCTTCTTTTCGCGCTGTCCGTCATGATAGTTTTCCGCGTATTCCCCTATTACTGGGGATTGCTCGCGGTTTTCGTCGCCGTTCTTATACTCGACGCGCGCGCTTTGCTGCGCGTAGACTACGGTCTGCTGCTTACCTTCTGCGCGTTTTTCGTATTCTCGGGCAATCTTGCGAGGATCGAAGCCGTAAAAGAATTTCTCGGCAATCTCGTCTCGCTCGATCCGCTCGCGTTCGGCGTGCTTTCCTGTCAGGTAATTTCCAACGTGCCTTCTGCCGTACTGCTTTCGCATTTCACTCTCGACTATACGAGATTGCTCATAGCCGTGAATATAGGCGGTCTCGGCACCCCGATCGCTTCTCTCGCCAGCCTTATAACTCTAAATACCTATCGAAGAGTAATGCCCGGGCATACGCGAGAATATCTCGGCAAATTCTCCGCGCTCAATTTTTCCTTTCTCGCGGTATTGCTCGGTTCCGGATATCTAACCGCCGCCATATTATGACTGTTCGGCGCTTGGCTTTTATCCGTTACAAAGGCTTGCGCAGTTTTGCCACAAAGAACCCTTCGTAAAGCCCGTCGGGGCATACGGTAACGGTATGCGGCGCGCACGGCAACAATTTGGCGTTCGCGGGTACTATATGCGTTATATCCGAATATTCGGCTCTGCCGCCCAAAACGTTTTTAAGCATCTCGTCGTTCTCGCAAGGCAACACCGAACACGTCGAATATACGAGCACGCCGCCCTTTTTTAGCATTTCCCACGCTTTGGTTATCAGTCGCCGTTGGGTTCGCATACAGCCTTCCAGCAGTTTTTCCGAAAACGCTCCTGCGTTTGCGGTACCGCTACCGCTGCACGGCGCGTCAAGCAATATTTTATCGAAAACGAACCCCTTATCGAGCGTCGAAGCGTCTTTGTTTATGACGAACACTCGTCCCGCTCCCTGCAACGCAAGATTATATTTCAGCCTCTCCGCACGGACGGGGCTTTTTTCACACGCCGTTATCGCCGCTCTGCCGTCCGACATAGCCGCCATCTGCGTGGTCTTGCCGCCTGGCGCCGCCGCCATGTCGAGTATGCTTTCGCCCGCTTTCGCTTCGATCGCAAACGGCGGAAGCATTGACGACAGGCTTTGCATATAAATCTTTCCGTTTTTATAAATTTCCGTTTCGCGAAGCTCGCTTTCGCGCGCGCCGCTAACGACATACGCGTTTTCAATCCCGCTCTTTTCGTACGTTATCCCCGCCGCCGCAAGCGCGCGCTCGATCTCGTCCGCAGTCGCTTTCAGAGTATTTACGCGAAAAGTAACGGGACGCCTGCTCGTACAGCCGACTTCTATTTCTTCCGCGCGCTCTCCGTATGCGAATATAAGCAGTTCTTTAAGTTTTTCGGGCAATCCTTCCATAACGCCATATTAACATAACCTGTCCGCGCTGTCAACTTTTCGTCGCAATACCTTTGTCGGCATAAAAAAACTTTCCCGTTTTTTCGGGAAAGTTTTTTATTCATATACGTTTTTCAGCCGCGTTTTAGCAGCATTGCCGCGCCGCTCGCTATCGTTCCTATCGCGCAGAAATACATTCCCACCACGGGCACCGTCGATGTTATATTTCCGATATCTCCCGCGAAAGCGTACGAGAATACGGCTACCAATATACCCACCGCTATGGTCGCTCCCGCGAAAATAAAGGACAGAAGTCCACGTATGCTCACTATATCGAAAACCTTAAGCATCACGCCTATAGCGCAAAGTCCCGAAAGTATAACCGCGATTACGGCAAACGCTCTGACGACGCCTATCGGGAATGCGTCCACATATTCCGAAGCTTCCCATACTTTATCGAAGAGTTTGCCGGATGCGTCACCGATCACTACGTCTTTCGAGAACCATTTGATAAGTATTCCGATAAGCGCAAAAACAAAGCCTGCTGCCGCTATACCAAGGAATAAAATATCAAACAATCCGAGTTTTATCTTTTTTCTCTTTCCCATAATTCCTCCTTAAACCGATAATCGGCGTTTTTTATATTTTATCATTATTTCCCTTCCTTTTCAATAAAAAAAATTTTTTCTAATCATATTTTAAACTAATTTACGCGAATTTTATACGATACGCGAACGTATATTTTTTATTCCGCGTTCCCGCTTTGTCCGTAGCGAAAAAACCGCCGTCGAACGGTTAAGATAAATACAAAAACCGCGCAAGGGGCAAACCTTACGCGGCAAGCGATATTCTCATCCCAATTTTACTTTTTTTCTCATCGATTTATATCCGGCGAGAATTACCGCGCGGCCTATGGGGCGCGGAAGAAAGGTATAAATTGCGGGATACGATCTGTATTTCAGTTTGGAGTAAAGTTTTTTATCCTTTTCCTTTGTTTTTTTCCACAGCTCTTTAAGCGCGGCGTACTTTTCCTTTGACGGCACCGCCACGGTAAAAGTTATCGTTATTATCATCAGGCACGCAAGCGTGTGCAGCATGTACTTTGCAAGCTGTTTGTTCGTCTTTTTCATTTCCCGCAAATCGTACGCCTGCGCCATTATAAGCATTACCCTGTTTTGCTGGTCGGTGCGTTTTGCGAAACTCGATACGTTGACGGACTGATCCGCTCTGCCTATAAAATAGTGGTAAAGATCCACGTCCATATAGTACATGGTCTTTACGTACGGAAGCGGAACGTACGCGAAAATATTGTCCACATAAAACGTATGCTTGGGCAATTCGAGACCGCTGTCGCGCAGAATACTCGTTTTATACATCAGAGAGTGCATCAGAAGCACGCTCGACGTATGAAAGGGTTTTACCTTATCCCAGCCGAAAAACGTGTCAGTCGGCATATTTTTGACGTAACGTCTCGTAAACGACGAATTGTCGTAAACTCTGTCGTAAATGAAATTTGTTATGTAAAGATCGGGCAGAGTTCCCGCTTGCTTATGCTTCTTTATAACGTCTATGACTTTAAGCAGTACGTCCGAATCCACCCAATCGTCCGAATCCACTACTTTATAGTAAAGTCCTTGAGCGCGGCGTATGCCTTGGTTTACGCCTTCTCCGTGACCGCCGTTTTCCTGATGAACGGCGCGGCAGATAGTCGGATATTTTTCCGCATATTCGTCCGCTATCGCGCCCGTACCGTCTTTACTGCCGTCGTTGACTATTATTATCTCCACGTCTTCGCCGCCGGGCAGTATGGATTCTATGCATTTGCGCATATATGCTTCCGAGTTATAGCTCGGTATCGCAAAACTGATAAGTTTTTCCGCCATGATTTTTTCTCCTGCGTTTTAACTCCGTTTATTATAACATACGAAAACGCCGTTGACAATGATTTGACGGCGCGACGTACGTAAAAAAACCGTCCATTTTACGGAAAAACAAAAAAATCGGGCAAATCGTTTTTCACGTTATCGCGACTCGCCCGATCCTTTTATCATCTTCCGAAAAATTTCTTTTTGGTTCCGCCGCCCATGCTTTCCCCGAACGCTTTGAGCGCGTCTTTCTGCTCGTTCGTAAGCGAAACGGGCACGTCGACGCTTAACGTTGCGAAATGGTCGCCTCTGCCGTAACCGTTCAAGACGGGAACCCCCTTTCCCTTTATGCGCACGCGAGTCCCCGTCTGAGTGCCCGCGGCTACCTTATATTTTTCGTCGCCGTCGACGGTCTTTACGATTATATCCCCGCCGAGCGTCATTACCGTAAAAGGTACTTTTACCGTCGAATATATATCGTTGCCTTCGCGCCTGAATTCGGGATGGCTCCTGACCACCACTTCCACGATAAGATCTCCGCGTCCGCCGCCGTTCTGACCGGGCTCGCCTTCTCCGCGCACACTCACGCCCTGACCGTTGTCTATGCCCGCGGGTATATTGATTTTAAGCCGCTTGCGCGCGCTTACGTACCCCGTACCGCCGCAATCACGGCATTTCTCCTTTATTATACGTCCGCTACCGCCGCAATCCGGGCAAGGCATGATGTTACTAATCATACCGAGCGCGGTGCGCTGGCTCCTGCTTATCTGTCCGGTTCCGTTGCATCGCGTACAAGTCACAGGCTGTGCGCCGTCCTTGCCGCCCGTACCGTGACATGACCGGCATTCCTTTTTGCTGTTGAATTCTATCTCCTTTTCACAGCCGAACACCGCTTCCGTAAAGTCTATGCGTATAACGTAATTGACGTCCGCGCCGCGAACGGGCCCCGTCTTACGCCTTGCGCGCGAACCGCCGAACATTCCGCCGAATATGTCCCCGAATATATCCCCGAAACCGCTGCCGCCGAAACCGCCGTTGCCGAAGCCCGAAAACATATCGCTGTAATCCCCGCCGAAACCGCCGTTCATCGCGCTGTGTCCGCCCATATCGTACATCTTGCGCTTCTGAGCGTCGCTCAGTACTTCGTACGCTTCGCTCGCTTCCTTAAACTTGGCTTCCGCTTCCTTGTCTCCGGGATGAAGATCGGGATGATATTTTTTCGCAAGGTCTCGGTACGCCTTTTTTATAGTAGCGTCGTCCGCAGTCTTGGACACACCGAGCACTTCGTAATAATCTCTTTTCTTTTCGTCTGCCATGATACCTTCCGTCTCCCGATCGGGAGCGCCATTAATACTATATGTTCAAGTATGAATTTTAACAGCAATATTCCCGAATGTCAAGCGAATTAGCACTCTTTTCATACAAGTGCTAAAATCCGACGGCAAACAAGCGCGCCGCGCCGCCGCAGATCGGCGAACCGGCGTCAACCGTGCAATTATGCTTAAAGACAAAGACCGCAGCCGATTTTTGCGGCCGCGGTCTTTGCGCGCGCTGCACGGCAGCGCTTTTATTTCTGCAGTTCTTCGTCGGGAAGCGTTACGCCTTCCGCTCCGTTGCCGGTTTCGGGTTCGGACGTATCCGGCGCGGTTCCCCACGAGAGTTTCGCTCCGTCCGCAACGTCGCTGAACGCAAGGTCGCGGAAGTTGAGCTGTTCCTTGCCGGTTCCTATAAGCTGCACCTTATTCACGCCCGCTTTAAGCGTTACCGTAGCTACTTCTTCGTATAAATACCAATGGAATCTATCGACGACGTCGTCCGGCCTGCCCTGACTTTCGTGGTGATGTATCGTTGTGCTCTGATAGGAAACGGGTTCGGTCTCGCCCGCGGGAGTTATCTCGACTCCCCACGTTTTATTGAACTCTATTTCCCAGGTCGAAGCTATCGCGGAACAATTTACAAGCATTGTCGCCGTGGTATCTTTATCCGATACGATGTAGTAAGTAATAGTGGTCATTACGCCGTTTTTACCGGGCAGCATTTGTTCTTCCGCGTTTTTCTCCGCGCCTTCGAATACGCAGCGCTCGTCCATGCCGTTGAAGTTGTAGCGAAGCAAAGCGTTGCAATCGGAGCATGTCACCGTCACTCCGTCGGACGCGGTGGTTTCATTGCCGGTGTGGTTATCGGGGTCGACTGGAGTGACGACGGCAGACGCGTCTGCAATCTCCGTTTCCCCGTATTCGTCCGAGAAGTACTTGCCGCAATCTTCGCAACGCCAATACTCTATGTTGCCCGCTTCTTTGCAGGTAGCCGCTTTTGCCGGCACATGATTAAGCGTATGCTCGGCGACGGCGGAAGGCACGTACCAATCGAACTCGCCCGTTTCGGAGAATATTATCATCGACTGGAAGTTGTATGCCGCGTTCGTTACGTTCTTTTTGGGAGTCTGGGAGAAGTTTATGACGTTCCTGCCTTTTTTCAGCGTAATTTCCCCTATAACCGTCATAGAGTAAGTGTTCCATTCGCGCTGACCAGTCGCGGACACGGGCATCGTTCCGTCGCCGTGCACCTGCGCGTCGTTTACCGTAATGACGAACTGATCGGTAAATTTGAGATCGGTCTTGACGTCCTGCGATACTACCGCGCCGAGCTTAACAGTACCAGAAATGCTCGAATCAATCTCGTAAGTTATGCGCGTTTCTTTATCCCACGTGCAACCCACGCCGTCTATTTCGGAATTAATTCCCCTTCCGTGGTTGTCCGCGCGTTCGTCGAGCACCGTGAAGATGTGCGCGTTATGCGTACCGCTGACGCATTCGCATTTATTTTCGCAGCCCGGATTCAGACAGCTGAAATCGGTGCAGCCGCCGCAAACCCCGCATTCGCTTTCGCAGGTATGCGGTATCTGCTCCGCCGGCAGCAATGAAACCGCAGTGTCTTCCCCGTCGTACGCAACCGAAATGCCGAGAAACTCGTGGACATGATCCCCGTCGCCTTCGGCAATGAAATTTATCGTATTCTCGCCTTCGACGAGAGAGACGCAGCCGAGATTGACGTTGGCGACGCCGCTGCCCGAATGTATGACGCTCGGACGGTCAAGCTCCGCTCCGTTCACGGCGACGGTTATAACGTCGGTAAACACGTCTTCTTCCGAGCTCTTGCGGACGGAAACGGTGAGATTTACCGTCATATCCTTGTTGCTGTCGAGTCGATAAGAAACCGCGCCTTCGTTCGACTTGCTGAAACCGACGTAATATGCTTTCGTCTTATCGTAAGTCAGACTCGTTTTCGCCACGTTAAGTTCTTCGGCGACGTTGAACGTCTCCCCGTAAAGGTAGCTTTCCCCGCATTTGACGACGCAGGCTTCGTTCGTGCTTTCCGCATCCAGGCACCCGCCGCAAACGGGGCACTTGTGCTCGCACGTTACTTCTTCGACGCCGGGATTGATCGGACCCGTATGCCCTGGATCGGACGCTCCGCCACCGCCGGACGCCGCAATCGGAACTATCACGGATACCGCGACTATTATCGCAATGACGGCGGCTCCGACGGCAAGCACGACTTTTTTATGCCGCTTGAACCAACCCGCAGCGCCTGCAGGTTCTTCCGCAACCGCGTCTCCGCGCGTCGGTTCGGCGTAACCGCCGCCCGCGCCGCCAACCGCGCCGCCGGAAGCGGGCGAGTTTTCGCGGTCTTTGTCCGTATCGCGGTCTTCAACCGCCGCGCCGCGCGCTTCGGACTTTCTGTTTGCGATGAAATACACCGCGAACGCCGCTATCATTCCCGCGAGACTGATGCCCATAAGCGTTCCTGCCACCGCCTGTCCCGCGCGTATCGCGCCGAAATACCACGGTTCGGAATAAACGAATTTCGTACTGCTGTCGATGCCGTTCATCGCCGCGGAGTTCGCCACCACGTAAAGTATGCGATGCGCCGCCTGTCTGAGCGCCTGCGCTACCGTCGGATTGTTTTTGAAATCGCCCCAAAGCTCGCTGTCGTCGTCCGTGCCGCGAAGCCAAAGATCGTTGCCCGCTATTACGGCTTCCGCCCGACACTCGCCGAGACGCATATAAAGACCTGTTGCCGAGTCCGTTTCCACAAAGCCTTCGAATCCCCACTCTCCGCGAAGTACATCGGTAAGCAAACCTTTATGTCTGCCCACCCAGGTGCAACCGAGTCGGTTGAGCGAGCTCATAACGCCGTTCGCTTTCGCTTCGGTTATCGCCGCTTCGAACGCTTTAAGATAAAGCTCCCTTATCGTCTGTTCGTTCGCCCATGTAGTGATACCGCAACGGTATATCTCCTGATCGTTGAGAACGAGATGCTTTATATTAACTATCGCGCCCATCGATTGCAACCCTTTGACTTCCGCGCAAAGTATCCTGCCCGAAAGGAAAGAATCTTCGGAGAAATATTCCCAGTTTCTTCCGCCGTAGACCGAACGATGAAGTCCCGCGCCTGTACCGTATATTTCACCGCACCCGCCGTGCAGCATTTCGTGTCCGAAAGCTACGCAAACTTCTTCTATAAGCGCTTCGTCAAAGGTGGAAGCAAGCACTACTCCGCACGGGAAAGCCATGAGCGTTCCTACCTTTTCTTCCACGTCTTTTACTCCGGCAGGTCCGTCATGAGCGACTACCGAAGGCGACGAGACGCTTCCCACCGCCTGTATGAGATGGTTGCTTATTCCGCAGAGTTTTACCGTTTCTTCCCACGTGAGCTGATCGAGAAGATTATCCCAGTTTTGATTGTCGTATTCCAGACCCCTGAACATTATCAGTTTCAGCCCGTCTTTTCCCGCCTGTTCGCTGGTCACCTTACCGTAAGTCGGCATTTCCGCATCCGGATCTTCCCAGTCGTCTATGCCGGACGAATACTGCATGTCTTCAACGAAACGGTTGTTGACCGCAGTCATCCTGACTTCGGATTTCGGATACGTGCCGTTCCAGTCTTTGCGCGAAAGGTACGTTATCTTCTGATTCGAGGTTCCCGCATACAGATTGATATCCGTATCGTCGAAACGGTTGGTGATTTTTTCCTGCGTGTATTCGGATATCGAATATTTTTCGTAATCGTTCTCGGATACCGTTATCTTGTACGTAAACGCCTTGTTGCCGTTATCCGGCTGTCCGTAAACGTCAGTCATTCCGTCAGAAGAGTCACAGCCCTTCGCCGCGAGAATATTGTTCACCGCGTCGTGCGCGTTCTCCCCGAACGCCAGATAATAGTCGCCTTTTTCGAGAATATACGTCTTTTTATTGTAGCTGTCGTACGTTTTGAATTCCGATCCGTCCACTTTTACGGTATATGTCTTTTTCTCGTTCGGTTCGAGAACGTCCGTCTTCGTAAACCCGGCAAGCTCGACGGCGGCTTTCTCTATGCCGTTCTGCTCGTCATAATCGGTATAAGGCTTTTGCAGATATATCTGAACGGGAACGCTGCCCGCTTTTCCGCCTGCGTTCTTGACCGAAACGCTTACTTCATAATCGTCGCCGTTTTCGGTTACTTTAAAGTCGGAATACTCGAAACGAGTATAAGAAAGGCCGTACCCGAACGGATATTTGACTTCCTCGTTATAATTCCAGCTACCGTCCGTACCGTTCACCTGTCCGGCGGCGCCCGCGGCATTGCGCCCGCCGAGCACGCTGTCTTCGTATCGCGTTTCGTAGTAACGGTAACCGACGTATATCCCTTCCTGATAAACGATGTATGCGTGGTTATACGAGTTGCTTCCTCTGTTTTCCGCGGGCAGACCTGCGGAAGCGCGGGTGAACTCGAACGCGCCCGTATTCACCGCGCTCGGAGCGGAATCCCCGTCGTAAGCGTAGGTATCGGCAAGCCTTCCGCTCGGATTGACTTTGCCGCTGAGCACGTCGTACACCGCGCCGAACGACGCGTTGCCGCCCATGCCCGCCCACAGACACGCGTCGATATCGTAAGTCGATATCGTCTTCATCTGCATGGGCGTGCCCGTATTAAGCACGAGTATGACTTTTTCGAACGTACCCGAATCGCGCAGAGAAACAAGCGCTTCTATCGTGTCGATCTCGTTCTCGGTAAGATCGAGATAATTGTTATCCACGTTATTGTCGTTGTTGCCGGAATAAACGCTCGTGTCGAACCAGGTATCGCCGTCTTCCGAACCGGTGCGCGATATAAAATAGATCGCCGCGTCGCCGTAAGACGCGAATGTCGAACCTGCCGCCGCGTTTACGTCGGACCATGCCTTTTCGTTTACGATAAATTCCCTGTAATGGTTGTCGTCGCCGTAAGGGTTGCTCACCCGTTTCCACTGCTGGGCGACCGGATACGAGTTATAAAGCCCGGGGTTTACGGTAAACTTCCCTTCCGACTCGAATTGCGCTTTCAGGTCTTTGAAATCCGTTTTCGTTACGGATACGCTGCCCGATCCCATACCGGTGTAGCACCAGTTATTCGCTCTCGACGACACTCCGAAAAAGCTAAGCCGCGAATTTTCGGTAAGCGGGAGCGCGTTGTCGTTGTTCCACAGCAAAACCGCGCCGTCCGCCGCCGCTTTACGCGATATTTCCATCGACGCTTCGCGCATGGCTTCGTTATCGTACACCTGACTGCGTACTCCGCTCTCGCTCGTCTGATAAATTATGTTGCCTTGCGAATCCTTTTTCACATAGCGCGACTTAACGTACTCCGTGTCTTCGGTAGTTTCGCCCGTCTGCATTACCCAAGGATTTATGCCGAGCGCATAATTGAGATTGTTTTCGTTTTCACGAGCGAAGCTTTCCCCGACAACGAGAACCACAAAAGCTATGACGAAAAACACGGATAACAACATCCAAACATATTTGTTGAAAATTTTAAGCAGTATCTTCATCTCGCCACCTCTTTATTTGCTTCGCCGTTCTGTTTTTTCTTTCTTATCAGTGTGATCGCGACAAAAAACACCGTTACCGCGACGGCAAGTATATCGAATACGAACAGCATGGTCTGATACCATGTCCCGAACAGACTCGCGCTGCTGTTGGTTTCCGCTTCTATCCTGTTCAGTATGACGAAAACGATTATTATCGCCGCAGTAAGATAAAAAGCGCATATCCCGCTCAGTCCAGCGAAAAATCCGTAAGGAAGTTTCTTTTTCATCTTGATTCTCCTTTTTTATTTGCTAAGACGGACCCGCGCGCCGCCGTCCGTTCTTATTATAAAATAAGCAACCGCCTTGTCAATAGCAGTTGCATATTCTTGAAAACGAGCTGAATATTTTCACGCTTACGCTTTATTTTCCGCCGCGTTCGCTCTCTTTCGAAATGGGTATGAGCACGTTGAGCCTGAACATATCGTCTTTTACGGAAACCGAAAGGTTCCCTTCGTATTTTTTCACTACGGTTTCTATACTGAGCATTCCGTAGCCGTGATAATCGGTATCCTTATCGGTCATCGGCAACCCGTTATCCGAAAATTTTATGTTACCTTTATAATAATTGTTTTCGGATATCGATACGAACGCACCGGATGTGCCGACGTTAAGACTTATACATCTTTTTTCGGTGTTTTCGAGCGCGCAAGCCGCTTCTATCGCATTGTCCACAATATTTCCGAAAAGCGCGTAAAGGTCTCCGTCGCGCATAAAACCCAGTTTGGATCCGTCTGCAAGGCAGGTCATTTTTATTCCCTTTTCACGGCAAATCAGGCTTTTTTCCGTCAATATGATATCCAGAACTTCGTTACCCGTATTGACTTTGGCGTCGTAAATGAGAATTGCGTCGCCTATCTCCTGCAATTCTTCGTTGCCCATCGTTCCGTGCTCTGCCAAATTGCTCATTCTGTGACGCAGATCGTGACACTTGGTGTTTATCAGATTTATCGTTTCTTTCTGAAGCATATACTGCCGCTGAGACTGTCTGAGCATTTCCTTCATCTGAGCGGTCTCCACTCTCATATCCATGACGGAAACAAGATTGACCTGTATGTAAAACACGAGTATACAGCACACGATATTATACACGCCGGTTATCACCTTGAATTTAAGGCTGCTGTCCTCGCTGTAAATGACCATCGACGAAAGGACTACGTCTATGAGCAATATGAACGCGCCGAACCACAAAAGCGTGACGTTTTTCAGTTTTATGTTTTCATGATTGAATATCTTGCCCACCGAAAGTCTCGCCGCGCCGTAGCCGAAAATATAAATATCCACGTATATGAGTATAAACGCGAGCGTGCCTTTGGAAAAATTGGAGAAATCGAGCACCGAAGTGCTGTACATATCGATGCCGCTGTCAAGATCCGTAACGGTGACTATAAGCGTAAAAAGCTCGTGGCATATATGCTGTAAGGTGTATGCCGTCAGTGCGAAAAACAATGCGCTCGAAAAAGATATCTTATAAACAAACGCGAGCGCGCCGCAACCGAAGGCGAACATTACGAAAAACATCAGCGAAGAATACCACCAGGAATCCGCGGTATTTATGCCGACGGGATAGAATATCGCTACAATGTACAGTACGGCAAGCGAGCCGAGCAATCGCGGAACAAAATGCCGTCTACGTCTGAGCTTAGTCGTAAACAAAACTTCGGCGGCTATAAGCTCGGTCATAAAAAGTATTTTATACCAGAACAGATTACTCATCTTCGCCCTCCGGTCGCAAGATAATCGTTGAGCGCGCGCATAAATTCTTTCTTTTTCGGCAGAGATATCTGTATCTTATCGCTACCGACATACACATATAAACCGCGCACTTCCGTAACATAGCTCAGGTTTACGTAATAGCACTGATTGCACAACGCGAAAGGAAGCCCTTCAAACACTTCCGTAACGCTTTTCAGAGTGCCCGTACCGAACACGTCCCCTTCCGTAGTGTGGAATACGAGATTATGCCGCATTATTTCCACATACATCAGTTTGTCCGCGGTCACAAGCTTTTTGCCCTGTCTGGATTTTACCCATATTTCGCATTTACGTTTGCCCGCTATACTCTCGACCGCGCGCGAAAACTTTATCGCAAAATCGTAATAACCTACCGGTTTCACCATAAAATCGAAAGCCCGCACTTCGTAACCGTTCACCGCGTATTGAGCAAGTCCGGTTACGAAAAATACTATAACGTCTCCGTCCGTTTCTCTGAGACGCTTGACCACCGAAAGACCGTCCGTCCCCGGCATTTCAATATCCATGAAAATTACGTCGAAAGAACGACCGACGGATAAAAATTCATCTCCGTTCGGGTATATCTCCGCTTGTATTTCGACATCGTGTTCATTAGCATACCTTTCCAAATATTTCGTAAGCTGTTCAGAGCATGCTTTTTCGTCTTCGACTATTGCGGTTTTTATCAGGTGCACCAAACCGTTTTCCCCTGCGCGTTTTATTGCCGATCTATATCGGTCAAAATATAATTTAATATAATTTATCGCGAATTGTCAATAGCTAACGGCAAAATTTACATAAATTGCAAAGCGAAATGCATATTTTTCGTTATTCGATTTTCAACTAACAAACGTTATTCTTACGTAATATAACGATTACGGCATACGATTTACGCACTTTTTTACATAAAACACAAAAAGCGGAGCTCCGAAGAGTTCCGCTTTCGCTGTCGGCGTAATTGCCGATTATTTGCTGATAAGTTCGCCGAAGTATTTGATCGTGCGTACCATCTGGCTGGTGTAAGAGTTCTCGTTGTCGTACCAGGAAACTACCTGTACCTCGTAGAGGTCGTCGGTGATCTTGAGTACGCTGGTCTGAGTTGCGTCGAACAGAGAGCCGAAGGTCATACCGATGATATCGGACGAAACGATCTCGTCTTCGTTGTAACCGAAGGATTCGTTAGCCGCCGCCTTCATAGCCGCGTTGATGCCTTCCTTCGTGACGTCCTTGCCCTTGACTACAGCGGTAAGGATCGTGGTCGAACCCGTGGGGGTAGGAACGCGCTGAGCGGCGCCGATGAGCTTGCCGTTAAGTTCGGGGATAACGAGCCCGATATTCTTAACCGCACCCGTGGAATCGGGAACGATGTTGATCGCGCCCGCGCGGCTGCGACGAAGGTCGCCCTTTCTCTGAGGACCGTCGAGAATCATCTGGTCGCCGGTGTAAGCGTGGATCGTGCACATGATACCGCTCTGGATAGGCGCGAACTTGTTGAGCGCGTCAGCCATGGGAGCAAGGCAGTTGGTCGTGCAGGATGCAGCCGAGATGATGG
>CALWBH010000086.1 GCA_944376015.1 uncultured Clostridia bacterium
GCAATAATCGTCACCGTCGCCGTACTGCTTTGCATTCTCGCAACGGGCGGCAAAAAATGGGATCAGGGCGATAACGAAAACGTAGGTTACAAAAACTACTGGGAACGCAAGAAAGAAAAAGAAGAACAGGAAAAACGCGACCGCGAAAACCGCGACGAATAACGCGCTTACCGTTTCGGAAAGGGTTTGCGGACAAACCTTGCGATACTCCGTTCCGAAAATGACGTAAAACCGCTCGTGCGAAAAACGAAAGCTTTACAACGGGGAATAAAAATTCCGATATCCGAACGTGACGGAAATATCCGTCCGTATGCCGTACATTCAAAAATATCTTCGATACAAAGAAAACGGAGCTTCGCACAAAGCTCCGTTTTTCCCGTGCGTTCCGCTTTCTAAACGACGACAATACGGTTTACGTTTTGTCTTTGTATTCGCCGTAAAGACGGAAGAGATTCATTCCGTAATTATCAGACTTTCCTCCTTCGCCGTACGTTATCGTAAGCGTTATCTTAGTACCCGCCGTAACCGTTTCGGGCAGATCGAGAGAGAATTCCGTAAACACGTTCCAGGAAGTGTGTATCTGCGTGTCCGTCTCGTAAACGTTGTCTCCCACGGCGACTCTCCACTTTATGTTGCTATCGAAGGTACCGAAGAATTTCAGACCGTTTATCGCTTTTTCCGCAGTCACTTCAAAGCTCTTGGACGCACTCTGGTACGTTCCGAAGTACGTATATCCGGTATAATCGGGCTCGTTCGGATCTTTCGTCGCGCCTTCCCAGATGATCTCGCTATACGCTTCCACGTTTACGTTAAGCTGCTTCGTTTTGTTCGCATATTTCACGGTAAAAGTTCTTTCACCGGCGGCGATGGTTCCTTCGAGCGTGTAATCGTCCGCGTTCAAAGTTTCCGTACTGTCGTCGCTGTACACCGCAGTCACCGTCAGTAACGCTTTTATCTCGTCAAGCGTCATATTGTTTTTCACCGTCGCGCCTTCGTTAAGCACCGCCGTAATCCCCGCAAGTACCTTTTCGGCAGGCTCCCCGAGCACGTTTACCTTAAACGTATCGGTAAACCCTTCGTAAGTAACCGTTACCGTACATTGCCCCTCGGTCAGCTGTCCGCCGCCGCTTAACGACAGCGTAAATCCGGTTTTAAGCGTTTCCGTCGTACCGTCGTTGTTCGTCACTTCCACGCTTACTCCCGTTATGCGGTCTACGCTCATTCCCGCGTAATATACGTCGTCGCCTTGGTCATATATTGCCGTTATATATTCGGGCGCTTTCGGCGTAATCGTTATCTCTATATCCGTGCTGTATTCCAGATAGCTTACGGAGACGGTATACTTCCCGGCTTCCCCCGTGGGAACGGGCGCTCCGAATGTAAGCTCATCGTTATCTATCACCGTCGACTGCCCGTCTTTGACAAGCGTTACCGTAAGCCCTTTCACCGTATGCAGATCGGTGTTGAGATATATCTTTTCCCGCTGCTCGAATTTTGCGTCGAACGTTACGAACCCGCCGTTCTGAGAAAAGGTGCCCATATATGTGCCGTATATTCCGTGCACGTTTACCCCTTCCTTTACGGTGAGCGTTATCTCCGTGCCGGCAGAAACTATCTCGCCCAGATAGATATACGTGGGTTTAAACGCGTTCCAGTCCACATGGTAAGCGCTTCCCGTCACGGTCTTATCCGAAAAAGCAATTTCGTACGTCGCCTTTTCCGCCGACGCGCCTACGATCACGAGAGTATCCGCCGCGTTTTTCAGCGTAAATGTATCCGAGCCGTCCCGAATAAAGCGGAACGAAGGATACCCGTCCGTGCCCTGCGGCGTATCCGTGTATATCTTTTCTTCGGTCACCGTGCCTTCTTCGAACTCCGCGCTCCGCCTGTCGAAGGGGAATTGCAGCACCACTCCCGGCACTTCAATGCTACCGCTTTTCGCCGACAGCTTTATATATCCGCCCGCGCTCACCGTTACGCCTTCGTTTACGCTTATGACGTTGTACTTCCCGCCCGCATACTTGACGGTATGCGTGCTCTTGTTTCCGTTTATGTCAACGGTAATTTCGGCTACCGAATCCGTTCTCGCAAGTATCTTGGCTCCGGAGAATTTCGGAAGATGATGCCACGCGACGTAATCTTCCGCGTCCGTAAGCGTAACCGTTCCGTCTTCGCCGAGCGCTACCGAATTAAGCTCCGCGTTATCCGCGCCGAGCGTTTGACCGTAAGACGGCATATACGTGTCGGGCGGCACTACGTATTCTTCGTCGCTGAGATCGACGTACTTGTTAACGAGACGGTATTTGGGGTTGGTGAGAATTTCTCCCCACCACTGCCGCACTTCGGGATTTTCCTGCAATCGTCCGTTCGTTCCGTTCCAATATCCGCCCGCTTCGTTGTCCCACATCGGCTGAGAATCCCAGTCCTGATTGATGTATGCTATCGCTTTTATTACCGGATATCTCGCAAGCACGCCGTTGTCCGGATCCAAGAAGTTTATTATATGCTCCTTTACTTTCTCCGGACTCGTGTTTACGTTCGTCTTGTTCTTCGTCCATTCGCAGATTATTACCGGCTTGCCTTTCGCTTCCTCCGTTTCGTACATATTCACGCTGCCTACGCTTCCGAACGCGCTTACTCCGAACCAATCCACATATTCGTCGCCGGGATAGTACGCGTCTATAACGTCCTGCGCCTGATCGTCCTGCGACTGGAATACCGTGACGAAATTATCCGCTCCCGCGTCTCTCAGGTATTCGGTAACGTAACGGAACGCTTTTTTATATCCTTCGGGACTGTAATAATTGCCGCTATACGCAAATTCGTAACCGAGTCTTAAAAAGAACACGTTGTTGTTTTCTTTACCGAGCGCAAAGAACTCCGCAAGACTGTCAAACGTATCGTCGTGTGCTCCCGCCACTATCTCGTCGAACAGCTCGTTTATCTCCGCCGTACTGCCTCCGTGTTCCGACGAACTGAACGCAAAACCTATAGAGATTATCGTATCGCTGAAATCGGGATCGGTTATATAATAATACGCGCAAGTAGGACCGGCGCCCCAATCGGTTTCCGTCCACAACCCGTTAAGATCCATCTGCGTGTACGTCGTTACTCCCGACGGCATGCCGAAATAATCCACGTATCCGCTGTATCCGTAATGCGCGACTTCCGGCTCTACCGCTTCGCCTTCCTTTATCTCGTCAAGTCCGCCGACGGCGTCCAGATCCTGCCCCACCAGGAACCATACTCCGTCTCCGTCAGGCACGAAATTTTCGTTCCAGGAAATATCTTCGCGGCCTTCGTCCACCTTTACTTCAAACGTATCCCTTACAGTCACTCCGCTCTTTTCGTAACTAACCGTTAGTTCGGAGATCCCTACCTGCAATCTTCCCGTTACCATATATTCGTTCGCTTTCAGCCGCTTAGCCCAGCCGTTGTCGTACTCGGCATATACGATAAGGTTTTCTTTGAACGCTTCTCCGTTTATATCCGTGTTTTCAAGCACTTTTTCGGACGGCTGCGTGAACATTACCGTCAAGAGCGTAGGCGTTATCTTTTCTTCCGCACACGCCGTTATACTTACGACTGCCGTAGCTGCTACAAGCATAACTAAAATTAACGTCATTGCTTTCTTCGCCATTTTCTTTTATTTTACCTCCCTTTTGCTTTTTTTAATTGTCCTCGCTTTTTTACCCGCGTCGCCAAAGCGAATACTCCCCAC
>CALWBH010000087.1 GCA_944376015.1 uncultured Clostridia bacterium
AATTCTTATCGCCGGAAATACGCTAAGCTATTCCGTTATGATGGTGGTGCACGGCATATGGTACAGCTGCTTGCTGTTCGTATTGTTCGGCATTCTTATAGCGAATTACAAAGGCAGCGCGGAGGAATATATTTACTGCTTTACGTGCGGTCTTTTGGTGGAATGTTCGGTGTTCGGTCTGTTCAGACTGTTTTATGATTTCGGTGTAGTAGAGCTCAGGGTCAACACCGTGTTTTCGATACTCCTGGAACTCTTTTTCTCGGCGGCGCTTTATGTCGCGGCATTTTTTATTTTCCGCTATGTTTACGGTAAAAGCGGACGACTGAATATAAAAAACAAACGTCCGCTTATGGTGTATTTCATACTAATAGTCGTTCTCATAATGTTCCTTAGATTCAATCTTCAAGGGGCTTACGAAGTGCTTTATCGGCAATCTTACGGCTGGATTATATCGCTTACTCTCGGTCTTATACCGCTTGCGTTGCTCGCGTTGGTTACGGGCTCGGTGCAGATCGAAAGACTGAGTAACGAAAAACAGGTGCTCGCGGGAATGCTTGCCGAACGCGAGAAACAGTACCGCATCAGCTCGGAAAACATAGAAATAATAAACAGAAAATGCCACGACATACGCAGAAGCATACGCGCGCTCAGGTTCGCCGATAAAACGGAAATGGAAAAAGTGCTCAAAGATACCGAGCAGTCCGTCGATATATACGATTCTCAATTACAAACGGACAATGCGGCGTTAAATACTCTTATATCCGAAAAACTGCTTTACTGTAACGCAAACGGGATAAAACTTACGTGTAACGTTCAAACATCCGCACTGAAAATGCTTTCTCCGGTCGACGTATACGTGCTTTTCGGAAATATCATCGATAATGCGATAGAAGCGGCGCGCGACAACGATAATAAGGATAAACGGATCATATCCGTTGCCGTTTACGAAAAAGCGGGAGTGTTGTGTATACGCGCGGATAATTATTTTAGCGGTGAAAGGTCTATAGTGGACGGTATACCGAAAACCACAAAAACGGAAGAGCTCGGCTACCACGGTTTCGGAATAAAGAGTATAAAATATATTGCGGAAAAGTACGGCGGCAGGACGGATATCGAGATACGCGAAGATATATACGTCATTTTAGTGACCGTACCGATAGCGGACGCCGAATAAATACCGATAAGGTTCGTTAACGGAACGGATAAACGCGTATTCGCGCCGCGGCAGAAATGCCGCGGTTTTTTATATTGCTTCCGATTTTTTTTAAAAAAACGTCGTTCGCGCCAGCTAAACGTCGTTCGCGCCAAAGGTATTGATTTTACGGAAAGGATCTGCAATAATATGCGCGAACGGAGCGATCCGAAAAAATTTTTTATAAAAAGGAGAAAAGAAAATGAAAAAAGCACGTTTGTTTTTTGTGACGGCTATGCTTGCGGCGGCGCTTGCCGCGGTATTGGCATTTACCGCTTGCGGCAGTTCCGCAACGCTTACCGCGACTTATGTATGCGGAGTTTCGGAAAAAAATACTTACGACGGCAGCAATAACACAGCTTATCAGCTCAACATTTACGACGACGGAAGCTATGTTATGGTAAATTCTACGGTAATTTACGGTTACAATATGTGTATGGGTATCACCGTTGTCACCACATACGGTACGTACGAAGCGGGCGAGAGTGTGGACGGATATAAGGCATATACGCTTTCCGAAGCGACGAAAGTCATTGTCAATTCTTATTCCACTCCGGGCGGTTACGACATTCACATCGATACGGATACCTCCACTTATCCCGTAGAGCTTCCTGCGCAAAGCGAAGGCGAAAAGGTAATGGCGAACAGCAAGGAAGACGTGATAAAGGCTTACGGTCAGAAATTAACGGTTTACGTTAAAGATAACGCATATAATTTTACGCTAACCGATCCCACGGCGTAAAGACACTTTTGCAGGATGCGGGCAGCGCCGGATATAGGTACTGCCTGTATCTGATTAAAGGAGAATAAAAGATGGAAAAAATAAAAAACAAAAAACCTTTTTCGGTTGTAAAATTGACGGTACTTTGTTCTGTGGCGGCGGTTATAATCGTTGCGTTCATTATAGGTAACGTTTTTGCAATGAAATATGAAAATCTGCTTACCGTGTTTTTCAGTAACAGCGATTACGTCACTACCGATTACGAAAAAGAGCTTTGCGAAAACGTTGAAGCGGAAGGCATAGTATTGCTTAAAAACGAAAACGATGCGCTTCCTCTGTCTGCGGACGAGAAAAAATTATCCGTTCTCGGACAGGATTCCGTAGATTTCGTTTACGGCGGCGCAGGTTCCGGTTCCGTTGACGCAAGTCTCGCACCCGAGCTCAAAGACGCGCTCGAAAGAGCGGGATTTAACGTAAATCAAAAGCTGTACGACTTTTATAAAAAGGGCGCGGGCAAGAGTTACAGAAAAACCTATCCCAACGCGTCCGGCGACGGCGAATTTGCCGTGAACGAAGTACCGCGTTCGATATATACCTCCGACGTAATAAGCGGTATGGATTCCGACGACGTAGGTATTGTCGTTATCGGTCGGAGCGGAGGAGAGAGCGCGGATCTTCCTTTGGGCGATCTCCCCACCGGTTATAAATATCTCGAGCTTGACGCTAACGAGCGAGATATGCTCAAACTTGCTTGCGAAAAATTCGACAAAGTTGTCCTTATAGTCAATTCGTCCAACCCCGTCGAGCTCAAAGAGCTTGAAGAAGAACAATTCGCCAACGTCAAAGCCGCGCTGTGGGTAGGCGCCGTCGGGCAGGAAGGCATGTACGCGATAGGCGAAGTTCTGAACGGCACGGTAAACCCTTCGGGAAGGCTGGTGGACACTTACGCGTATGACAGCACGAGCGCTCCCGCAAACAAAAATCTCGGCGATTATACTTTTACAAACAGTAACGTTAAGAACGGCAATAAATACATCGTTTATCAGGAAGGGATATACGTCGGTTACAGATATTATGAAACGCGTTACGAAGACGCTGTGCTCGGAACGAGCAATGCGGGCGATTACGATTATGCTACCGAAGTGCAGTATCCGTTCGGCTACGGACTGTCGTAC
>CALWBH010000088.1 GCA_944376015.1 uncultured Clostridia bacterium
CCCGAAGACGACAAGACGCACCCCATACCCGACCTTACCGGGTATATAACGGAAGGGCAGATAATACTTTCGCGCGACCTTTACAAGCGCGGTTATAATCCGCCCATTGACGTGCTTCCCAGTCTGAGCCGTCTTAAAGACAAGGGTATAGGCGACGGAAAAACGCGCGAGGATCACGCGGATACGATGAACCAGCTTTTCGCGGCGTATGCCGCGGGCAAACAGGCGAAAGAACTTTCGGCAATACTCGGCGACGCCGCGCTTACCGAAACGGATAAAAAGTACGCTTTGTTTGCGGACGAATTTGAAAAGCGGTATATAAATCAGTCTTTCGAAACGGACAGAAGCATAGAGGAAACGCTCGATCTCGGCTGGGAATTGCTTTCGCTGCTGCCGCGCTTCGAGCTTAAACGTATCAAGGACAAATATATAAACAAATATCTTCGTAAAGAGAAGGAAGACAATGGCAAGGCTTAACGTAAACCCTACGCGCATGGAGCTGCGGCGGCTCAAAGACCGTTTGAAAACCGCTGTCAAGGGGCACAAACTGCTCAAAGACAAGTCGGACGAAATGGTGCGGCAGTTTATGGCTATGGTGCGCGAAAACAAACGGCTCAGACGCGAGACCGAGGAACAGCTCGCGTCCGCTCTCCGCGCGTTCATGCTCGCGCGTGCGTCGGACAGCGAAGCTAACATAGAGCAGGCAATAGCCATGCCGTCTTACAGGGTGGACATGGAGTGTACGTCGCGAAGCGTAATGGGAGTGGACGTTCCGTCCGTGACCATAAAACCGTCCGAAAGCAACGAGCTTTTGCCTTACTCCTTGCCGTCCGTCACGGCGGAGCTTGACGTGGGCATAATCAGACTGAATAAACTCATATCCCGCTTGCTCGAACTCGCCCAGGTGGAAAAAGCGTGCAATATGCTTGCCTGCGAGATAGCGCGAAACAGGCGCAGGGTCAACGCGCTCGAATACGTAGTCATTCCCGATTGCGAAGAGACGATAAAGTATATAATGATGAAACTCGACGAGAACGAACGCTCGTCCCAGGTTCGTCTGATGAAAGTCAAAAGCGGTTTCGAAAGTTAGTTGTTCAGTACTTTGTAAATTTTTCAAACAAAACCCGTTCTTTGTCCGAAGAACGGGTTTACTTATACTTTTTAACGATAGCTGTTTTAAAAAAACTTACAAACCGCAAAAACGGGTTCGGGCATGTTTTTTGTCATAAATTCGGCGTTCGGGAAATATATTACGGTATGAAAAAGTATTTTGTCGTTTTCGGATTGACCGTAATATGTCTGCTGACGGCTATCGTGCTTTCGGCATGCGACGATACGGTCATAGGCAGAGAATATAAACGTATATCCGATTACAGATACGCGTCATACCGTTACGAGTGCGAGGATTACACTCTCGATATATTTTGCGGCGTGCGCGAAACTCCGTATAAGCTCGACGGGAAAAGCGCTGCCGACAAGACGCCGTATACCGTGTTTGTAGTGCGGCCGTCCGCGGAATTTTCCTTCGATTCCGAAGAGTTGCCGCTTATTGCGAGCATAGACGGAAGCGAGTATTCCGTTACGCTCACGTTGCACCCTTTCCGCACGCTGTATTCCGCGGAAGTGCCTGCCGCGCCGACGGAAGGGACGGAAGAATTTACGGCGAACGTTTGCGGAGCGGAAGTTACCGCGGTTAACGCGCCTCACTCGGTGGACGGCGAATACGCGCTCGCACTTGCGCTTGAAACTTTGGGCTCGGACGTAAAAGGCGAAATATGTCTGCGCCTTACGGAGAATACGGTAACGGCGGAAAGCGGCTGGTATTGGTTCGTGTCGGTAAACGACGGGGAGAACATCCGCTCGGTGCTTATAAGCGCGGAAAACGGGGAAGTCAAAGCGGTGAGAAATTCCTGAGACTCGGCGCGCTGAAAGAACAAACGGCGCAACGGCGTTTATGCCGTTGCGTTTTTATCGTATTAACGAAGAATGACTTCGCGTTAACGCCGTTTTGGCGGTCTGAATTCATTGTATAAACGGCGCGTTTTAAGCAAAAAATTTCCCGCGTATATGTTAAAACATTTTACTAAAATTTATTTATGTGATATAATCGAGAATAACAATGAAAGAGAATAGCGAAAACTCCGTCGAGAAGGCGGAAGATACTGAAGCGGGCTCGCTCGGTTCGCTTATTAAACGCACGGCGGGACTGACCGTCCTGTGTTTTTTAGTAGCGGTATCTCTTATCGCTTCTCTTATCGGGTGCTTTTTTCCGAAAGCATACATGGATATGTACCGTTCGGTAGGCGCTTACGGCATAGCTGGCGTTTATGCGGAAGAAGCGCTTGATCGCGCTTCGCACGAAGAGGGGTGTACCGACGCCGATTGCGATTATATCATGCTCGTGACCGCGGGCGTGGACGTGACGAGCATAGCGTTTGACGACAAAACGAACGCGTCGCACGCCAAACGTCTTTTGAAATTTACGGACGCGTATCTTGCGGCGGACTGTCATAAAGCTCATTCCGCGGCAATGGACGAATATTACGCGAAAGTTTATGCCGAGAAGAAAGACGTTACGACGCTGGTCGTCGTATACGGGTACGACGGTTATGTCGCAGGCAGACAGACGGCGGCGCTCGGCGTGCTTGCCGACGGCGGTAAGGAATATGCGGACAGGCTTTCGGAAACGGTAGCGGCGGCGAAAAACGTCGTAACGACTCCCGGCGCCGACGACGATATTTACAAGGCGTTCGACGTTGTAACGTCTTGCGCCGTATACTCCTCCGAAACGTTGGAAACGGATAACGAAATGCTGTATCGGGCGTTCAACGGGTGGAGGGATTCTCTGAGCGACGTGGACGCGACTTTCGACGTCGTCAGGCTCAGATATAAACTATATCGGTTTGCGTCCGCAATGAGTAAAACGGAAAACGCGGCGATAACAAAGACGTGGACGACAGAACTCGTTTCACAAGCATTTGAAGATTACAACAATACTATAACGAAATATACGACTGCGACCTGAGAGGTCTGACGGAGGAACCATGGAAAAGATTGTTAAAGAGGGACTTACTTTTGACGACGTGCTGCTAAAACCCGCAAAAAGCGATACGCTTCCGAGCGACGTCAGTCTTAAAACGCGTTTGTCGAAGCAGATAGAGCTTAACATACCCCTTATATCCGCGGCAATGGATACCGTTACCGAATCCAAACTTGCGATCGCCATGGCGCGCGAAGGCGGACTCGGCGTTATTCATAAAAACATGACTATCGAGCAACAGGTCGAGCACGTGGACAAGGTAAAACGAAGCGAGAACGGCGTTATCAACGATCCGTTTTCTCTGTCGCGCGAGCATAAGCTTTACGACGCGCTCGCGCTTATGCAGAAGTATCGCATTTCCGGCGTGCCCATTACCGACGCGACGGGTAAGCTCGTGGGAATACTGACCAACCGCGATCTTCGTTTCGAAAAGAATTTCGACAAATCCATTGACGAAGTAATGACGAAAGATCACCTTATTACGGCAAAGGAAGGGACTACGCTGGAAGAAGCGAAGAACATACTTGCGGCGCACAGAATAGAAAAACTGCCTATCGTCGACAAGGACTTCAAACTCAAAGGTCTTATAACCATAAAGGATATCGAAAAAGTCATCAAGTATCCCAACAGTGCGAAAGACTCCAAAGGCAGACTGCTTTGCGGCGCGGCTATCGGCAGCGGTCAGGACAGTATGGAGCGGGCAAGCGCGCTTGTAAAGGCGGGCGTCGACGTGCTCGCGCTCGACTCCGCGCACGGGCATAACTACAAAGTGCTCGAAGCGGTGGAGCGTATCAAGAACGCGTTCCCGAATATTACGCTTATCGCGGGCAACGTCGCGACGGCGGAAGCGACCAAGGCGCTTATCGAAAGGGGCGCGGACATCGTGAAAGTGGGTATGGGACCCGGTTCCATATGCACCACGCGTATCGTAGCGGGCATAGGAGTGCCTCAGATAACCGCAATAATGGATTGCGGCGAAATGGCGGATAAAATGGGCAAGACCATTATCGGCGACGGCGGAATAAAGTATTCGGGCGATATCACCAAAGCCATCGCGGCAGGTGCGAACGCCGTTATGCTCGGTTCTCTGTTCGCGGGTACCGAAGAGAGCCCGGGAGAGCTCGAAATATATCAGGGCAGGAGTTTCAAATCCTACCGCGGAATGGGCAGTCTGGGCGCTATGCCGCTCGGCAGCAAGGACAGATATTTCCAGGGCGAGATATCTTCGGCGAACAAATTCGTTCCCGAAGGAGTGGAAGGGCGCGTTCCTTTCCGCGGAGCGCTTGCGGATATCGTATATCAGCTCATGGGCGGTCTCAGGAGCGGAATGGGCTATGTGGGCGAGTCTACGATCGACGGGCTGCGCAAAAACGGTAAGTTCGTTAAAATAACGAGCGCGTCGCTTATCGAAAGCCATCCCCACGATATTTCTATAACCAAGGAATCTCCCAACTACTCGCCCAAGATGTAAGGGTAAAAAATTATATGGATCTGATCGAAAAAGTAAAGGACGTGTGTTCGCGCGTGTTGCCGCCGACGGGGGATATTGCCGTAGCGGTAAGCGGCGGCAGAGATTCGATGTGCCTTATCGATTGTTTGATCCGCTTTTCGGGCATTGAAAAAGAGCGTTTGACGGTTATAAACGTCGAGCACGGTATACGCGGCGAAGAATCGTTGCGAGACAGCGCGCTCGCGAAAAACTATTGTCGTGCGCGCGGCATACGTTTCAAAGGCTATTCGGCGGACGTGCCGCGGCTGGCGGAAGCGAGCGGCAGGAGTTTGGAGACGGAAGCGAGAATCGCGAGAGCCGATATATATCGGTCGCTTTTCGAAGCGGGATATGTCGCCGTATTGACGGCGCATAACGCCAACGACAGAACGGAATCTCTGCTCATGCACATATTCCGCGGCAGCGGACCGAAAGGGCTTGTCGGTATGACGGAAAAGGACGGTCATATCGTACGACCGCTCATCGGTTGCACTCGGGCGGAGATAGACGAATATAATAAAGAGCACGGCGTACCGTTTGCGGACGATTCCACCAACGCCGAAAACGTATATGACCGTAATTTTTTGCGAAACGAAGTATTACCGCTGATCCGCTCGCGTTACTGCGGTCTGGACGGCGCGCTCGCGCGGCTTTCCGATTCGATGGGGGAATTGCTGTCGAGACTGAATGGCGGCGTGAGTTTGGACGAAGACGGAGCGTTTATAAAAACGCAAGACGTTACGGGAAGCTCGGTAGTATCCGCGTTTACGGCATTCGGTCCGCAGACGGACTACACGGGCAGACACGTTGACGCGGTAGTCGGACTTCGTGACGCCCGTACCGGCGCAGGCGTGGATCTGCCGCACGGATACCGAGCGGAAAAGGAAAGCGGAGGCGTAAGGATATATTTGCGTTACGATGTTCCGCCGTACGAGATCCCGTATTCGGCGCGCGCAGTTCTGCCTGACGGCAGAAGGGTAGTTTGCCTGGCGGAGACGGATCCCGACATAAAGCTCGGAAGCGTTATCGACGCGGACAAAGTGCCGCATACCGCGGTATACAGACGTCGGCGCTCGGGCGACAGGTTCTGTCAGGCGGGCGGTAAACGCAAACTGCTCAGCGACTGGTTGACGGATAAAAAGATACCTTTGCACAAACGCGACAGGCTGGTGTGCCTTGCGGACGGCGACGAAGTGCTTGCCATTGCGGACGTGGCGACGGGCGAAAGA
>CALWBH010000089.1 GCA_944376015.1 uncultured Clostridia bacterium
CGTACGGTAAAAACGACGGCGCCGTCCTTTTTCATACTCACCGCTTTTCCGCCCGATGCGATCGGATTGGCGGTCTGCTCCGCCCCGTCTCCGAGATCCGCGCTTTCGCTTTCGTAAAGCTGAGCGCCGCCGTCCGCTGTAAAGGTCATGCTTTCCGTTCTGTCCGTGTAACCGCTGTATACGTAAACGGGAAAATCGGAAGGTCTGACGGTATGCGTCGCCGCGATCACGGCAGTGAACACGGCTATCCCTACGACTGCTATCCCCGCGATAAAGGCAAAAACAAGATAAATGTTCGATCTCATTCTTTGCCCCCGTTCCCGTTCCGAGCGGGCAGTAATATATCCACCTGGAACATATCGTCGGCGATAAGAATGTCCGTTTTTCCGTTATATTTTTCCACGATCTTCTTCATGCTCTTTATGCCGAAACCGTGATTGGATTTGTCTTTTTTGCTCGTTCCGCCGGGCTCGCCCGTCACGGCGTCCCCTTCGTAATGGTTTTCGGCGTGTATCCGCACGCCGTCGTTTTCCGAACGTACGGTCAGGGATATGAAGCGTTTTTCCTTGTCCGCCACCGTCTGTTCGTATTCGAGAGCGTTTTCCAGCATGTTCCCGAACAGCGAATAAACGTCCATTTCATCCATGAACGAGATCTTACCGCCGTCCGCCATGCACGTGAGCTGCACCTCGCTTTTGCGGCAGCGGAGAGAATAATCCGAAAGAATTACGTCCAGCACCTCGCTGCCCGTCCTGAACATGGAATCGTAAACGTAGATCGAGTTTTCTATCTCTTCCATGGCGCGCTTGCTCGCGGGGGAATCGCTCTCACGCAGGCGCCTTATCTGATGTCGCAGGTCGTGACACTTTATGTTTATCATCTCCATGCTTTCTTTCTGCATTTCATAATGTTTTCTGTCCTCGTTCCACAGCGAACGTATAACGGAAAGCTCTTCCTCCGAATGACGGCTGACGAGGAACGCGCTTTCTGCGAAAAGCATGAACGCCCCGTAAAATATCCCGCAGACGGATACGACTATCGCATAGATTATACCGAAGTCCGCGATTATCAGTCCGACGAAGCCTATCGTCGCCGTCACGGCAAGGGATACGGGAAACAAAAACACCGAAGCTCTGCCTACGTCGCTGTCCGCGCCGCTCTGCCGTATGCGGCGAAATATCAGCACGGCGACCGTAAGCACCGCCGCAAATATGCACGCGTTTATGATATGATCGGCAAAAGGCGTGTCGTACAGTCCTGCAAGCAGGCATATCGTGCGGGTCGCCTGCAATGCTATATGTTCGATGGCTATCGCAACGCTGCCTGCAAAAACGATCTCGCGGAAACTCGCGTTGAAACAAAACCACGCGGAAAGAACGGCTATCACCGCCTGAAAAACGTATATCCCCGCTTCCCACAAATCGGCTGTCTGCGGCATATAAAAGCACACCAGCGTGGCAAGCGCGTTGAACGCGACGCAGCCCGCCGTCATGAGCGCTATGCGCAGCGCAAAATTGCTCCTGACGTCGAAACGTGACAGAAGCACGAATACCGCCGCAAATATTTCCGCCTCCGTCAGAAGCAGAGAAAGAAGATCGAACAAATATTCCGTCATTCGGAGCCCCCGTCACGCATAAGCCGCGCCAGAAAAGTCTTTCTTTTGCTGTGGCTCACCGATACGCGGCTGCCGTCATACAACACGGCAAAGTCGCCGTCCACTCTGTCCACGTGTTTAAGCCCGATTATGCTGTTGTGATTGCACCGCACGAACTTGTCCTGAGGCAGCATTTTCTCGGCGTCTTTAAGCGTTCCCCACGTTTCTATCCTGCCGTTTTCGGTGTGCCATACGAGCAGATGCTCCTTTATCTCCACGCAGATGACGGAAGACAGGCGTACCCTTCTCATCCCGCCCGCCGTACGCAGGGTGATGTCCGTTTCGACGTTCTTTCCCAGCATGCGTACCGTTTTTTTCATAAGCGCGGAAAACCGCGTATAGTTTACGGGTTTGAGCAGATAATCCACGGCGTCGACGGAATAACCCTTTACGGCATACTTCGCGGTATTCGTAACGAATATCAGCGCAATGCTCTTGTTGGTCTCGCGCAGCTTTTCCGCCGCCCGCATCCCGTTTATGAGCGGCATTTCTATATCGAGAAACACCAGGTCGAAAGAATGCGACTGCTCGAGAAAACTGATCGCTTCTTCAAATTCCGAAAAAACGATCTCCGTACCGTTTTCTTCGGAAAACCGCTCCAGGTATGAGCCTATTAGTTTGAGAGAGGTCACATCGTCGTCGACTATCGCAGCTTTTATCATCTGATCCACCTTTTACCTTGACGGGAACCACCGTCCGACCGTAACTGTCACGTCTTTTATGATATATTTTATCATACGGCTTTTCAAATGTCAATACGGGAATTTCCGTGCGCGTCGGATAATATCGGTATAAAAAGACGGCGAAGAATGTCTTTATGCCATTCTTCGCCGTCCGATCGAAGTTTGATCCGAAAATTATTCGGCTTTTTTCTTAATGATTTTTCTTACGATTTCGACAGACGTCAAAGCCGTAGCGATAACGGCACTGATGATAAACAGTACGGTCATTACGGTTATCAACGTATCACGTGCGGTAAACCAATAAGGATCGAAACTGTATGTCATTGTATCATCGCCCCAGAAGTTCATAGCGTTGCTGTTGGCAACGGTATAAAGAATTCTTATTGCGGCTTCGACGAGTCTGTTGTCATACCTTGCGTCCACGCCCGCCGAATAACCGTTGTTTGTATTTCCGTCAAGCAAGCATGCGCCTGCAAGCATACCGTAACCTATATTTTCACCTTCCGCAGGAGCATAATCGGACAGTGCGAATCCTGCCATGCCCGCTTCGCCCCTGAGCCATCTGGTCATAAGATTGTAACTGCTACCCGTCCAGGCATCACCTAACTCGTTGAAAGCGATCATAACATTCATGGCATCGCCTATTTCTATCGCCATTTCAAAAGGTCTGAGATAAACCTGACGGAAAGTCTGTTCTCTGAGCCAGGAACGATATCCGTTTCTGTTCGTATCCTGATCGTTGAGCACAAAATGTTTGTTATATACGTAAAGTCCTTTTTCCTGTGCGCCCTTCGTTTCATAACCGCCGATCATACCGGTAAGGAACGGATCGTCGCTGTAAAATTCGCCTGCTCTGCCGTGATAAGGATTGCGCTGAAGCCCGAGACCAAAGCCGTATATTCCCGAAGTCCCGCTCCAAAGCGCATCTTCGCCCATAGCATTTCCTATCAACTCAGCAATATAATTATTGAATGTTGCCGCGCGTATACCTTCGCAAGGATATCCGGTAGGATAAGCTATCTCAGAATCGGGATAGAATTTATTCATAAAACCGTAGTTTGCGTTCTTTCCGCCAAAGTCTCCGCTATTGTCGCCGTCGCCTTTACCGAACGCCCATTCGAATCCGTTGCTTGCGTTCTGATCATTCGTGCCTGGCTTGCCGATGCTTTCAACGCTGAGCGTTTTTCTTAATCCCTGGCTGAAAAGCCTGTCAAAGTCTTCGCGCGACATCTGACCTACGAGTTCGCTCCATTTCTTAACGTCTTCTTCGCTCGCTCCGCGCGCGGGATCATATTCTACTCCGATAAGGTCTACAAGTTGCCACTCGGTATCGCTCCAACCGAAGGTATAATTTTTATCGTCGAATTCCACTTGATAATAACTTTCAAAGCTGTTAATTTTAGACGAATCGATGGAAGAATTCGAATCGAACCCTGAAGTTTTGTTATAAGCCGAACCCGTTATTTCTCTCGCATCCTGACCTATTCTTCCGTTACTCTGAATCTCCGCCGTAGTTTCCCAATCATAACGCGAGAAATATTTCACCGCATTTTCAGACGACATATTGGGATCGATATCGGAGAAAAGGTTGTGCACGTCGTCCGTAGTGCCCTGCGTCCAATATTCATACGAAGCAGCACGCTCCGCGTCCACCGTTACCACCGATACAAGGGCAGCGTCACCGGCGCCGTACTCCGTATCGAGATTTTCATTCGCCTGACCGTTATGAGATTTTTTATAGATACTGTTTACCGCTTCGTGACTGTTCCGCGCGACGGCAAGGTAATAATCCCCGGCTGCGAGCACATAACCGCCCTGCGCGCCTTCAAACGACTTTTGGCTGTCGTATGCGGCGAACCACTTATTGGCGTCTATCTTGACTTGTACGACTTCGTTTGCTCCCGATTCGAGCATTCCCGTCTTGCCGTAACCGACCAACTGCACTGCGGGTTTCTGAACGCCGTGTTCAATATCCTCGTCGGTTATAGGCTGTTTAAGGTAAACCTGCACTATTTCTTTACCGGCAAGCGGTCCGTTGTTCGTCACCTTTACGCTAAGGATAAGATCGTCGCAATCTCCAAGATCGCTACCCGTCGCTCTTTTTTCCTCAAGCGGGCGCTCTTTACCGTAATTCCCCGTATAGTTAGCGTTGTTGGACGCCATTAAACCGCCGGTATAATAATTTTTTTCGGGGTTCGGATCCGCGGTAAGCGTCATTTCCGAATAAGTAAAGTTACTGTAAGAAAGCCCGTACCCGAAAGGATAAGATATGCTGGTCCCGTAATTATATTCACCGGAGTCGGGACTGCCGAGCAAAACGTCTTCATAGCGCGTTTCCGCATATCGATAGCCGACATACATATCTTCGACATTTATCACGTTTGTGGTTTCGTTTTCTTTGCCGATGGGAATTGCGAAATTCTGTGTAGACGGGTTTTCGTTGCGTCCCGTATACCATGCCGCGGAAAGTCCACCCGAAGGATTAATCTTTCCGGCAAGTATTTCGGCGACGGCTTTGATACCGTCGGAACCGGGAAAGCCTATCCAAAGCGCCGCTTCTATCCCGTATTCTTCGAGAAGAGCCGGGATATCCTCCTGAGGAGGGTTAGCCTGATTGAATATGACGATGACTTTGTCATAGTTCTGACCGAGCGCCTGCATAAGATTTTTTTCTTCATCGGTAAATGCCAGATAATCGGTATTGGATTTAAGACCGTCGTTGTTTCCGCCGCTTACCGGCGCGCTATAACCCGCGCCTTCGGAGTTAAGATCCAATATCTCGTTCGTCATTCTGCCCGTAACATATATTGCCGTGGTGCTCTTTCCGTAATTTTCGTAATCTTTGGCGGCGCTATCTACTTCATCCCAGGAAGCTTCGGTAAGTGCCGGAATGTTTCCGTTAGCGTTACCGGTATAACCGAGTCCGCTGTTCAGTCCCCAAAATCCTATATAGTCGCGACGGCGGTAGTATTTCCCGTCTTCGCCGTTGTACCACTGCTCGAGCTTCTCATTCATATCGAATCCGACTTTTTCGAATTCATCGTAGAAAAATTGTCTGCGATACACCTCGCTTCTTCCGTTATACGCCGCGGGATCGTTTATTTTATTGTTACCCGCACCGTCAAGACAGTACATAGGATCATAACCCGTCACTCCGTAAAGACTGACCTTTTCTCCGGCAGAAAGAGGCAACGAATCATTTTTGTTTTGAAGAAGCACGGTACCTTCGCTCTGCGCAAGCCATGCTATCTCTCCGTTACCGTCAAGAATATCTGTTATTGAAGAATACCAGGTTTTATATCTTACCGGTTCTTTACCCGTAGAGATCACAACGTCTTCGGGTTTATCTTTGAAAACGTTTTCCGTAAGCAATGATTCTACGGACGGATTGGTCATAACGACGCTTACAATAAGTATCAGACCGAACAACACGGCCATTATATTGAAAAATATTCTCGTAATGAGATAGGATATTTTAAACGCTTTATTCGCTTTACTCATTTTTCGTTTCCTCCTTCCTTACCGCATGCTTCAGTGTTAACCTTGTCCTTACTGAGCTTAAACCAAGCCAAAACGTTGGAAGCAACGGAAAGCACGAGCAATATTGCCGAAAAAACTACGAACGCAATAAAACCTTTTATTGAAAGTATGTCAAAACCGCTCATAGCCTGGTTTTGTATTTCGCCGAGAAAATGTTCGAACAACCCGCATATTAGCCCCACGAACGATCCGAAAGTACAGAGTGCGGATATCGTCGCGCCTATTCTATCAAACCCCAACAGAGATAACCCGACAAAAGCGATCAATCCCAAAGGCGTTAATATTGCGCCTAAAAACGCAATCCCCGCAAAGCTCAAAATTGCTGCGCTGGCAATGCATATTATTATAGCTGCCACCGATATTCCCAACATAATGTAATACGTAATTCGTCTGGTAGCAAAAAAATTATCTATAAAATCAATGAATTTTTCCATTTCATATCTCCTTAATTTGCCGTCTGAGTCATTTCCACTTTAAGGGAAAGCCCTTCCGCCGTATCGTTAAAAACGACCATAGTAAGCAGATTACTATTTTTAAAAGTTATTTCCACAGAAATTTCGGCACTTCCATTCCCCTTGATGGTGACGGTTCCCGCTTTCACCGCAGTGTTTCCGGTAATAAGCTGTTTACTATTTATCTGATAAAGATCGAAACTTATTTGGGAATCCGAAAGATTTACAAACTTATAATTTATGGTAAATTCAGAGCCTTCAAGAGGAATAGCGGGTGCTGTTTTAAAACGGAAAGCATCGTTTGCTTTAAATGTAGTCTGCGACGAAATTACCACGCTTCTCGTGTTTCCGGTAAAATCCGTAGCGGTAGAGAATATCGTATCCGTCTCGATTAGTTTTCCGTCTTGATCGGTATAATCGTGGTATTCGTTTCCTTCATCATAATATCCATAGTAATCGGGTATCGTTCCGTGATCAGACCCTTTGCAAGGGAAAAGCAATTTTTTGCCCGCTTCTACGAAATAAGGAGCTATAGTCATATCTTTTTCTATAACGGTAGTTGCCGTAACTTCGGTCTGCGTTTCCACATCGAACCAGCCGACAAGATCTTTTCCGGTTGTATTTGAAGTCACCGTCGGGAGTTCTATCGTCTGACCCGATTTATAATCGGTTTTGCATGTATATTCGATACCGTCATAAGACTGTACGGTAACTTTCAAGTCCTCCGCAAGAATCGCTTTAAGCGTCGCTCCCGAAGACGGCATTCTTAAATTGGTGTAACCACTTATTTTATCTGTAAGATTATAAGCAACCTCGTTTACAATAAGTTGCCATCCGCGCAATATTTCACCTTCCGGAATTACATACTGACCTTCTGCCGGTGCTACCACAAAGTGTCCGACTCTCTGAGTCAAATATTCGTCGCTTACCGTAACTCCTTTATTCGCAGCAGAATCAAAGGCGATTTTTATGTTATTATCGATAGCAGGCTGATTTTTATATTTTTCGGAAACATCCGTCGCGCCTTCAATGATTTTAACCGACGCCGCTAAGCCTATATCAAAAGACGAAACATCCTGTTCAAATACGATATAAGTAAGAACGTTACTGTTTCCGCCGAGCAAATACTGACCGATTTCGGTAGCGCTCTCACCCGGTCGGAGATTAAACTCTACGCGATATCTCGATTCGTAAGCATAATAATTTCCCTCAGTTCTATACTCACTGCTTCCACTGATCTGATATACGCTGAGCTTAATCTGCGTGCTTCCTTTATTTTCAACGCTATAAACCAATTCTGCAACCGTATTATCCGAAACTTTATACTTTGAATCAAAGCGTATTGCGGAACCGGCATAAACGGGCGCCGTATCTTTAAGGGATATGCCCGGAGCGGCATATCCGTCCGAACCTTTAACTATTACGGTAGAGGCAACGCTATTTGTAGGACCGAAATAAGACGCGGAAGACGACTCTTCCTCCAACAAATGCTGAATCAGTTCGCCGGGCACCTCATCGAAATTATATCCGTAGTTTGAACCGCTTCCTATCGTCAGATAATCATAATCTTCAAACGTCTGCCAATAAGGAGCTATCTCAAGATTTTTCGTTACGAGAGTATTGCCGTCCACACGCGTTCCGGTCGCGGTATCGTACCAGCCGGCAAAATTACCGTACGACGTATTGTTCGTTATCTGTTCGGAATCGGGAATCAATAGCTTATTACCTACCGTTTGAGTGCTTTCATAATCTTTTACGGTAAATCCATTCGGCAGAGAAAGCGTGACTTCCGTAACTTCTCCGAGAACGGGCTTAAGCGTTATATTTCCCTGTATGCGTGTTCCCTCAACCGCTTTCGTACCGTCGGCATAAGCCCAATAAAGCAACGGACAACCGGTATTGTTGGTTATCTGCGCCGCGGTGGGAAGCACGAGCTTATCGTTAGTGCGTACATCCGTAACATAACCGTTTACGATAAAACCTTCGGGAAGATCGAGAGTTATCTTAGCGGGCTCGCTCGGAGTTACGTTTTCCACTTCCATACTTACACCGAGAGACAACCCTACGGTTTCTTCGGTCAACCTTATCAGAGTAAGCGTATTGGAATCGTTTTTATCGCATTCCACTTCCAAAGATACCAACTCTGTCTCGCCTCCGGCAAGAGTTATCGTTTCCGAAGCTACATTGGTTTGATTGTTGCTCCAAGCATGTCCCGTAGACATCTGATGGACTACAAAAGAAATTTCATTTTCCCCGAAATTAGCGAATCTATAACTGTACTTGTAACTCTGCCCTAGTTCCCTTTCGCACACTGTAACCGCTCTGAAATAGCTATTTTGCGTAAAAGTAGCTCCGGTTTCGATACGTTTTCCGGGATATCCTTCGATAAGCGCATAACTCGTATCGAGTGCATAAGACTGATTTTTCGACAAATCGTTTCCTTCTCCGTCATAATAATAATCGGGCAGACTTTGCGAACCGAAGGTATAATATTCGCCATGCTCGGCAGCCCGGTAAGGGATGATTGTCAAATTTTCCATGGGAGCGAATTCGTCGATGTCTATCAAAGCCGATATCACATCTCCTTCTCCCATTATTGCCACTCCGCCAACGCTATGACCGCCCAAAGTCGAGCTGTCAAAGTCTTTCGCGGTGAGATATGCACCGATCTCGAGAGTGATGGTGGTTGCACCGCCTGTAAATCTCACGGACGATCCCTCGGCTATCGTAAGCACAGCTTTGGTAGACGGTAACGTAGGTTCGTAATCTCCTCCGAGATCGGGTCTTGTGGAACCCGTACCGTCTTCGTTCCAGTCATAGGCGTCGTTGATGCTAACTTTACTGCCGCCTGACTCCGGAATTTCCTGTTCTTGTTTGCCGCAAGCAAATGCAAAAAAAGTCATCATTGCGACAAGAAGACAGATGAACAGAGTTTTTCCGATTTTTTTCATCATTCCAATCTCCTTATATTATTTTTTCGCATACGGCGATGAAAATCATACCGCATACGAAAATACAAAAATATATATTTATAATATCATACCCCTCCCCCGTATAAGGAATTGTAATTCTTCCATTTTCATATTGCAATTCTGTTCTATTTGTATTTTTATTGTGTTAGGTTGAAAAATCGACATAACTTTACGAAATCATCGTAGCCGTTTCCAAAAAAGAAAAACGAAGCTCGATAGCTTCGTTTAAACATACCCGACAGATTGTTCAATCGGTATTTCATTTTTTTAAATATTACCGTCGTTAGAGAAATTCCATTCCTTTTCGAAATAGTTTTCACGCGTAAACGGCTTGCAGCAGAATGTTATTCCGAACGGCGCGTAATGCGGCGATCATTTCGCCGATTTTCTTTCTTCTATCGCGCGAAGCAAAATCTTCGCATGGTCGAATGCAATGCCTTCGTCAAGTTTGACGCTCTCGTTTACGTCCACCTTGCCGAAAGCGTCCCGCTTGACCTGTACGCGGACGGTAACGGTACCGTCGTCGCCCGACAGCGAAATCGAAGTTATATCTCCTTCAACCGATACGGTATATTTATACCAATCCGCGCTTGCGGCGTCGTCGGCGCCTTTCACGTCGGGAAACTCGTCGAGCTCGGCGGTATAACAAACGGATACCGTCCAGTCGCGCGGATCTCTGCCCGGCGACGACGCGGTGTAAAACTGTCTGAGCGGCACGCCTTTCGCGCCCGTTTCTTCTTCGAGTTCACGCGCGGCGGTGTATTCCGTAGCTTCGCCGGCTTCCGCGAACCCGCCCGGGAAAGCAAGCTCGTCTATATAAGGGTGATTCCCGCGGCGAACCATGAGTACGCTGTCGCGGCAGAAAATAACGCAATCGGCGGTTACGCCCGGTTTGCGGTATTTGTCGGGATTATAAGCCGCGAGAAATTCTTCGAGCGTCTGATTTTTGGAATTCACTTTCATATTTTTCTCCGCGATTTTGCTCGCACAATATATTTTATCGCTATAAGCGAAAATTTATTTCCGCTTGACGATATAAAAAACGTCCCCGCCTGTTAAAAGCGCGGACGCGTTTTTTATCTCTTTATCTCCTGTTCTTCGCGCCAACCCGTAAACGCCGTATCCGAAACATTACTTTCATCGGCGTTACTGACGTCTATACTTTTGATTCCTATGCAATAGGAGAACGCTTCGTCGCCCACTTTTTCTATCGTCGAGAGATCGAATCCGAACGACGTAAGCTTCATGCAGTTGCGGAAAGCGCGCGCGCCGATCTCCGTCAGTTTTCCGCCGCTTATCGATTTGAGCGACGAGCAACCGTTGAAAGCGTCTGCGGGAATAACGGAAATCGCCGACGTCATACCGACGCTAACGAGCTCCGTGCAATTTTTGAACGCGCCTTCGCCTATCTGTTTTATGCCCGAAGAGAAAGTGACGCCCGTGATATTATGGCATCCTTCGAAAGCGCCTGCCGCAACTGCCACTACCTTCAAAGCTTTTTCGTGCAAAACGTCTTCTTTGTCCGTCGCGAGATCCTTGTAATAGTAGCTCGATTCGGGCAAAGTAAGCTCTCCCGAAGGCAGTTTACCCGAATACGTCACGTCGAGTATAAGTCCGTCCAAAGCTTCGTCGTAAATAAAAGTATAATAGCTGTATTGTGCGGGCGCGCTCGATTCTTCGCCGCAGGCAGTGAACATTGCCGCGGAAAATACGCCGAGCACGGCGACAAGCGCGAATATAAAAAGCTTCTTTTTCATAATACGTTTATATTAACATATTCGGCGCTCACTGTCAAACAAATAACGGATACTCCGCTTTCGGTCTTGACAGACGTATGACGTCGTGTTAAAATAAAACAAATATATCGAATACGGAGATAAACAATGAACGAAATCCATGCGACGATAGAATTTACCGACGGAAGAAAGCTCGACGTAGTGCTTTATCCGGAAATAGCGCCGGAAACGGTAGACAACTTTGTCGACCTTGCCGAAAGCGGATTTTACGACGGACTGTGCATGCACAGAGTCATACCCGATTTTATGATCCAAGGCGGCGGAATGACATACGCCGACGGTACGCTCAGGCAGAAAAAAGCGCCGCGTACCGTGCACGGAGAATTCACCGCGAACGGACACAAAAACACGCTTTCGCATAAAGCAGGCGTACTTTCCATGGCGCGAACCGCCGTACCCGACAGCGCGTCGTCGCAATTTTTCGTATGCGTAGCCGATTGTCCGCACCTCGACGGACAGTATGCCGCGTTCGGAAAAGTAACGGACGAAACGTCGCTTGCCACCGCAATCGACATAAGCAACGTAAAGACATGCTCGATAGGCTGGTACGACGACGTTCCCGTAACGCCCGTCGTAATCAAAACGGTAAAAATACTCGGAAAGTAAAATCATGACCGCGACTGTAATCGCGCAGCGCTTGTGGATCTACCGATGACAAAAGGCGCACGCCTGATTAATTTCAGACCGTTTCTATGTATATTCGTTCTGATTGCGACGACTATACTCTTTTCGCTTGTCGCCTTTTACGTGTTCCCGCTCGGTCTGGCACTGCTGATACTGCTTTTCGCCGCGACCGTAGCGCTCGCCGTACGCGCGGCGATGCTCCGTGATTTTTTCAAAGTCACGGTGTATGCCGTCGCCGTCTCGCTCTGCGCCCTGGCGGTTTTCGCGTTCATGCATACCGCTCTTTACAGATACGAGCTTTCCGAGTCCGTTTCGTACGTGCTTAGCGGCAGAGTCACCGAACATTACTCTTTTTCCGATGGAGCGTATACCGCGACTCTCGACGAGCTTACGGCAAACGGCGAAAAAATAGACGGAAGGCTGTCGCTTACGGTCGAGCAAATAACGGACAAATATTTTTATCCCGACTGCGGCGACGTCGTGGAATGGCGCTCGGAGATCAGTATAAACGAGCTGATAGACGACGGAGTAAACGCTTCGTCCGTACGCAGCGATATACGTTATTACGCTTACGCCCAAGGCTCGGACGTAAATTCCGTGCGCGACGGAGACCCGCGTACGCTCGAAAAACTGCGCCTTGCCCTGCGCGACAAACTGACGGAAAACATGAGCGGACAAACGGGCGAAATAGCGTTCGGCATGATAGCCGGAGACAGATACATGCTGTCCGACGAGATAACCGACGCGTTTTCAAGCGCAGGCATAGGGCATATCCTTGCCGTAAGCGGTCTGCACATCGGGCTCGTAGCGATGCTTTGCGCGTATCTGCTTTCCAAGCTTCGCGTGCCGCCTGCGGTGCGCGCCGCAATCGTTACCGCGGCTCTGCTGCTGTATACCGTGTTTACCGGCGGCAGTCCTTCCGCGATACGCGCGTTCGTGATGTGCGTCATTGCGCTTTGGGCGAGGTTTTTCGGTCTGCGCGACGGATTGAACTGTCTTTGCGCCGCAGGCGTAGTCTGCCTGACCATATCCCCTTTTTATCTTTTCGAATGCGGATTTTTAATGAGCATGGGCTCGGTTTACGGTCTGATAACCTTTTCAAGACCGATATTCGGATTGCTTTCGAAAACCGGCATGCCGAAGTTTATCGCCAAGGGGCTATCCGCTTCGCTCGCCGTGCAAATTGCGATAATTCCGCTTACCGCGGTGTTCTTTTCAAAAGTCTATATTTATTCGGTAATAGTTAACGCACTGCTGATGCCCGTACTCGGAGCGGCATATACGTTTATGCTCGCAATACTGCCCTTTACTTTCATTCCGCCGTTCGCTCCGCTCATACTGCTTCCGTCCGCCGTTTTATGGGCGATAACCGCGCTCGGCGCGGCTGTTTCCGCATTGCCGTTTGCCGCGATAACGGTCAGATATTCGGTAGGAGCGGTCGCCGTACTCCCCGCGTCTTTCTTCGCAAGCCGTTTCGTAATGCGGGTGCGACGATGGATAAAGACCGCCGCTTTTATCGCGCTTGCTCTGATACTCGCGGTGACCTGCGAAAATTCCGTACGCACGGATAAAGGCATGATCGTAATAGGCGGCGGCGCAACGGCAACGGTGATAATACACGGCGACGTCGCATATCTGATCGCCGACTTCTCGGTTGGGTCTCGCGTAGTAAACGCGATATCGCGAAGCAGACTGCTCTGCGACACCTTTATCGTTTGCGAACAGTCTCTGACGCAAGAAAGCGCGGAAGGCATTATCGAATTCGCCCGAAGTTATAACGTGACCGAAGCGGTGTTCCCGCTCCTTACGGATACGGAAGGCTATAAGCGCCTGACCGACGCGGGGCTAAACGCGACTGCCGCCGCGGACGCGGAAACGGTGTTCGACGTGGCTTACTCGTCGGGAAGTCCGTGCGGCTGGCTGTTCAGAAACGGCGGCAAAACCTTTTACGTCACGAACGGGTTCGCCGACGAAACGGCCGCGGCAGCCGCGGATATCGTTCGCGCAAAAGCCTGCTACGTCCAAACTTCCGCAACCGTATATACGGCTTGGGAATGCGGATACGATTATACTGCGGTGACTCGCGGCGATTACGTTCTTACCGAATTTTCATAACCCGTCTCGCCCAGACACGAAGACAAACGACTTATTTCGCTCATACAAAGTCCGTTTAATCCGTTTTTCGCAGCTCTTCTCTCGCATCTCCCGCTCCGTAAGCATTTCGGCGACATCACACGTCCCGCAGACATTACCGCGATATATTGTCTTGAAATTTTAATTTCACCGTTTTAAGCGGCGGTTTATCTGCGTCGAAGCCGAAAAAACCATAAAAAACGGAAAAAGACGGCAATTGCCGTCTTTCCCCGTTTTTAGGAGAAAATGTCTGCAGTGGTGGATGGTGGTGGTTGCCTGCAAACATATGAAGATTTTTTTAAAGACTTGTCGGTCTTTACACATGCAATTATAACCGCTCAACGCAAAAAGTCAATATTTTTGGCATGAATGGTATATTTTCTTACACAAATTGCATCAATTCTATTGCGAACGGAATTTTTTCGGCTTCGTACGTTAATTTTTTCTCTTTTTCGTTCGTCACAATTCTATCACATATTTTTTGTAAAAACCATTAGGAATAAATTAAATTAGCATTAGAAATTACGCGGCAAGCGGATTAAAGGTATTCGGAATCCTACGCTAAGCACAAAATAAAACGTTTTTCAAACGCATAAAATCAATCGCCGATCGGACGCGCTTTATATTGGAATTATTCAGTCGCGCCGAAAGACAAGCTTTTGATTTTAAACGCGGAGCGAAATCATTTCGCTCCGCGTTTAAGGTAAACCGTGACGGTACCGCCGAAAAGATACCGTAACGTTACTTATCTTTTCTGCGATATTTTCTGACGGTAAGTATAATCCACAAGACAAGAAGCGCTGCGATCACGCAATCGCACACCACTACCCACACTACCCACGTAGCGCTCACCTCGTTGGAGACTATGCTTGCGTTCGCTACGGTATAAAGGATATTGTGGCAGGCTTTGCGCATTGCCTGTTGGCTCGTCGCCGATGTTTTCGTCCCCGCCTTTTCCGTTAAAGCTTCAAAAGTTCCGCTTTACAGACACAGTTCCTTTATCTTACCGAGCACGGCGCCGTCGCCGCAATCGCCGATAACCGGGAAAAGTCCGCGCATTCCTTCGGAAGCGTTCGCCGTCACAAACGCCGTACCGCAGATATCCAGCATTTCGCGATCGTTGAACTGATCGCCGAACGCCAGACATTCTTCGGGACGTATTCCGGTTTTTTTCAAAATTTCGGCAAGCGCGGAACCCTTGGTCACGCCGACGTTCGCCACGTCCACCCAGTCTACGCCGGAGACCACGCTCGTCGCGCCTTCGAACTTCGGGATAATCCGCGCTATATGCTCGGCATTGCCTTCGCAGTACAGCGCTATTTTACACGCGGGCGCATTACGCGCCTCGTTCGCTCCCGAAAGCCGACGTTTCAGATAATATCTGCTCATCTCGCCGACGAATCTCGGATCTTCGTCATAATATACGCCGACGTGCGCGCAGCAACACACCGCATGAACGCACGGAGTACGGTCGGCAAAATCGAGCGTCGCCGCTATCGTTTCCGCGCTCATTAACCGCGTTTCCGTCACTTTGTCCGCATAACCGTTTATCGCGCCGTTTTCGCTTATTATGTAACATCTGTCCGACACGGGCGCAAGCGTTTCGTAAATGTTGTCGTACTGCCTGCCGCTCGCCGCCACGAATACGATATCGCGACGTAAAAGCTCTCCCGCGACGTCCGAAAACCCGTCGGGTAAACTTTTGTCGTGACTTAACAACGTGCCGTCAAGATCGGTAGCTATTAGTTTGATCATACGCAAAGTATAAAATATGCCGCGCGCTTTGTCAACCCCTTTTTTCCGACGACAAACGCGGCAAACGCAATTGATCGGAAGAGTTTCGTGGAGGGAAAGAGAGTAGATCTCGGTGGCCGACGTAACATCAAAAAAAAAAAGCAAAGAAAGCACGAAAGAATTATTCGAATTCATCAGAAAAAACGCGGAAATGGGTACCGTCACTCTTAAAAAAATGTCGGATATACTCGAAAACGCAAACAGAGAAATGTCGGAAGTCATAACCAAACAGCTCACCGAATATTCGCGTATCTTCGACGCGGCGGGAAATAAACTCCGCGCGCTCGGCGAAGAAGGCGAAAACGTCAGCGTATTTGCCCGCACCGCGGCAAACGCAATGCTCACGGTTCAGTCAATAGCCGACAAATCGCCGTCTCATATAGCCGAAATGGTAATGATCGGCTCGATACGCGGGGTCATCTCCTGCCTGCGCCAGATACGTCTTAACGGCAACGCCGATTCCGACGCGGTAAATCTCGCCTACCGTCTGCTCTGCGCCGAACAATCCAACATCGACGAACTCAAAAGGTATTTATAAATTTCCATTTATCTGTTTGTTCAACACTAAAAAATCAAGCAACAGTAAAAACAATTACGCCAACACAAAAGAACAGCCGCAGCTGTTCTTTTAGGTTATAAT
>CALWBH010000090.1 GCA_944376015.1 uncultured Clostridia bacterium
GGTATTTATGCGCCCGGCGCGAATACGCACAGAACGGCGTACAGCAGCCGAAATTGGGAATACCATTCCGAAGACGGCTTTCTCAGCGCCCAGATAAGCAAGTGGCGCGTTATAGGTACGCAGTCCAAAGGTTGCTATGTCAATATGAAACATTTCGCGCTTAACGACCAGGAGAGCTACCGTCACGGCGTATCCATTTGGGCGAACGAACAAACGATACGCGAGATATACCTGTACGCTTACGAACTTGCGGTGACCGAAGGCGATTGTACGGGAATGATGAGCGCGTTCAACCGTCTCGGTACGAAATGGACGGGATGTCATAAGGGTATATGTACCGACGTTCTCAGAAAAGAATGGGGATTCGAAGGCTTTATAGTCAGCGATTCGCCATATCAGAATTACATGGACGTACCGACAAGCCTTATGGCGGGTAACGATTGTTTCCTTTCCAACAGCGTCGGAGTTACCAAATACGACGCGGCGAAAACGAACGCTACTTTAGCGCAGGCTGTGCGCGAATCGGTACACAGAATATTGTATGTGGTTGTCAACAGCAACGCCATGAACGGTTATAATACGAATACCAGGATATATGAAGTCAGAGAATGGTGGCAAAACCTTATCACCGGTATTCAGATAGGCGTCGGGTGCATTGCGGGAGCCATGCTTCTGATTACCGTAATGACCTTCGTATTCCACGGAAAGATAGCGGCAAAAGTAGAAGGAAGACAAATCGATCGCGTAAAACGCAAATACGAAAAGAAAGCGTTGAAAGCGCGCGCATATTCCTCCGAGCAAAAGCCCGGCCGCGGTTTCGGTGGTACGGTCAAAAACGTTCTGTGTATAGGTCAGCCCTGGCACGCGAAACGTATCGTCACTACGGCAGTATCGCTCGTTCTCGTCGGCGTGATAGTATTTCTTGCGATATTCCTGCCCATAAGACTTACGCGCACTCCGGCTACTGTGCCTGTGCAGCCCGTTCCCGAACCCGAAAGAAATTATTACAGATTCGAAGCGGAGTGCTCGGAAATGGAGTCGGACGTTGCTAAAACGGGTACCGAAGACAAGGGAGAAGCCGCGACGAATTATCCGAGCGGGGGAGAATTTATATCCGGCATAAAGAATGCAAATACTTTCAAAGCGGTATTCGATATCACTTCGTCCGAAAACACGTCCGCGATACTCGGCGCATGTATGGGACTTCGGGATTGGGAAATGAGTATGTCGCGCGTGTTCAAACTCACCGTTAACGGCGTCGAAGTCGAAATAGCGGACGACGTGATATTCCCCGAATCCACCGCCGACACAAGTCTGAGATATTGGGACTGGACGGAAAAAGATTTAACGGTCATACCGCTTAACGAAGGCGATAACGAGATAATAATCGAAAAGCGCGAAGGGCTCGGAGACGGAACAGGCAACGGACTAAACTTCGATTACATTTACATTCTGAGCGAAACGACGTTGCAGTGGACGAAAGAAGTCGGGATCGGTCATACTCTCGGCGAATGGACGGTGTCCGTTGAACCTACTCTCGAATCGGCAGGCAAAATAGTGACGCGTTGTCAGACCTGCCGCGAGCTTATGACGGAAACGCTCCCCGCCATATCGGCAGAAAACGGATATACTCTGATCGATGACGACGGCTACGGCGTCAAAACGTGGACAGTGACCGTTCATGAAAAAACGTTTACTTTCAATACGGTAAATTATCCCGAAGGCTCCAAGGCGTACAGGTTTGAAGCGGAGTGTTCCGAAATAACTTCGAACACCGCCGTGACAGGTACGGAAGGCAGGGGCGAAGCGGGTACGAATTATCCGAGCGGCGGGGAGTTCGTGTATAACGTTAAAAACGCCGACACGTTCAAAGCCGTATTCAATATCACTTCTTCCGAAGCCACTTCCGCAATGCTCGGCGCTTGCATGGGACTGAGAGAATGGGAAATGAATATGTCGCGCGTGTTCAAACTTACAGTCAACGGAACCGAAGTAGAAATAGCGGACGACGTCGTATTCCCCGTTTTCACGGGTGTAAAATACTGGGATTGGTATGAAATGAATATAACCGTAGTGACGTTGCGGGAAGGTAACAACGAGATCGTGATCGAAAAACGCGAAGGACTCGGAAACGCCAACGGTAACGGACTTAATTTCGATTATATATCCTTGTTTACCGCGGCGGAGCTTCAATGGACGAAAGAGGTGGGCGTTGGACATACGTACAGTGATTGGACGGTTGTGACCGAACCTACTCTGGAAACGGAAGGCGAGGCGAAATCCTATTGCGATACGTGCAATAATTCGGTAACGCAAACTCTCCCCGTGATAAGCGAAGAAAACGGTTACACTAAGCCGATACCCGGTTCCGACACGTCTTTCGGCAGCGTTACCTGGCAGTATAAAATAGGCAACAGCACGTTGAGTTTCGTAACGCGAAATTATCCGGAAGACGCGCAAACCTATGTATTCGAAGCGGAACGCTCGACGCGAACTGGAACTATGCTGTATAACGATTCCACGGTAGGCGCCAGCAATAACGCATATCTCGGACAGTTGGAAAACAGAGTGTGGAGCGCGACGTTTAACGTTTATTCCGACAGAGATTGCGAAGCCTTGCTGATTATGCGCGTCGGACGCAGGAACGATATGGATATACCGCTCTCGAACGTGAAAATGACGCTTAACGGCGCTTCGGTAAGCGATGAAGGAATCGTGTTTTCAAGGATAGACAGCGGCGTAAATTGGACTAATTGGGAAAACTACGAAATAACCGTGGTGAACCTTAAAGCGGGCAACAACGTCTTTTCCGTTGCCAACGAGACGAGCGCGCAATTCGTCAACCTTGACTATATCGGCTTTATGAGTATAGGCGAACTGTCTTGGAACGTGGAAGAGTGAAGCGCGGCGAAACGTCTTTTCTTAACCGATACGTAGTGCTCCCATAAGCCCGCAGGTCGAACTGCCGATAAATTTCGAGTATTGCGAAAAATACCCTTTCCGTACGATTTGTTTCGGCGGAAAGGGTATTTGTTTTTGATCTGATTTTATATGTTAGTAAATATTGTAAAAATTATCCTGCTTGCGGCGGTAACCTGTTTTTGATGGCAGATACATTGCAAATACGATATTGTTTGTAAACGCATATTGAAATCCGCATTCGGTTGTGGTATCATTCAATGGGTGAAGAAAGTTTTTCGTGTCGGGTGGTTGACGATGAAAAAGTTTTTATGTTTGTTTTTTACATTAATACTTGTCGCGGTATTCTGCGCGGGATGCGGCGGTTTATCTGTTCCGAATAATCCCGGGCAGTCCGATTCCGAACCGCCCGCAGTTCCCGAAGAACCTGTTTTTCAGCCGTATTCTCCCGTGTATGCCGAATCGCTTCCCATGATATACATAAACACGCTGGATGGCAGTGAAATTACGGGCGACAGGCTTAATTCCGAATACAAAGCTTCCACCGTATCTTTGGATAACTGCGACGCGGAATACGCGTTTACCGACGTTACGGCGGAAGTAAAAGTGCGCGGCAATTACACCGCGAAGTACCCTAAGAAGCCTTACCGCATAAAATTCACGAAAAAGCGGGGATTCCTCGGAATGAACGGCGGCGCGGAGTGCAAAAGCTGGGTGCTCCTTGCCGATTACAAGGATCCGTCGATGTTGCGCAACGCTACCGCCAACTATCTCGGG
>CALWBH010000091.1 GCA_944376015.1 uncultured Clostridia bacterium
GAGCGGTCGGATGAAGAAATGGAACACGCGCTCAAAGGCGTCCGGGCGTGGGAATTCGTTTCGGCAAAAGAGGGATTGGGTACGGTGGTCGATCGGAATGGCAGTTAGTTTTCGGGCGGCGAAAGACAGCGGCTTTGCCTTGCTCGCGCTCTGCTCAGAAACGCGCCCGTGCTCGTGCTCGACGACGCCGCGAGCGCGCTCGACTATGTCACCGAAGCGAACGTAATGAAAAACGTGCGCGCACGCAGCCGCGACAAAGCGGTCATAAATATATCGCAACGCATAGGAACGATAAGACGCTGCGACAAAATACTCGTGCTCGACGGCGGGCGGGCGGTCGGATTCGGAACGCACGCTTCCCTGCTCGAAAATTGCGGACTTTACAGGAGACTGAACGGAAAAAATGAATAAACGCCTTAACATCAACGTCTCCGACCGCAACGCCGCGGAAGCGCGCGGCTCGGGCGAAAACAAAAAGAAAAACCGCGGCACGTCATCCGTACTGCGCCGAATTCTCTCGTACGCTTTGCGCCATAAGGCAATGTTGTTTTCGGGACTCTTTCTCGTTATATGCGGTACGGCGCTGTCGCTTATCGCGCCTATTCTCACGGGCAGAGCGATAGATTACGCCGTTCCCGGAAATACCGACGTGACCATGATAGGACGGTACTGCGTGGGTATTGCCGCATTTATAGCCGCGAGCGGAGCCGCCGTATGGAGCGGCAACCTTTTGCTCAACAAGCTCGCTTTTTCCACGATAAGAGATATTCGTAAAGAACTGTTCGGCAAACTGCTCACTCTTCCGCTCGCGCGCATAGAAAAGCACAGTCGCGGGGATCTTATGACGCGTATGTCCGCTTTCGGAGAAAATCTTTCGGACGGACTGTATCAAGGTATAATGCAGCTTTCCGCGGGCGCGGTAACGCTTATCGCCACGCTCGTATGTATGTTCACGCTTAACTGGGCGGTAGCTACGGTCGTAGTATGTCTGACCCCCGTAAGCGCGCTCATTTCGGCAAAAATAGCCAAACGCAACCGCACTACTTTCAAGGTGCAAAGCGAAAACATGGCTCGGATGAGCGGTATGAGCGAAGAATATCTTTCGGGCACGCGCGTACTCCGCGCTTACGGCAAAGTATCCGACAGCGAAAAATCGTTCGCGGAAATCAACAAGGAGCTTTTCAAAAGCGGACTGTCGTCGCAGTTTGCAGGAGCTTGCGTCAATCCCGTAAGCCGCATCGTAAACAACGTCGTATATGCAGTCGTGGCAATCGTAGGCGGAATATTCATAGTCGCGAGCGCGAACGGAGGCTGGGCGGTTTCGATAGGCGCGGTGCTCACCATAGGCGAGCTGTCGGCTTTCCTGTCATACGCCAACCAGTTCGCAAAGCCTTTCAACGATATGACCAGCGTCACCGCAGAGCTTCAGACCGCGGCGAGCGCAGGCAGAAAAATTTTCGAGCTCATCGACGGTAAAGACGAAGATAAAGGCGGCGCGCTCACCGTAAAAAGCCCTGTCGGAGATATCGAATTCGACCGAGTGGCGTTCTCGTATACCGATAAACCTTTCATGGAAGACATAACTTTCGCCGCTCGTCAAGGACAAAAAATCGCGCTCGTAGGCACTACGGGCAGCGGCAAAACGACAGTAATCAATCTTATCATGCGTTTTTACGACATTACGGGCGGTAAACTCACTTTCGACGATACCGACGTGGACGAATTCTCACGCGTAAGCGTGCGCCGCGCGTTCGGAATGGTATTGCAGGACACCTGGCTGTTCGGCGGCACCATAAGAGAAAACATTGCCTACGGCAAGCCCGACGCCACCGACGAAGAAATAGCGCGCGCCGCAGCCGCCGCACATCTCGACAAATTCGTATCCACTCTCGAAAAGGGCTACGACACGATCATATCCGGCGACGGCGAAGAACTCAGCGAAGGGCAAAAACAGCTCATAGCCATTGCGCGAGTGTTTCTCACTTCTCCCGAAATGCTTATACTCGACGAAGCGACGGCTTCCGTCGACGGACTGACCGAACGCGCCGTGCAAAGCGCGTTTGCAGAGCTTCTCGGCGGAAAAACGAGTTTTATCGTAGCCCACCGTCTTTCCACGATACGCGACAGCGATCTCATAGTCGTCATGGATAAAGGACATATAATCGAAAAAGGCACGCATGACGAACTCGTAGCCCTCGGCGGTTATTACTGCGAAATGCTCAAAGCCGCCGAGTAAAGCATAGCGTAAAATTTTCTCGAAAAACCCCTTTTTTGGTTGCGCACCGCTAAACAAGTTTCGCGCCGATTGTTATATTTCGCGCGGGGCGAAGCGAGCGGGAAATATAACAAGAGAGCGCGCTCATATAAGCGCGAACGCCAAAGGATTTATTCGGCGTGCGGGGCTCACGCACCGTCTCATACAAACGGCGCCCTTGAAAGCCGACGGCTTTCGGGCGCGTTTGTATTTCGTCGGCAGACCACGCTAACGCTGTGCGTTAGCTCGCCCGCCTGACAGTTCGGGAAACAGTGTTTGCATATCGAAAGATATGCTCTGCACCGTTTCCCGAACCCTTCGCCCTTGCTCACTCACCGCTCGCAAGGGAATCAAGGGTCGTTTGCCCGAAGTTTAATATTGCGCA
>CALWBH010000092.1 GCA_944376015.1 uncultured Clostridia bacterium
ATGGGAACCGGACACGTTCGCGGAGTTCGTCGGCAAATTCGGTCTGCCGAACAAAGAGCGTATCGGAGAACTTTCCACGGGCATGAAAGCAAAGTGCGCGCTTGCGGCGGCACTGTCGCACGGTGCGGACACACTCTTGCTCGACGAACCGACGAGCGGACTCGACCCCGTGGCGCGCGACGACATACTCGGCGTGCTTTACGATTTCATGCAGGACGAAACGCATTCCATACTCATATCTTCGCACATCACGAGCGATCTCGAAAAGCTGTGCGACCGCATCGTGTTTATGCACAAAGGAAAAATTTTGCTGGACGAAAACAAAGACGACCTGCTCTGCCGTTACGCGACGGTACGCGGCGCGGACGAGACCGAAAGAAAAAATGCCGTGAGAATAATACGGCGTTCGTACGGCATAGACGCGCTTGTTCCCGCGGACAAAGCGGGCGAAAACGGCGAATACGCCGGGCTTGACGACATAATGAATTTCTTTATCAGGGGTGAAAAGCAATGAGCGGACTCTTTCTCAAAGATCTTTACACGCTGAAAAAATATGCGCTCTGGTACGTTTCCGTATCCGCAATATTTATAGCCGTAGCGTTTTTCACGGGCAACAACTCCTTTATTCTCGGACTTGCCGTGCTTATTCCCCTGTCGGTTCTTACCGCAACGATAAGCGCGGATAAAAAAGACGACTGGACGGAATATGCGCTTGCTTGCGGTTTAAGCCCGATCTCCGTCGCCGCAGAAAAGGCGTTATTCGCCGCGTGCACTTTCCTGCTGCCCGCGCTCGCTTCCGCGGGAGTATGCGCGATAAACGAAGGCGGCTTCGACGCCGCGACATATCTTGCGTCGCTTTCGTTTTCCGCGGACGCCGTACTTGTGGCAATCTCCGTTTCGCTTCCCGTTTCTTATCGGTTCGGAACGGAAAAAGCCCGCCTGATAACGGGCATAGCGATTGCCGCCGCGCTCTGCGGAATCATAGCGGGTCTGTCTTTTATCGATCCCGCGGATATGACCGCGCTTCTTCTCATTCTGCCGCCTTTGCTTTTTCTCTGCGCCGCCGTCCTCGCGGTAATACTGACGTCGTCGATAGTAAAAACGGAAAGCGCCCGCAGAAATATATAATTTCCGAAACTAAGCTACGAAATAAGCTCACGCAAACCGCGCGAACTTATTTTTAACCGCACGAACTTATTTTTAACCGCGCGAACTTATTTTTATTTAACGCGGCGCGCACGCGATATATAAACATACGGCATAAAAAGGTTTGCATTTTAAACACAAAGCAAGAAAAACGTTTCAATATTTGCGATTTTCCTTATTAAGTATTGACAGTTATTCGCGCGGGTGATATAATATTTAGCAGTGATTGTAGAAGTCGCGGGTATTTACCTTAGGCGTCGCCCGTTAAAGCGAGCGCCAAGCATAAACGCGGTCTTCTCGCAAGCCAGACATTATTATTAACGGAGGATATATTCCAGATGAAAAAAATGACTATCGACGGAAATACCGCGGCATCTCACGTTGCCTACGCCTTTTCCGAAGTAGCGGCCATCTATCCCATCACCCCGTCTTCCCCTATGGCGGAAGTCGCCGATGAGTGGTCCGCAAAAGGTCAGCTCAACATGTTCGGACAGCCTCTCCGCATAGCGGAAATGGAGTCCGAAGGCGGCGCGGCAGGCGCCGTTCACGGATCGCTCTCCGCAGGCGCGCTTACCACGACGTACACCGCCTCCCAGGGTCTGCTCCTTATGATCCCCAACATGTACAAAATCGCGGGCGAACTGCTTCCCTGCGTCTTCCACGTCTCCGCGCGTGCGCTCGCCGCAAGCTCGCTCAACATCTTCGGCGATCACTCGGACGTTATGGCGTGCCGTCAGACGGGATTCGCAATGCTCTGCTCCAACAGCGTACAGGAAGTCATGGATCTCGCTCTCGTCGCGCACCTTTCCACGCTTAAATGCAAAGTGCCTTTCCTGCATTTCTTCGACGGTTTCAGAACCAGCCACGAAGTAAGCAAGATAGACGTTATAGACTACGACGAAATGAAATCGCTCGTCAATATGGACGAGATACGCGATTTCAAGAACCGCGCGCTCAATCCCGAACATCCCGTTCAGAAAGGTACGGCGCAGAACCCGGATATCTATTTCCAGACCAGAGAAGCGGTAAACAAGTATTACAACGCCGTTCCCGAGATCGTCAAAGAAAAAATGGAAGCGGTTTCCAAGCTCACGGGTAGAAAGTATGAACTTTATCAGTACTACGGAGCGCCCGACGCAGACCGCGTGATCGTGCTTATGGGCAGCGGCGCGGAAGCCGTTCAGGAAACCATCGATTACCTTGCGGCTAAGGGTGAGAAAGTCGGTATGATCAAAGTCCGTCTGTTCCGTCCTTTCTCCGTCAAGGATTTCGTTTCCGCTATCCCCGCTTCCTGCAAGAAGATCGCCGTACTCGATCGTACGAAAGAACCCGGCTCGCTCGGCGAACCGCTTTACCTCGACGTATGCGCGGCTCTTACCGAAGCCAAGGTAAGAAACGTCAAAGTCGTCGGCGGACGTTACGGTCTCGGCAGCAAGGAGTTCACTCCTTCGATGATCAACGCGATCTACAAAGAGCTTAAAAAGGGCGTGCCCAAGAATCACTTCACCGTCGGTATCGACGACGACGTCACCAAGACGAGCATCGCATATCCCGAATTCGTCAACGCCTCCCCCAAAGGCACCGTACGCTGCAAGTTCTACGGCTTCGGCGGCGACGGTACCGTAGGCGCGAACAATAACAGCATCTAGATCATCGGCTACCACACAGACAAATACGCTCAGGGTTATTTCGAATACGACTCCAAGAAGTCGGGTGGCTTCACCCTCTCTCACCTCAGATTCGGCGATCAGCCCATTCACTCCGAATACCTCATCGACGAAGCGGATTTCGTCGCTTGCCACAAGCCCGCTTACGTTACGATGTACGATATGGTTTCCTCGCTTAAAGAAGGCGGCACGTTCCTGCTTAACTGCAAGTGGACGGACGCGGAAATGGAAAAGGAACTCCCCGTTTCCATGAAACGCGCGCTCGCGAAGAAACACATCAAGATGTACGCTATCGACGCGCTTGCCACCGCTCAGAAAGCGGGCAGCCCCAAGAGCCAGAACATGGTTCTTCAAGCGGCGTTCTTCAAGATCGCTAACATAATCCCTTACGACGAAGCGGAAGGATATATGAAGAAAGCGGTCGAAAAGACTTACGGCAAGAAAGGTCCCGAAGTCGTCAAGGCTAACTGCGACGCTATCGATATGGCGATAAGCGAGCTCCGCGAAGTGGAAATCCCCGAATGGTGGGCTACCACGAAAGTAGGCGCGAAAGCCGAGATCCCCGCGGACGCGAAAGCGGACAAGTATTACAGCGAGTTCATCAGCGTATGCAACGCTCAGGAAGGCAACAAGCTGCCCGTTTCCAAGGTCAGCGACGACGGTTCCGTTCCCACCGGCACGACCAAGTACGAAAAGCGCGGCACCGCGCCCGTCGTTCCCGTGTGGGATATCACAAAGTGCATACAGTGCAACCAGTGCTCGTACGTCTGCCCTCATGCGGCTATCAGACCCGTACTCGCTACCGAAGACGAGCTGAAAAACGCACCCAAGAACTTCAAGACCAAGAATGCAAACGGTTTTGCAGGTATGCAGTTCAGAATGCAGATCTCGCCTATGGACTGCACCGGCTGCTCGTCCTGCGCGAACGTCTGCCCCGCTCCCGGAAAAGCGCTTAAAATGGCTGATTTCGAAGAGACCGCAAAGGTCGAAAAACCCAATTGGGATTTTGCGCAGACCGTTCCCGTCAAGAGCGTTCCCGCGACCAATCCCAAGAACAGCCAGTTCAGCCAGCCCCTGTTCGAATTCTCGGGCGCATGCGCGGGCTGCGGCGAAACGCCTTACGTCAAGCTCGTCACTCAGTTGTTCGGCGATCGCATGATCATCGCAAACGCTACGGGTTGCTCGTCCATTTACGGCGGTTCCGCTCCCGTATGCCCTTACACCAAGAACGCCAAGGGCGAAGGTCCCGCGTGGGCTAACTCCCTGTTCGAGGATAACGCGCAGTTCGGTTACGGTATGTTCCTTGCTTACAAGGCACGCCGCGACAAGCTCGCTTGCGATATGCAGAAAGCTATCGATCTCGGCGCGAACGAAACGCTTAAAGCCGCTTTCGAGGAATGGGGCGCGAACATGAAGAACGTCGACATTACCCGTAAGTGCGCGGATACCATCAAAGCCGCTCTGCCCGAGGCTATCAAAGCCGCAAGCGGCGAGCTCAAGAGCGTTCTCGAAACCATTTATCAGGACAGCGACTGCATCGTCAAGAAATCCTTCTGGATCATCGGCGGTGACGGTTGGGCTTACGATATCGGTTACGGCGGACTCGACCACGTGCTCGCTCAGGACGAAGACGTCAACGTGCTCGTTCTCGACACCGAAGTGTATTCCAACACCGGCGGTCAGGCTTCCAAGTCCTCCCCTACCGGTTCCGTCGCTAAGTTCGCGGCTGCGGGCAAACGCACGAAGAAGAAGGATCTCGGCATGATGGCGATGAGTTACGGCTACGTTTACGTCGCACAGTGCGCGATGGGCGCAAGCCAGCCTCAGCTGCTTAAAGCGCTCACCGAAGCCGAGAAGTACGACGGACCTTCGCTCGTTATCTGCTACTCCACCTGTATCAACCACGGTATCAGAATGGATCTCGGTCAGACCGAGCAGAAGAAAGCGGTCGAAGCAGGCTATTGGCAGCTTTACCGCTACAACCCCGACGCGGGCTTCACTCTCGATTCCAAAGAGCCTACGGCGTCCTATCAGGACTTCCTGCTCGGCGAAACGAGATATAAGTCGCTCAAAGCGTCCAAACCCGAGGTTGCGGCTAAACTCTTCGAAAAGGCGGAGAATGACGCAAAAGTCAGACTCGAAACCTATAAGATTAAAGCCGAAGAGTCCAAAGCTAACAACTGAAATATTATCTTCCGTTAAAAATCGGACGTCCCTTACGGACGCCCGATTTTTTTTGTTTTGTTTGAATGTGTTTTTAAGGGGGAAACTTTTTTCTTTTGACAAAGAATAAAAGTTTCCCCCTTAAACCCCCTTCAAAAAAGAAACTTACAAACCTTATTTTATAAAACCTGTCATAAATATATAAAGCACCCGTTTTCAAAGTGCTTAAATATTCTTTACCACCTATTAACCTTGCATATATTGAATTTATAACGAGTACGCTTTTTCAACTCCGACTAATATATTTCCAAAATCAGCTGTTTTGCTTTTGCGTCGTATTTTTTCTGTGCACGTTTCTGTGCTTCGGTTTTCTGCATATGTTAATCTCCCGCATACGTTGCCCACAAAACTTCTTTGGAACGATCTCCGAACGCCCATTTTTTCCCTTTTTCAATTTCGAGTTTCATTGCGCTGTCAATCATAGTTCCGTCACTATAAAATAACTCATCAAGCCCATGATCCAAAAGATCTTCCGGCGGAGTTACTAAACCATATTCATCACAAATTTTTTGAACCTGTTCGATCATCTTCGCCCACGCTTCTTTTGAAAATTTTTCAGCGGTAAAACTTGTCATACTAACCTCCCTACATCTCGCTGTACTTTGAGCGCTTAATACCATTCTTTAACAATTCATACTTATTGTACTTTATTTTATCATAAAAGTCAATATACATTCCCCACTTAACTGATTTTTAAATACTGCCGATGATTTTAGCGCGGTAATTCTATTCGTAAACTTTCTTAATTGAAACGCGAAAAAATATTCGCGTAAGTAGGCATAGTTGCTTGACATAAGTCATACGATTATATATAATATTTAAAGAATTTTAAGTAAATTATTTTAGATAACGCGCGGCAATAAGAAATGCACACGCGGGGGCAAGGACGAAAAAGATGATAGAACAGGATTTTGAAGTAATATACAGAGAATTCAGGCTGAGATTATACAAACAGATATTCGGAGTAATCGGAGAAAAAGCAGGTTCGCTTTCGGCAACGGAATTCTTTTGCGTGGAAGTGGTATATCTGCTCGGAAATCCCACAATAACGGAGTTTGCGGAGTATCTCAACATATCTTCGCCCAATGCGGCGTATAAAGTAAAGTCGCTTATGGAAAAAGGATATCTGACGAAAGAACAGACGAGCGACAAGCGCAGTTTCAGGCTCGGCGTTACAAAAAAATTTCTCGATTATTACCACGCGACGGAAAGCTACGGAGCGTTCATTACGCGTATGCTGGAAAAGCGGCTTAAGAACGACGAGCTGAAAGAGGCGGAAAAGATATTCAGGCATTACGTCGAGCAGATAAAGCTCGAAAGCGCAAAAGCACAAAAAGACAATCAAGACTAAAAATAAAGGAAAAGTAAAAATGCTTAAAATAGTAACGGACTCCGCGGCGAACATGACTGCGGAAGAAGCAAACGAACTCGGAGTCAAAGTACTCTCCCTTTCCATAATCTTCGGCGACAAAGAATACCGCGACGGCGTGGACATAACTACCGAGGAATTTTACGACAGGTTGGTAAACGGCGACGTACATCCGCACACGTCGCAAATCAATATTTCGGATTTCGAAGAATTATTCGCGCAGGCAAAAGCCGACGGCGACGAGCTGTTCGTAATACTGCTCTCCTCCGCCCTTTCGGGTACGGTCAGTTGCGCGCGCATAGCGAAAGAAAACGTCGGATATGACGGGGTTTATATTTACGATTCGCTCGGCGCGACGGTAATGGAAAAACTGCTCGTTTACGCGGCGGTAAAAAATGCGGATAAAAGCGCGGAAGAAGTAGCCGCCATACTTGACGACGTGCGTTCGCGCACGGTGCTTTACGCGGCGGTGGATACGCTCGATTATCTTTACAAGGGCGGACGGCTGAAAAAGAGCGCGGCAATGCTCGGCAAGCTGTTCAATATAAAGCCGCTGATTACGGTAAGCGATAAAGGGACCGTGGAGCTTTGCGGCAAGACGATAGGACTCAAAGCCGCGATCAAACACATAATAAAAAAGACTGCCGATACCGTCCCCGATCCAGAATTTCCCGTCTGCTACCTTTATTCGGCAGATATGGAAAAAGCCGCCGCGCTGTCGGAAGCCGTGTTCGGCGAAACAAAATCGGAAACCGTCAACCTTTGCGCTGTCATAGGTGTGCATATCGGTCCGGGCGCCTGCGGCGTGTGCTACATCAAACAGTAATATATAGCGCACCGCTAACGCTACCCTGCGGCGAAAAAAAGCGCTTTCGCGGTTTTTTTCGCTGGGTTGCGCAATATATACCCGCGTCTGCGGCGTCTTTTTCGCGCGCAGCCATTTTTTCGGGTCGCCATAGGATCACCTTATGGCGACCGCTTCCGCATTCGCTCGCTCCGAAGAAAATGTCCGTCACCCGCAAAATCCATCCGCATCCGCTGCTTACTTTAACTATACATTATTTTTCTATTTATAAAGGATT
>CALWBH010000093.1 GCA_944376015.1 uncultured Clostridia bacterium
CGAGCACCCCCGCAGCGAACTGCAGCGGTTCTTTTTTGCTTCCGGGCAGAGCGCCGTCGGGATATCTGGCGTAACCGAGATATTCGTACTGGCCCGCGGGTTCGTCGCATACCGCCACGCTGATAAGTCCGCTGTACGCGATGAAATAATAAAGATAATACCGCCCGTCGGCGCCGCGGCACACGTCGGGCGCATACATAGCGCTGAGTATGCCTTTCTTACCTTTCGGGTCTTGGGCGCGGCGGTATATAACGCCTTCGTAACGCCAATCGGACAGATCGTCCACGGGCGCCGACCAGCACACATAATCGAGCAGACAGAACGACCGCCCGTTGAATTCGTCGTGCGAGCCGTAAATATATACCCTGTCGCCGAAAACATGCGGTTCGGCGTCGGGTATATATTCATAGCTCGGCAGATAAGGATTAAAGACTTGTTTTTTCATATTTTCCCCTTGTGTTTCCGCGCTCGGGCGCGGACAGACCTTTCCCTGTCGGGTCACGGTCGGTTTTTTAGTTTTTACTAACTTCGCTCATCATCGAATAGCAGTTTTTAAGCGCGGGATAAAGCGAGCGGAACACGGCGTAACGTTTTTCGTAAGCCGCTACGCGCGTTTCGTCCGGTTGCGTCGAGCCGGCTTCCGTCGCGAACTTTTTCGCGGCGGTGCGGACGTCCGTATATTCTCCGCACGCGACCATCGCAAGTATGGCGGCGCCGTATGCGGGTCCCTCGTCCACGCTCAGACGTCTGACTTTTACGTTAAGCACGTCGGCTATTATCTGCCGCCACAGCGCGCTTTTGGCTCCGCCGCCGCAAACGCTGACCGAGGTAAACTTTATGCCGTTCTTGCGCACTGCTTCCGCGCAGTCGCGAAGCGCGAACGCCACGCCTTCGAGCACGGCGAGCGTCATGTGCTTTCTCGTGGTGTCGGGGCGCATGCCTATAAACGCTCCGCGCGCGTCTACGTCGTTATGCGGACTGCGCTCGCCCATAAGGTAAGGCAGAAAATAAACGTGATTGTTTCCGCAAATTTCTTCCGCGCCCGCCTGTTCGGCGACATAATCTTTGGTGCCGAGTATGCCGTCCGCCCACCAGGAATTACAGCTCGCGGCGGAAAGTATACAGCCCATCAGATGATAACTGCCGTTTGCGTGGCAGAAACTGTGCAGCGCGTTGTTTTCGGGAAGAACGAACCTGTCGCTCGAAATAAATATCGTACCGCTTGTGCCGAGCGAAATATTGCAATCGCCGTCGCATACCGTACCCGTTCCGACGGCAGCCGCGGCATTGTCGCCCGCGCCAGCGCATACGGTAACGTCTTCGGAAAGTCCGAGCTCGCGCGCTACGTCCGGTCTGAGTTTGCCCGCTATTTCGTAAGACTCTTTGATTTCGGGCAGCCATTCCGCTTTCGCGCCGGAAAACGCGCACGCATCCTCGCTCCATCTGCGGTTTTTCACGTCGAAGAACAGCGTGCCGCTCGCGTCCGAAACGTCTGTAACGCGCTTGCCGCAAAGCCTGTATACGAGATAGTCTTTGGGTAACAGTACGGAAGAAATACGCGAGTAAAGCTCGGGTTCGTTTTCACGCATCCACATCAGTTTGGGTGCGGTAAAGCCCGCGTATGCGATATTAGCCGTACACGCGGACAACCTGTCTTTACCTATGACGCCGTTCAGATACTCGGTCTGAGCCGCGCTTCGCCCGTCGTTCCAGAGTATCGCGGGGCGAAGCACTGCACCGTCTCCGCCCAAAGCGACCAGACCGTGCATTTGCCCGCCGAAAGATATACCGCGTACTCGCGAAGCGTCGCGACCGCCGATCAGCGCCTTAACGCCGCGGCAAACGGCGGCGTACCAGTCTTCGGGATCCTGCTCGCTCCACCCGCCTTTGGGATAATGCACGGGATAAGTCTGCAGACTGTCTGCGATCAGACTGCCGTCGGCGCCGACGAGAAGGAATTTCGCACCGCTCGTGCCGAGATCTATACCTATGTATTCGTTCATGCTCATTTGCCGAACATCACTTCGTTCATGACGGATTCCAGCATTTCCTGACGTCCGCTGGAAGGGATACGGCAAGCGCCGAGTTTATCCGCGTACTCCGCAAGCTCTTTGAGCGAAGTATTGCCGGAAATTATTTTTTTGCCTATTTCGGTATCGGTGAAACTCGAATAGCGCGCTTTGATAAACTCGTCCATACGCCCGTCTTCTATAAGCGCGGCGGCTTTAAGCAGACCGAGCGCAAAAGTATCCATACCGAGTATGTAAGCAAGGAACATATCCTCTACCGTATTGGACGCGCGACGGGTCTTCGCGTCGAAATTGAATCCGCCGGTAAGACCGCCGGCTTTAAGCACTTCGTACATACAATGCGTAGCCGAGTAAGCGTCGAACGGGAATTCGTCGGTATCCCAACCGAGCAGATAATCGCCCTGATTGGCGTCTATCGAACCGAGCATTCCGTTGATCGCGCTTACACGCAACTCGTGCTCGAAGGTATGCCCCGCGAGCGTGGCGTGGTTCGCTTCGATATTCATCTTGAAATCTTTGTCCAGACCGTGCGCGCGAAGGAATCCGATAGCCGTCGCCGCGTCGAAATCATACTGATGTTTCATGGGCTCTTTCGGCTTGGGTTCGATATAGAAATCGCCCTTGAAGCCTATCGAACGTCCGTATTCGACCGCCATTTTCATAAGACGCGCTATATTTTCCTGTTCGAACGCCACGTCGGTGTTGAGCAGAGTGTCATAGCCTTCTCTGCCGCCCCAGAACACGTATCCTCTGCCGCCGAGCTTTACGGTAATGTCAAGCGCTTTTTTCACCTGCGCCGCCGCGAAAGCGAACACGTCCGCCGTATCGGTGGAGCCTGCGCCGTTTTTATAACGGGGATTGGAGAACATATTCGCCGTACCCCACAAACACTTGATGTCCGTTCCCTTCGCTTTTTCGAGAATATAATCGGATATTTCGTCCAGACGGCGGTTTGTCTCCTTTATGTCGTCCGCTTCGGGCACGAGGTCGACATCGTGAAAGCAGTAATACTTTATTCCGAGCTTGCGCATAAACTCGAAGCCTGCGTCCACTTTCGCTTTTGCGTGCTCCATCGTTCCGGGTTTCGCGCCGAAACTTTTATCGGTAGTACCTCTGCCGAACATATCCGTTCCGTCGGCGCCGAGATTATGCCACCACGCCATTGCGAAAGGAAGATGCTCGCTCATCTTCTTTCCCATAACCACCTTGTCTGCGTCATAAAATTTGAACGCAAACGCATTCTTGCTCCCCGCGCCTTCGTATTTGATAACGGGAATATTCTTAAAAATTTCTTTCATAAGCGCCCCCTGCGTTTTAATTCGGCTTTCATCGATGCGGTTGCGACCGTCGAGACGCGCGCCGTCTTTATTTATTACATGTTTATTATAATACATAAAATTACGGCAATCAAGTCAAAATTAAACGAACATAGGACATAAATTACGATTTTTTCGGTTGCAAACCGCTAACGCTCGCCGTTGACGTCCGCAAACCTTTTCCGCACTTACGAATTCCTTTCGGGCGCACGACCTTATTTTGGAGCGCGAGCAATGAGCGAACGAGGGCGGAAAGGGCGGAAAACAATGCAGAACATTTTTGCGAACATTGTTGCCCGCGTTTATCAGGCGGGCGAGCTAATGCCTTAGCGTTAACGTGGCTTGCACCCGAAAAAAGTGAAAGTACCCGAAGTTTGCGGACTTCGGGTACTTTTAGTTTTGATGGGTGTGCGCTGCGCCCCGTTCGCCGAAAGAATTCTTTGGCGTTCGCGCTTATATGAGCGCGGTCATTAAGTTATATTTCCCGTTCGCTACTTTTTAGCGCGAAATATAACAATCGGCGCGAAACTTGTTTAGCGGTCTTTTACGCCGTCGACGACGTATGCCGTCCACTCCGCGATATTCGTCGCATGGTCGCCGATACGTTCGAGGTATTTGCCTATCATAAGGCAATTGAGCATATCCTCGTTTGCTCCGTCTTCGGCGCGAACGCGTTCGCTTAGCTTTATCTGCAAGCGTTCGAAAGCGGAGTCTACTTTGTCGTCGCGAAGTTCCACGCGGCGCGCGCCTTCCACGTCGCGACCTATGAACGCGTCGAGCGCGCCTTTTATCATCAAGGAACATTCCGTGCACATATCGCGCAGTTCCGAAAATTCGGGACGGGTCTTACACTTGGATATCGTTTCCGCGATATCGCGTATCTGATCCCCCACGCGCTCCATATCCACTACTATGTTCATAACGCTCACAATAAACCGCATATCCGAAGCTACGGGTTGTTGCGTCAACAGTAAAAGAGAGCACAGCCTTTCTATTTCGTCCAGCTTTTTGTCCGTCCGCTGTTCCACCCCGACGGCGCTTTTGACGTCCGCCGTTTTAGCTCCGATAAGGGATATGGCGACTTCGTCGAAGCCTTTAACGACGATACCGCCCATTTTGCCGATAAGTTCTTCCAGCTCGCTGAGCTGCTGAATATAATGCGATCTCATCCGAACCTCCCTGAGATATACCGCTCCGTTTCGGGATGCGAAGGATTGGAAAATATTTTTGCCGTATCGTCGAACTCGATGACTTCGCCGAGCAGGAAGAATGCGGTCTTGTCGGAAATACGCGCCGCCTGCTGCATATTATGCGTTACTATGACGACCGTAACCGTCTTTTTCAGTTCGTCGCAAAGTTCCTCTATCTTACCCGTAGATATAGGATCGAGAGCGCTCGTCGGTTCGTCCATAAGCAATATCGCGGGATCCGCGGCAAGCGCACGCGCTATGCACAAACGCTGCTGCTGTCCGCCGCTCAGTCCGAGCGCGGATTTATTCAGTCTGTCTTTCAGTTCGTCCCACATAGCGGAACGTCTGAGACTCGTTTCTACGATATTGTCGAGAGTGGCTTTGTCGCGCACTCCGAACAGACGCGGCGCGTAAGCTATGTTGTCGTAAACGCTTTTCGGGAACGGATTGGGTTTCTGAAACACCATACCGACGTTTTTACGAAGCATGGGAAGATCTACGCCCGCGCCGTAAATATCCTTGCCGCCTATTTCGATTTTTCCCGTTATTTTGCAACCGGGGACAAGGTCGTTCATACGGTTGAGTGATTTCAGAAGCGTCGACTTTCCGCAACCCGACGGTCCTATAAACGCGGTAACTTCGCCTTTTTTTATATCCATTGACACGTTTTTTATCGCGTGGAAAGACGAATACCACAGATTCATATTGTTTATGCTTATTGCGACTTCGCGGTTAAAATCGAAATCCGAAGCATTCCCGCGCGTCACGCCGTTTTCGGCTTTATTTTTTCTTTGCATTTCCTGTCTCCTTTATTTTTTCCGAAATGTTCGAGCAATCCGAGCCCGACATAAATGACCGCAACGATCAACAGCAATATAACAGCCAAAGCATACGCTATGTTCATTTCCGCGCCTTCGTTCGCCAATACATACATGTAAACAGTCAGCGTACACGATGCGTTTCCTCTTCCGACAATACCTTGCGGCAAAAACGCCAGTGACGAACCCATTGTAAATATCAGCGCGGCAGACTCGCCTACTATACGTCCTATCGAAAGTACAATTGCGGTAAATATGCCGGGAAGCGCCTGAGGAAGCACAACCTTAAATACCGTCTGCAGTTTGCTTGCACCTAGCGCAAGACTTGCTTCTCGAAGCGAATCGGGAACTGCGATCAGACTTTCTTCAACTGCTCGGATCACGGTAGGCAATATTATAAGCGCCATAGTCAACGCTCCGGCAAGCAAACATTGCGACATTCCCATCCACGATACGAAAACTATATTACCGAACAGACCGAACACAATGCTCGGAACACCGCCAAGCGTGTCGTTAAACAGCCTTATGGCTTTCACCGTTCTACTCCCGGGGCGAGAATATTCATGTAAATAAATCGCAGCGCATATACCGAGCGGAACGGCTATAACCAAAGTGAGGAATATAAGCGCCACTGTACCGAAGATCGCCTTGCCAAGTTCGCCCACCGCATCGCCCGAGAACAAATCCGGCATATTCGGCAAACCGTTCACAAGTATAAACCCTACTATAACGACCAAACAAAGCCCGACGAACGCTGTTACGACGAAAGAAAAATATTTAAGTATTAAGCAAATTATGCCTTTCTTTTTATATACGGGCTCCGCAATCGGTTCTTTTACTCCGAACATTCGGCGTCCTATATACACGACTTCGGCGGAAAAACCTTTAACGTTTTCATTTGCTTTTCCCGCTTTACTCGTGCGCCCTCCGTTATCAGCGGCTTTTGCCCTGTTGACGCGTGCTAATGCAAAATTAAGAAAGAGCACGAATACGAGAAGTATCAGTCCTGTCGCTATAAGCGCGTCCCGCTGCAACCCAGACGCATAACCCATTTCCATCGCAATAGACGACGTCATTGTGCGTATGGGCGAAAACAATCCTTCGGGAAAAGCGGCTACGCCGCCCGCAACAAGCTTTACCGCCATTGCCTCTCCTACCGCTCTGCCCATACCCATTATAAGTCCGCTCACGACACCCGATTTGGCGGCGGGAAGCATTACCGTAAATATTGCCTGTTCCTTAGTCGCTCCGAGCGCGATCGCGCCTTCGTAATAACTTTCCGGCACGCTTTTAAGTGCGTTCTTGCTCATACTCGCTATCGTCGGAAGTATCATAAGCATAAGCACAAGAGTACACGCCATAATACCAAGTCCGGTAGTCCCCGTCATTTTCGCAAGAATAGGAACTATAAATACGAGACCGAAGAAACCGTACATTACCGAAGGTATCCCGGCGAAAACGTTTATAAGCTGTTCGACGATTTTTTTCATTTTTGCAGGACACCAATAGACCAGGAACAGCGCCGAAAATACTCCGAGTATTCCGCCGAACAACAATGACAACAACGTAACGCATAACGAATTTATTATCATCGGAAATATTCCGAAATACTCGCTTGCATTGCTCGGGTCGGTCTTATATCCGTCCGGGAACCACTTGGTACCGAAAATAAACTGAAAAAAACCTATCTTGGAAAATGCCGGCACCGAGTTGATAAAAATAAATATCACTATAGCCGCCACAGCTACAATCGAAAGTAACGCGCACGCGAAAAAAATATGCTTTTCGAACTGTATTTTGCGTGAACCCTTCTGTTTAACGAGTTTCGTATTTTTACTGCTGTCGGCAGGCGGTTCGCTCACGACCTGTTCGTTTTCACACAAACTCACTTCACTACCTCCGTGTTTTTATTTATCGGTTTTATTGTAATATGCAATTGTAAAAAACTCGATCAAAAATGTAAACTAAATGTAAAAACCTTGTAAAACAATGACAAACAAAAAAACAGTACCGCAAACGCGATACCGCTTTTTTCGTTATTCGTTTTTGCAAAGCTACGATTACGCTTTTACGGAAACGTTACCCTGCTCCTCTACTATTTTCTGACCTTCTTCACTGAGACAGAATTCATAGAATCCTTTAGCCGCTTCGGAGAGTGCGTCTACTCCGCCTTCGGGAAGCACCAGATTGAAATTACGTTTAAGTCCGTAAGTATTGTTTTTAACGTTTTCCGCGCTGGCCACAACACCCTCGTAAGTAACTGCTTTCACGTCGCTCGTTACCGAACTGAGAGAAACATATCCGAGAGAATCCGCATGCTGTCCTACGTAGGTTGCAAGAGGACCGTTGCCATCCTGTATAACGACTTTGTCGTCGCCGGTGGTCTTATAATCGCCTTCGATACCGATCGCATCGTCGAAGCACTCGCGAGTACCCGAACTTGCTTCTCTGCCCACGCCGTATTTAACCGAAGCGATATCCGTTCCGTTTATATACAGATCTTTAAGCTGAGCTTTCGTAACGTTGGTTACGTCCGCATTATCCTTATGTACGATAATAGCCACAGCGTCGATAGCTATAACCGTAGCGCTGATACCGGTTTTCTTTTCGTCTTCGGTAAGGTCTCTGGAAGCAAGACCCATATCAGCGGTCTTATCCTGAGCCGCGGTTACCCCCGCGCCGCTACCCGTAGCAGAGTACGTGATACGCACGTCGTTGGATTCCATGTACGCATCGGCAAGAGCCGTGATAACTTTTTCCATCGAAGTGGAACCGTTAAGGACGATAGTGGGTTCGCCGCATCCCGTAAACGCGAATGCGGATACCGAGATCGTCAGAGCTGCTACGGCTGCCGCTATAATGACGGCAATTCTTTTCTTTGTTTTCATTTTTTCTTTCTCCTTAAAATTGATGTCTTTTTCGTTTACTTACCTATGTTTTAACATACAGTTGTAAAAAACTTATGCAAAATTGTAAAGCAAACGTAAAAACGTTGTAAAATATCTTATTATAATTCTACATAGCTCAAAAAAAACGGTCCGAAGACCGTTTTGCAATGATTCTTATTCATAAAAATACTTTCACTTCGCTCCTCAGTGCCCCGCGCCGAAAGGCATAAAGTGTTTTGCCATATCCACCTTATCCCCTATGAACGTAACGCCCTCACTTTCCAGCCATTCGCGCTGAACGCCGTCGCCGAACGCGAAGGAACGGGTCAGACTGCCGTCCGCGAACACTACGCGGTGACAGGGTACCACAATGGGTTCTCTGTTTCCGTGCAGTATCTGTCCCACAAGGCGCGAGCCTCTCGGACTGCCGAGCGCGCGAGCGATCGCGCCGTATGTCGTGACCTTCCCCGCGGGAATTTTTTTAACGAGTTCGAATACTTCTTTTGCTTTCATTATCAATCTTTATCCTTCTTTGCAGTAGTACTATTATAAGTCGTAACGCGAAACGTACAGACAAACCATGACGGAGCGCGGTTTTATCCTTATTCGCAGTAGTACTATTATAAATCGTAGCGATATAAATATACGGTTTTTCAAGTTTATCGAAAAGGCGCGCAAAGGGAGCCATTCCTTTTTAAGAAGTGACTCCCCTTGCGTAGAATTTACAAAAATTTCATAAAGCTCAATGGAAGAACAGGAAGAACGCCGCGCCGAAATAAGCGGCTATTCCTATTATTATATATCCCCAATCGCGAAGCCATGCCCAATCCGCATTGAACGTCCAAAGCAGTATCAGGATACCGACTACTATAAGCATTATACCGAGCACGATACCGAAAGTATTGCTTCTTCTCGAAACAATAAGCAGATAAATGCCGTAAGCGATGAGCAGTATGCCTATGACAAGGTATATCCATTCCTTAATGGTGTTTGCCATAATGATGAACAGCACGCCAATTATCACCTGAAGTATGGCGACTATAAGACTGCCGTTATCGTCTTTATGACGAATGAAATTGACGATACCGACGGCGCCTATGCAAACGCAGAACACGCCGATTATCGTAATGCAAAGCGGAGTCGCGTCCTGCCCGTTAAAGAAAAGCAGGAAGGTGCCGATTACCGCGAGCATTGAACCGATAAACGCGTTTATCGTAATGTTCACATAAAACTTGCGGCTGGACGTTCTCGCCCCCGCCGTCGTATGACGTCTGTTATTGTTGTTTTTGTTACTTGACGATGAAGCCATAAAAATACACTCCTTTTGCGGATAAACCGCAACCGATGATTATTTTACCGTTCACGACCGTTTATCTTCGTCGGACGCGTTGTCGTAAAGCGCCTGCCCGCCGTCTGCGGAGATTTTACCTCCGGTCACCTCGAGATATTTTCTGCGCCAGTATTCCGCTTTTTCCTTATCCGCTTCCACGTAGATACCGTTTTCGTATATCTGTACCATTGCGTCTATGGCTTTGGGATGGTCTTTGAGCGCCGCCTGATATATCCAGTTATAACCCGTTTCGTATTCGGGCGCCACGCCGTAACCGTTGATAAGGCATACGCCGTACCAGTACTCCCCTTCGGGTATACGCGCTTCGGCGGCGGGTCTCCACCATTCGGCGGCTTCTTCGAGCATTGCGCCCGCTTCGGGAAGTCGGCTCGCCTTACGCAGATACCGCATTGCTTTCACGTAATTTTTCTTTACTCCGCGTCCGCGCGCATACATAACGCCGAGCTCGAAAGCCGCTTTCATGTATCCCGCGTCCGCCGCGATACGGAAAAGCCGCGCGGCGCGTTCGTCGTCCGCTTCGCCGCCCACTGCGCCTACGAGCATTACGCCGAGCTCGTAACAGCAGCCGGGATGACAACCTTCCGCGCCTTTGCCGAACCATTCGCGCGCTTTTTCGTAGCTTTTGGCAACGCCCTTGCCGGTATACATTCGTTTACCGAGCTCGTAGCAGGCGTCATCGTCGCCCTTTTCGGCAAGCGCGGTAAGCTCGTTGATACCGGTGAGCTTGTATTTATTAAGTAACTGTCCGAAAACGGATGATAATTTCATTTATTTCTCCAAAACAAAAGGGGTCGCAGAAAACGCGCACCCCGATGTGTCATACCTGCAAATCACGACAGAGCGTCGGAATAAGCTTCGCTCGTACCGTAAATGACGATTTTACCTTCGCGCGAGTATTTGATATCCGTGCTTCCGGAATAATTACCGCTTTCCGCTTCTTCGGCGTTAGACGGACCTATGATCGTTCCGAGTCCGTATTTGAGAAATCCCGTTTCGGAAATCTCGTAATAATATATAGCGCCTTCTTCCGTCGTGAAATAAAGCAGTCTCACCCATTCCTGTTTGATGCCCGAAGTCTTATACGCGGTAACGCGCGCCTGCAAGCCGCTTATCTCGTTGTTTTCCATGGCGTCCGCCGTAATCTCTTCGACTTCATAGCCGTAATCGTCGCTCCTGAGTTTGGAAGCGACGTCGGAATAATTCACGCTCAGACATCCGGTAAAGCATACTATGATAAGCATCGCCGCAACGGCGATCAAACATGCGGGTAAAATTCTTTTTAACTTCTTCATTTCGTACTCGTCCGCGACGACGCGCGGACAGACTCCTTTAATATAGTGATTATTTCTCGCTTATTGCTCCGACGGGGCAAGCCGCTTCGCATGCGCCGCAATCGATGCACTCGTTCTCATTAATCTCGTAATGAGCCGCGCCTGCCGAAATCGCGCTAACGGGGCACTCGCCTTCGCAGGTACCGCAAGATACACATTCATCGGAAATTACTCTGGACATAATTCATTCCTCCTGTCTCGGTTTTAATATTCCATATTATAACACGGGCGTCGTAAAAAGTAAATAGTTTTTGGCGTGATATTTTTCTAAAAATATAATTTATACCTTTTCGGAGCGTAAATCGTACCGCAATTCCGCCGCGCAAATACGCCAAAGCCGACGTATCCGCCGAATCATTCCCGTATCCGACCGAGTTCGGGCTCAATCCTCCATGTTTTTAAGCTCCGCTTCTTCGTCCTTGCTTACGTTCAGCTCGTCCGCCGCGCTCGACGCGTCCAGTTTGACGATTTTTTCGAGCGGATAATCGGATATGTCGAAACTGCCGTCGCGATTTTCCGTTTTGACTCTTACCGTCATTTTTATCTGATTGATGCCTACGGTTACGCCGGTGGCGACGGTTTCGCCGTTTTCGACTATCTTAACTCTCCCGCCCGTTTTGGGCATGAGCTTGTTCGTTTCGCTGTAATAAGCGTTCTCGTAACTCAGGCAGCACATCAGACGTCCGCAAAGCCCGCTTATCTTGCCGGGATTGAGCGAAAGATTCTGATTCTTCGCCATGCGTATATTGACTTTGGTAAACTCGCACCCCGAAGCGCAGCAACACAATCTGCCACAAGGTCCGTAACCGCCGAGCATACGACATTCGTCGCGCGTGCCTATCTGACGAAGTTCGATACGCGTACGGAACGCGCCCGCCAGGTCCTTGACGAGTTCGCGGAAGTCCACGCGTCCTTCGCTGGTGAAGTAAAGCACGAGTTTCGACCCGTCTATGGTATACTGCGCGTCCACAAGTTTCATTTTGAGCTTATGCGCGGCGATCCTTTCCGACGCCGTTTTCAGCACTTCGCGACGTTTGGAGACATGTTCTTCGTGTCTTGCCGTATCCTGTTCCGTAGCGACGCGCACGACGGGTTTGAGCGGAGACACTATCTCGCTTTCGTCCACTTCTTTGGGGAGCATTTTTACCGTCCCTATCTCCTGACCGCGCGCCGTCTCCACGATGACGCTCGCCCCGAGCGCGTATTCGCCGTCGCCTGCGGCGAACCAATATATTTTAGGCGTGTTTTCAAACTTGACGCCCACTACTCTTGGCATAATGATTTACCTCCGTTACGCCGATAACGAAATGGTCCGCGACAGCGGCAAGATTGCCGCTTGCAGATCTCATCGCCGCACGGCGCGTTAATCTGGTTATGGCGGGAAGCCCGCCGAGCGGATATTTATCCGCCAAAGTTTTAATATTGAAAAGTCCGTAAGTATCGGCGATTATCCCGCCGCCCGCGCGCATCACGTCACCGAAGATCTTCTCCGTATATACGAAAATATCCCGCAATTCGCTTCTCTGCCGCGCAGAGAGCAAACTCACCGCCTTTGCCATATCCGCGCTTCCGTTTATCGTTTCCACAAGCTTTATCGCGCGCATAAGACTGTCCGTTTTAACTCCGCGAAGCAGCGCGTCGAACTCCGTAAGACTTTCCGAACCGCCGTACATCGCATAAGGCAGATTGGCCCCGCCGAAACCGCGCATCGCAGAAAGCGCGTCGCTTCCGAGCGTCGGCGTCAGTCTTTCCAGTCTGCTCGCCACCGTGGGAAGCAGTTTTTCCGCCGCGGGCGAAACGACGAAGAATACGGAACCGCGCGGCGGCTCTTCCAATGTTTTGAGCAGTTTGTTCTGCACCGCTTCCGTCGCGCCCGAAAAATCGAGAATGAAAGCGCGTCGCCTTAGCTCCGCAGGCGAATACGCGCTGAGCGCGATTACTTCGTCCGCGTCCGCCGCACGCATGCCCTCTTCGCCCTTTACCGTGACGTCGGAGCATTTTCCGCCCGCTATCCTGCGCGAAAGGGCGGCGGAATTTTCCGCGCACACCGCGGCAAGCGCCACGTATACGCAAAGCAGACCGTCCGCGGATTCCAGCAGATACGACTGTCCGCCGCGACCTGCGGCGAATTCCTCGCACAGCCGAACGCAGGTATCGCTCGAACGCGCTATATCGAGATACCTTTCGTCGTAAGTCATACTATACCGCGCTCCGACAACAGACGTATTATATTTTCGCTCGTGGCGTGTTTGTCACCGAGCGTGGGAACGAACACGAAACGTTCTTCCCCTTCGCCTATCTTCCCGTAGCCTTCGTAAACTCTGTCGTGAAACTCCGCGCCTGCGTTTTCCATTCTGTCGTCCGCGCCGCGCGACGTGTTCGCGAACGGAGGCGCGTCGAGGAACACGGTAAGATCTATCTTCACGCCTGCCGTGGCGTATCTGTTAAGCCGCTCCACCGTATCGCGGTCAAGCCCTCTGCCGAAGCTCTGATAAGCCGTCGTGGAATCTATATATCTGTCGACGACCACTATCTTGCCCGCTTCCAGCGCGGGGATTATGATTTTCCGCGTATTCTCGTAACGCGCGGCTTCGAAAAGCAGCAATTCGGTTTCCGCGCACATATCCAGCCCGTCGTCTTTGAGCAGAGCGCGTATGCGTTCGCTCACTTCCGTGCCGCCGGGCTCGCGCGTGAAGAGCGCGTCTATCCCCTTGCTTTGAAAATATTCCTGTAAAAGCCTTATCTGCGTAGACTTCCCGACCCCTTCGCAGCCTTCGAAGGTTATCAGTTTTCCGTTGTGTTCGTAATCCATGCTCATTTCACCCTTAATTCGCGGTACACTTCTTCCGTCGCCGCGGCAAACGCGTCAAGCCCGTCCGCGCCGTCGTACGGAGTTAGTATGAATACCGCGTATCTTTCGTCGTATTTTTCCGCCGCTATGCCTTTATCGAGATATGCGTATGCCGCCTGTCTCCCTTTATCGCCGAAATCCAACGCCAGCCGCGTAAAATCGGCGTTTTCCAGATGCGGAAATTTATTTCTCATTCGTTCGGAGAAAACTCTGAGCCCGTCGTAAAGCGGCTTTATCCGCTTTGCGTCGTCAACGCATTTTTCCAGCGACGCAAGCAGAATATAATTCGGGCTCGTTGTTCCCAGCGCTTCCAGCGCCCGTCCGACTATTTTCTCGTCCCCGCCCCGTCCGAAAACGAGAAACGCCGTCTGAGTCATCGAGCCGAGCGTTTTGTGCGCGCTCATATTGCACAGATCGGAATATAAATGCGCGCTCTGCGGAAACAGATCGGGGCGCAAAGCGAAATGCGCGCCGTGCGCGGAATCGCATATCAGCGTTCCGCCTCTGTCTTTTACCACTTCGTATATCGCGGCGAGCTCCGGAACCCTGCCGTAATAATCGGGATACTGCACCACCGCGCAGTCCGCGCGCGTTTCGTCCATCGCCTTTGCCACGCTCTCGGCGTCGGTGAGCGTCGGAAGTCCGTCCGCACCGATACTTTCTCCGAGCTTATACAACGGCAGTTTCGCCAAAGCCGCGCCGCCTTCGACCGCGACGTGCGCGTACGAGTCGGTAACGATACCGCGCTTCGCGCAGGCAAGCACAGCCGCTTTAAGCCCCGCGGACGAACCGCCTACGAGAAACCTGACCGCGCGCGCCCCGTAAAGCGCTGCGGCGCGCCTTTCGGCTCTTTCCACGAGATCGGACGGAAAAACGTCAAGTATTTCGGTGATATCGCGGCTGTCGACGCTTCCCTTGTGCCCGGGCGTGTGACCGCGGTAGCGCGGCGCATAGTTTTCGATGTACTCACGCAGTGTCATTTCCGTAACAGTATAACACTTGCGGTGCATAAAAGCAAGTCATTTTCTTTCTTTAACGTTCCCAAGCCGACGGTCGGCGTCGCTTTTAGCGTCTTTTGACGTAAATTGCTTACCCGCTCCGCCCGAGTCGTCTTTTATTTGCGTTTGCCGCGCTTTTTGTTATAGTTTTCCAGCCGCGCGCCGTAATTTTTTACTTTTCCGTATACCCTGTCTATATCGCCGAGCTTTTCGTCCTGACCGGTAAGCAGATTGAGCGAAAATTTCTTTTCGGGCAAAGGCAGATCTTTTTCCACGCAGTCGCGGAAAATCCGCGCCAGTCTGACCGCGTTGTCCACCGCCCTGTCGAAAAGCATAAACACGTTCTCGTCGCTCTTAACGGAACGGTCGGTTATATAGCTCCACTCGCGGCGCTCGGAATTGAGCGTATCGGGGCGCGAGCCGCTCCGCGCGAAAAGCGCGCCGAGAAGCCGAAAAGGTTTTAATCCCACTCTGCCCAGCCCGTCGGATATCTTACGGCGCACACCGCTGACGTCGGACGTGTTGCGTATCAGTCTGAAATAATTTTTCATTGCTTTGCGGATATTCCTTTCGGTTATGTCGGTACAGCCCAGCCTGCCGAAAATTTCGCGCATCGTTCCGGTTATTATTCCGCTGTCGGGGTCGGAAAGCAGATACGGCAAACGGTAAGCGCGCGCCGAAATCCCTCTGCGTTCGAGAAAACAAGCGTCGAGATCGCGCTCCGCAAGCGTGTGCGTAATGTTTCTGTCCATGGACGTACCGCCCTTTTCGTCCACGAGAAAATATACGTAAGGGTGAAAAACGGTATCCGCCGCGTAATGCGTGATATAACCGAGCGCATAATCCATAGCCTGCGGACAGGCGACGACGTGGTCGCGCATCGCGCAAAAATTGCCGTAAACGTTCTCCCTGTGCAGTATCTTGCCGGGGCTGACGCCGTGCATGGCTATAAAGCGGTAAAAAAACATAAAATCTCCGCCCTGCGCTCCGAAATAATAATCGTATACGCGCGTGACGGGTATACCGTTTCTCGCTTCTTCGGCTATGAGCTGATGTGTGTACCAATTGGGCATATCGCACCTTTATTTTTGCATGATTTTCGCGGCGTTATACCGTAAGAATACTACGCGGATAAAAATTTATAACGGCGGTAACGTCAGAACGTACCGCCGTTGTTTGACCTTCGATAACGGCGCGCGTCGCCGCTAACCGCAGACAGTCCGCCGAAACGTCATTTCTTCTTTGACTTGTCATCATTGCGTACCGCCGGCTTTATCTTATCGTCATTGCGTACCGCCGACACGGACTCGTTTTCTTCTATCACCTGAGCGGCTTTCTTCTGCTCGCGGTATTCGGCAATAACGCGCTCTTCTTCCGCGCGCTGCTGTTCTTCCTGCGCCGCCTTGACTTCCACGGGCTGAACGCCGATATTTATCTTGCTTATCACCGCGCCGAGTATGGACACTACGCCGTAAGACGCAAGCACGACGGTGGACATAAACAGTATATCCTGAGTTACCAGCACTTGCACCGCTTCGTCCGTGCCTTCCGCCTCCACGAAATACTGAACGCCGAACAGTCCGTGCAAGGCTATCGTTCCCACGAGACAGCAAGCGAGCGTTACCACTACGAGCACCACGCGGTAAGCATTGAAAGGATGGCTGAGTTTAAGCAGTACCATATAGCCGGCATACGTCAACGTTATGGTGACCATCGTCGTAAACGTCTGATTGTAATATCCGAAATAATCCGCCGCGCTTTGATCCACGCCGCCCGCGTAAACGGTCGCCCAATAGATATAAACCGCCATAACGGCAAGCGTAAGCGTTATGCCGCCCGGCGCGGCGCTTTTCAGCATGTTGCCGAGGAACCGACCTTCCACCCGATCTTTGTTGACTTGAAGGGCAAGAAAAAGCGACGGAACCGCGGTAATGAAAAGCTCGTACATAAGCGTTTGCTCGGTAGTGAAAAAGTAAGGCTTTTCCATTATGAGCGCTATCGCCGACAAAAGCACCGTCATTATCGTTTTCATGAGATACAGCGACGAAGCTTTCGCGATGTTGTTTATAACGCGTCTGCCTTCGACCACAACGTCGGGCATGGACGTGAAATTATTGTCCATAAGCACGAGATGCGCGACGTTTCTCGCCGCCTCCGCTCCGCTCGCCACCGAAAGCGCGCAGTCCGCCTGGCGCATGGCAAGTATGTCGTTAACGCCGTCGCCCGTCATCGCGACGGTATGACCCTTGCTCTTCATGCTACGGACGAGTATGCTCTTCTGTTCAGGAGTGACTCTGCCGAAAACGGTATAACGGTCTGCGGCTTCCATGACTTCCTGATTGCTCAGTCCTTCGAGAGAGATGTACTTATCCGCGTTCTCCACGCCCACACGGCGGGCGACTTCCGCAACGGTTATGGGATTGTCTCCCGAAATGACCTTGACCGCAACGTCGTTTTCCTTGAACCATTTTATGGTATCCGCCGCGTCTTCCCTGATATGGTCTTCGATAACTATAAGGCATATCGGACGGCGCAGAGAAGGAAGCTTGTTGTTTTTGATGTCCGCGGGCGAATGCGCGAGACACATCACGCGGTAGCCCTGACTCGCGTTCTCGTCGATAAGCCGCTTTATCCTTACGCCCATATCGCTGAGAACGTACTCGGGCGCGCCGAGCATGTAAGTGCCCATTTCTTCGAACGTGACCGCGCTAAGTTTGCGATCGGACGAGAAAGGCAGAATCGTAACGGGTCGGAATTTGAGATTGTATCCGAACTTATCCGCAAGCGCAAGCGCTGTCTGATTATTGTCTTCCGTAGCGCTCAACATCGAGCCTATGATATCGCCCACGGCAAAGCCGTCTCCGCCGCCCTTTATCTCGATAACGCGCTTGACCGACATCGAACCGTCAGTTATCGTACCCGTTTTGTCAAGACAAAGCACGTCGACGCGCGCAAGCATTTCTATGCAGTACATATTCTTGACCATTGCGCGGCGGCGGGCAAGCCTGAGCATGGAAGCGGTGAGCGCCACGCTGGTAAGCAGGAACATACCCGACGGTATCATTCCGATTATCGCGCCGCTGACCGACGTTATCACGGCGTAAAACAAATGCCCGGTACCGCGTCCCCAGAGATCCCCTTTCGGACCGAGCGTAGGTTCGTATATGTTGTACGTCCTTATAAACATAAATATCGCTATGGGGATCATAATGATCGATACTACTTTTATTATAAGGTTGATCGCGTTATTGAGCTCGCTCTTGGTTTTTTTGTATTTTTTGGCATAAGAAGCGAGCGTTTCCACGTAATTTTCGTCGCCGATCTTATTTACCTGCGCGCGACACGACCCCGATGTTACGTACGACCCCGAATATACGGTATCGCCTACGCCCTTATGTATGGGAACGCTTTCGCCCGTAAGCATTGACTCGTTAACTTCGCACTCGCCCTGCACTATAACCGAATCCGCGCATATCTGTTTGCCCGTCTCAAGCAGAATAATGTCGTCGAGCACCACTTCGCTGACGTTTATCGCTTTTGACTTTCCGTCGCGGAGCACCACGGCGGAAGGCGCGGTCACGAGCTTGAGTTTGTCTATTGCCATTTTCGCTTTGACTTCCTGAATAATACCTATCATGGTATTTACGAGTATAATGACCACAAACAAAAATTTGCTCCAATCCTCGGCAAAATCGACGACAAGCGCCATTGCAATGAATACGACAAGCACGACCAGATTGAGATAAGTACATACGTTGGACACTATTATCCTGCCGTACGATTTTCCGCCGCTCTTACTCGTTATATTGACATATCCGTCTTCGGTACGTTTCTTAACCTGTTCGTCTATAAGTCCGACGTCGGGCGAAGGTTCGTAGCGCTCCGCGCTCGAAGAAGAGGCGCGTTTTGTCTTTTTCAACGCGCGCTTTTTCTTACCGTGAGCGGACGTATAATCGAGCAGATCCATTGTGGACAAGCTCTTACTGCTTTTAGATTCCGTCGTTAACATAACTTAATTATAACCGCACCGTTCCCGTTTGTCAATCCGTATTTTTGCGATATATGCGTTTTTAATGTACTTTTTAAGTTGCGCGCGCCACTAACGCCTGAGCGCCGAGAAATAATGAGCGCATTGATCTTTGCGCGCTCTAAAACTCTGTAAAACATATTTACGGGCGCGTTTGACAAAAGAAAAAGGCGTAAACGGAGTCCGAACTCCGTTTACGCCGCCACTGCTTTTCTTTCAGGAAAGCACCGTTTTTGCGGTAAGTTCGATATAGTCGACATTCATGCCGAGATATCCGACGGTTTCAAAAGATATCGTATTTTCTCCTTCGTCGAGAGAAATCTCGGCAACTTCATACGTTTGCCAATTATACCAATTGAAATCGGCTCCCGGACTGAGTATGGTAAAGTCTTCCGTTATCGCTGCCGTTCCGTTTACGGTAAGCTTGAGAAATTCGGAGAACGGAACGTCGGAAGAATGTCTGCCTACGCATATTGCAAGAGAGACTTTCGTCGAAGAAACGGAATTAACCTTAAATTCGATCACCTTGCCCGAACCGCCGCCGCCCGCGCTGATAAACGCGTTGCCGCTTGCCCCGCTCGTCGCGTCCGTCATCGGGCTCCAACCCGAAAGCGTAGCGTTTTCGCATTCATACCTGTAAGTTTGAGCTTTTCCGTAAAGCTTCCACGTCTTACCGTTAACGTTTACGTCGGACGGTTCGCCAAGCGAAGAAATGTACGCGCCCGGAGATATACCGGCGTCAAGATAAATAAGTCCTACTTTCCCGAACAGACCTCCGCAAGCGTCCTCGTCCGTAGCCAAAGCGCTTACCGATCCGCTTTCGACATAAAGCACGTTAAGCGAGTCGCAACCGTCAAAGGCGTCGGCGCCTATACTCTTTACTTCCGCGCCGATGTATATCTCTTTTAAAGACGTCACGTTATTAAAAGCCCTATCCGATATTTTAGTTCCTATTCCCGCCGTTACCAGCGAAGCCGGAAGATAATAAAGCGCGAATTCTTTATCCGCATAGTACTGTTTTACCGCGACGCAATCGGCATACATCTTCTGTCCGAACACGTATCCGAACATAGCGCTCTCTCCCGTAGCGTTAGACGAGCTACCCGTGAAAGGAAGAACGATATTCCGAAGTGCGGAACAACCGCCGAACGCCCCTTGCCCGATTGCGGTCACGCTGTTCGGAACGGTAATCGAAGTAAGCGATATATTGCCCGAAAATGCGTTTGCCGCTATTTCCTTAACCGGTTTGCCGTTATATTCGGCAGGTACGGAAACCGATTCGCCCTTCCCCGCGTAACTCATAACGACATAATAATCGCCTTCCGACGAAAGTTCGTAGACAAAGCCGTTTGTCGGCTGCTCCCCGCAAGCCGTCATACAAAATACGGAAACGCCTAAAATAAGTGCGGTAATTATCGCTATTGCGATTGTTTTAGATATCCTCTTCATGCCGATACCTCCGCGGTTTTTATTTCGGTGCCTTTAACCGATTTAAGGTAAATGCAATCGAAGTTGGACGCTATGCCCTCTATCGCGCAAGTTCTGAATGTTATTGTATTGACCTCGTCCGCTTTAAGATCGATCGCCGAAAGCGCGTATTCCTGCCAATTCGCCCATGTTACGGTGTCGCAAGGCGCCACGGCAAAATCAGGAACCGTAACGCGTTCCCCGTTCACGTAAAGTTCCATAAGTTCGGAAAACATTATATATCCGTTGGGATGTCCGCCGAGTCTTATCGAAAGCATAGCCGTAGCGTCAGACGAAACGGTAAACCCGAAAGTCACCGATTTTCCGCTGCCGCCGTTGCCGAACCCGACGTATTTGTTCCCGCTGCTTGTGTCCGAATCGCCTATGAGCGCGCCGTCAAGCGTTGCGTTTTCCGCTTCGAACGTCAGTTTTTCGAACGCCGATTCGTAATCGAGCACGTCGTATTTCGTCCCGTCCACCAGACCGCGCTCGGTTATAGCCATCGCGTTAAGAAAATCGCTCCGCTCGGAAGCTACGACGTTCTCGGAAACGTAAAGATTGTCGCAGTTACCCGCCAGCCCGCCGTAAGAAGAAAGTCCGGTTATTCCTTTCGCTATGGCGGGACTGCAAACGTAAAGATCGCTGAATGACGAACAGCCCGCAAACACGTTGGCATCTATCTCGTTCACACGCTCTCCGAGCACCACCGAACGCAGACCCGTCATGCCGTAAAAGGATCCGTAATTCAGCTTTTCTCCCCTGAATACGACCTTTTCCAACGATGTGGGTATATAATAAGTCGAATAATCCTCGTCTTCGTTGTATACCTGATCGGTAGGAACGGAATTGGGATATGACGAACTTCCGAAAATATAACCGAATACCGATTTGGCGCGCGTCGCCCCGACAGATTCTCCTATAAAAGGAACGGATATCTCGCGCAAACCCGTGCAGCCCGTAAAAGCGCCTTTTCCTATGTTCGTAATGCTGTCGGGAATATTGACGGACGTAAGCGTCGTACAGTTCTTAAACGCTTTCTGATTTATCGCTTTAACGGGCAGTCCTTCGTATTGCGCGGGAATACTCAGTTCGCTCCCCGTAAAATTGATCGTACCCGTGACGACGTAGAACTGTTTGTCGTTACTTATGGTAAGCACAAGCCCACCTGTGTCTTCGTCGGCTTCCTGCTTTCCGCAGGCGGTAATCGACAACGCGAATACCGCCATACATACAAGCAGAACCAACGCCAATAATTTTTTTAACTTATTCTTCATCTCTGTCTCCAATAGTCGCGCTTACGCCTGACCCGCGCTTATCTCGACTCCTGCGGTTGTCAGTTTTATACTCTTGAAGTTATATGCTATATTATCATTGTTGCTCTTGGATGTGAAAGTTATCGTGTTCGCTCCTTCCCGAAGCTGTATGTTGCCCAGACTGCCGTCGCGGAATTCTTCCCAACCCGCACTCTCGGGAGTGAAATCGGTATAACCCGCATAAGGAGTATTATTAACGGTTATGTCGTAAAGCTGACTTATGGGAAGTCCCGTGCCTTCTTTTGCAAGCGACATTATAAGCTCCGCTTCGCATGCCGCGGACGAATTTATCGTGAAGGTTACCACCGCGCCGCCCGCAGCCGTTCCGCCAAGATATCCGTTCGGATTTGCGTTTACTCCCGAATACGTCGCGTCTACCGCATTGAATACGGTACGGTTTTCCGTTTTTCCGCATACTACGCAGCTATGGCTGTCTTTTCCGCTCGCGTCGCTCCACTCGCCCCACGAATGTTCTCCGAGTCCTCCGCTCGTGAACGTTTCCGTTCCGTTTGCTCCGCATACGCAGGACTTGTAGTACACTGCGGGAGACGTGCAGGTTGCCGCGCTCTTCAAGTATTCGTCTTTTATCACTTCCCGATCATAGACGTGCGCCGCAAGCTCGCCGTACTCTTCGCCGCATTCTTTGCATTCCGCTTTCTCGGTGCAGGTAGCCGTACCGCCGCTGTGCGCCTCTTTTCCTTCCGTCGCGTCGCAGTTAGCGCACTTATACCAATGTCCGGACGCGTCGTGCTGAAGTACGGTATACGAATGTGCAAGCGCGCTGCCGCTTTCGAACGTTTCCGTTCCCTTCTCGCCGCATACGCAGGACTTGTAGTACACCGCCGGCGACGTGCAGGTTGCCGCGCTCTTCAAGTATTCGTCTTTTACCACTTCCCGATCATAGACGTGCGCCGCAAGCTCGCCGTATTCTTCGCCGCAGACCGCACATTCCGCTTTCGCGGTGCAGGTAGCCGTACCGCCGCTGTGCCCCGTGGCTTCGACTACTACGGGCGCGCTTATTTCGTTTTTACCGTTTTCGTCCGAAAACATTTTTCCGCAGCCGTCGCACTTCCAATATGCTTCATAGCCGTCTTGCGTGCATGTTGCCGCTTTTTCCGTCACAGCGGTCAGTTCGTGAGTGTGTGCCGCGGGCGCTTCTTCTCCGCACGCGGTCATTATTACCGACCCGAAGACCAGTACTGCCGCGATCGCCATTACAATCCAAAATTTGATTTTTTTCATCTTTTTACTCCTTTTACATCGACTGTGAATAATCGAACTCCTGTTTTTTTAATTTATCTGCGCGTTTTTTTAAAACAAAACCGAGTACCGACATAACAGTACAGCCCAATGCGCAGACGGCAAATAACACTTGAATCGAAATTATGAGAACCTGCCACCACGGCATTACTTTGACGAAGACGTCGGTTACCGAAACTCCGTTCATCGCGTTGGAGTGAAGCTGAGTGTAAAGTATGCGTTTGCACGCTTCGCGAACGGCAAGACGAACGTAATTATTGTTTTCGTAAGGCTTGAAAGCTTCGGGATTCGTCGTGGGCATCCAATAGTCGTTGCCTGCGAGAATACCCGCGGCATACGCTTCCGCCGATTGCATATGCGGACCGGCGCCCGCGTCTGTCTCCATAATGCCGACAAAGCCCCATTCGTTGCGAAGCACGTCCGTCATCAGTCCTTTGTGAGCGCCCGCCCAAATCGCGCCGATTCTGTTGAGAGAGGACATAAGACCGTTGGCTTTACCTTTGACAACGCCCGTTTCGAAGGGTTTGAGATAAATTTCTCTGATAGTCTGTTCGTTCGCCCAGGTGGATATACCGCAACGCGCGTCTTCCTGTTCGTTAAGCGCAAAATGTTTTGCGAATACAATCACGCCCATTTCGATAAGCCCCTTTACTTCGCTTGCGAACATCTCTCCGGAAATATAAGGATCTTCGCTGTAATACTCCCAATTTCTGCCGCCGAGCGGAGACCTGTGCATATTAACGCCTGGTCCGTAAAGTCCCGTAATGCCTGCGTGCAGACAGTCCATGCCGAAACTGCGACCGACTTCGTATACGAGTTTGTTATTAAACGTCTGAGCAAGCAGTACTTCGTTGGGATATGCCATATAGTTATCGAGAGAAGTAGCCGCCATTATCCCCTGCGGACCGTCCTTGCTCTTTCCGCCGGGAGCGCCCACGGTTGCGGAGCCGCAAATATTGAGATAGCCCGAAGTAACCATTTCGTTCTGTTCGCGCCAGGTCATCTGATCGAGCAGCTTTTCCCACTCCTCGTTTTTGTAATCCATATTGATCATCATTGCGAGATTATAACCGTTGTCGGCGCCGTAAACGGGCGACGGAACTTCGTCGTTCGTTTTTTCGACTACTCCGCCGTACTGCATATCGCGAACGAAAACGCTGTTCGTGCATTTAAGGCTTACGGGAGCTTTCGGGTAAGATCTTTCCCAGTTGTCTCTCGTGAGATACTCGATCTTCTGGTCGGAAGTGCCCTCGTAAAGGTTGATGTCGGCGTTATCGAAACGGTTGGTTATTTCGGTATTTGCGGAATACGAATACTTCTCGTAATCGTCTGCCGCGACGTTTATTTTCTCGCAAAGCGCTTTGTTGCCCGAGACGGCATCGCCGTTTGCGTCGTACATTCCGCTCTTGCCTTTTTCGGCAAGAATATTGTTAAGCGCGTCGTGAGCGTCAAAGCCGGTCGCAATGTAGTAGTCGCCCGCTTCGAGAATATAAGTTTTTTTACCGTAAGAATCGTAAGTTTTAAAGCTCTCTTCGGGAATGAACACGGAGACTTTTTCACGGTCGCCTGGATTGAGCGTTTTGGTTTTTGCGTATCCCGCGAGCTCTACGGACGCCTTTTCTATACCGACCCGAACGTCGTAATCGGTATAAGGTTTCTGGACGTATATCTGCACTACTTCCTTGCCCGAATTGGAGTTACCCGTAACGTTACCGTTATTTCGCACGTCGAGAGTTACTTCCCAACCGCCGTCGACAGCCTTGACCTCGTAGTTTTCATAAACGAAATCGGCGTAAGTTTCGCCCCATCCGAAAGGATAAGCGACTTCGTCGGAATATTTCCAATTCCCGCTGCCTGCCGTAACTCCGACGGACGTCGAAGCGGAAGGGTTACCGAGAATACAGTCCTCGTACCGCGTTTCGTAATAACGGTATCCGACATAAATTCCTTCCTGATAAACGACGTACTTGTCGTTATGAGAGTACGGCGAGTATGCGGGAACGTCTCCCGAAAGCTCGGTAAACGTACTGTGTCCGAAATTGACGGACGACGGCGCGGAGTAACTGTCGTATACGAAGGTATCGGTAAGTCTGCCCGAAGGCGGGATTTTTCCGCTGAGAGCCGCCGCGACGCCTTCGCAGGAAGCGCGACCGCCTATGCCGACATAAACGCACGCGTCGATATCGTAAGTCACGATATGTTTGAGCGACATCGGGTTCGTGGTATTGAGCAGCAATACTACGCTGTCAAGTTTGCCCTGCGCTTTGAGATTGCATATACCTTTGAGCATACCCGCTTCTTCTTCGGTCAAATCCAGATAATCGTTATCCGTATAATTGACGGAATTCGTATAATCGCCGGCATAAGAGCGCAGCCAGTTAAGATCTCCCGCTTCGCCCGAATTTCTCGATATAGCCATAATCCCTACGCCGCCCTCTACGGACGCTATCGCGTCGGAAGATATCGATGTAAATGGCACTTCGTTCACGATAAAATTGTGAAACTTGTGATCCATCGTACCCGCCGACCACGAAACGGAGTTATAGAATATGCCGTACTGTCCGTCGGGAATATCGCGGTAATATCTCCAAAGAGTTCCGTTCACCGAATAATCGAGATCTTCGAAAGCGGTTTTAAGATTGACTGCGTTTTTAACTTCCATCTGACCCGATCCGACGCCCGAATACAGCCAGTTTTGCGAAGTAATACCGAAAAAGTTCAGTTCGTCGCTTGTCTTTACCGGCAATGCGCCGTCATTCCAAAGCACGACGCTGCCTTCCGCAACGGCTTGGGTAGACACCTCCATCGCGTATTCGCGCTGAGAATCGTCATCGAAACCGCCGACGTAATCCATAAAATCCGTTTCTGCGTTCGTTATCGTTTCACCGCCCTCTTTGCTGATACGTTTGTATGGATTTATACCGAGAAAACCGTTTATGGAATTCGCGTTGTCCGCCGCTATGGATCCGCCGATTGCTATAACAATCGACCACACTATAAAAAATATCGCCAACAATACCCAAACCGATTTGGCTACAAAAATCTTACGCATCGTTTTCCTCCTTCGGTTCACGATGAGTAGCGCGTTTTTTTATAATATAAAAAACTATACTCATTACAAAAAGCGCAACGAGCAAACAGTCAGTTATAAATAAAAAAGTTTGCCAACTCGTCTGGAATAAAGTTACGGTGTTGTTCGTAGCGCCCGCTATGGCGCTCAATACGACGTAACCTGCCACCACCCCCGCCGTAATTAAAGAAATTACGATAGCAAGCGCGCCGGCGATTATGCCCCACGGCAATTTTTTCATTAATTGACCTCCCTTCAAATGCTAATGCGTATAAATTACGCAAAAGTGTTTTCGAAGAGAAGCATAACAACGGTTACGCTTTATGTCAATATGCTTTGCACGAACGTTGCGGATAAATGCATATTCATTGCTCCGAAGACGGCGGAATCGGTATAAGCACGGCGAGATTGAATATGCCGTCGTCGATATATATCTGCATGGTTCCGCCGTATTTTTCAACTATCATTTTCATGCTCTTAACGCCGAAACCATGATACATTACGTCTGTTTTTGTCGTTTTGGGCAGACCGTTTTCAAAAGAAATGATACCCGAATAGGCATTGTAAATATTTAACGTTACAAGACCGCCTTTTGCATAAAGATTAAGCCCGATTATTCGATTTTCCACTTCGTCCAACTTCATTACCGCGTCGATGGCATTATCGAGCGCGTTGCCGAAAAGCGAATATACGTCGGTATCGCTCATAAATGCTATCTTTTCGCCGTCCGCCATACAGGTAAGCGTTATTCCGTTACCGTTGCATTTAATACTTTTTTCGGTAAGTATGGTATCGAGCACTTCGTTACCCGTTTTTATGTTCGAATCATACAACGAAATATATTTTTCCAGCTCCTCGATCGTTTCTCCGGGAATGGAGCGCGTTTGACCGAATCGGCGTATTTGATGCCGCATATCGTGACATTTGAGATTGAACAGATCTATGTTTTCCTTGGTAAGCTCGTATTGTTCCTTTCTCTGATGCCACAAGGTTTTCAACATATCTCTCTCGTCTTCCGCTTTCTTGGCTCTGACAAGTCCGAACTGCAAAGAAAGCAAAAGTATACAGCACAAGCAATTGTAAATGTAAATTATAATGTTGGCGGCAATACCGCCGTCTACGATTAAATACACAAATACGGAATTCAGAAAAATATCTACTATAAGACCCACTCCGACTATAACGAAAAGCCATATATTGCCTACGACCAACGCCTGCGATTTTTTTATCTGTCTTGCGAACAAAAACCACCCTACCATATAGGAGGATAAGTAGCACGCGAAAGAAAGCGCGACGAGAAATACCGTTTCCTTGCTGAGAGACGACCAGTCCACTACCTTGTCCGAATATATTCCGAGCAAAGGACTTTTGGCGCTCATAACCGAAGTCATTACAAGATTAGAAAGCTCGTAAGCGAAATGTTGCAACGTATATGCGGCGATAGCGCAGAACAGTATGTTTATTATAGGTTCCTTAAAGCAAAACAAAAACATGCCTACCGTGGCGGCAAAAATGCACAAGTAAGCGAACGACATATACAGTACGTTATAGATCATCGGGAAAAAAACGGCAAAAATCAAAGAAACCGCAAAATGAGCGACGCACCGCAAAATAAATTTATCCCGCTTTTTAAGACGGAACATAAACATATATTCCGCGACAAGAAGCTCGGCAAGAAATATAAGCTTTCCGAATAACGCGCTAGACATTTTCAAACTCCTTTCTTCCCGCAAGCCAGCTGTTAAGCTTGTTCAAAAATTCATTGCGTTTAAGATGCGAGATCAAAAGTATATCTCCGCCTACGTCGGCCTGATACTGTTGCACGCCGTTTACGTACGCAAGGTTAACGAGATAACATCTGTTGCATAATGCGAACGGCAAACCCTTGAACTGCTCTATCGCTTTCAACATACTGCCGTTCGTATGTATATCGCCGTTTACCGTATGATAAATAAGATCGTGCTTCATTACTTCGACGTACTTTATATCGCTTGATAATATTTTGCGCTGTCCGCCGTTTACGTTTATCCAAATACCTCGGCCGCGGGTATTTTCCAGACGCGTAAGCGCCCTCGTAAGTTTTACGGAAAAATTAAAATATGCCACGGGTTTAACTATAAAATCGAAAGCGTCGTATTCGTAACCGTTAACGGCGTACTGAGCGAGATTGGTCACAAATATTATCATCACGTTTTTATCCCGTTGCCTGAGCATTTTTACGGTTTCCATACCGTTTTTTCCGGGCATATCGATATCCATGAGAACCATATCGAAACTACCGTCGTACTTTTCCAGAAAAATATCTCCGCTCGCAAACATCTCGACGTCAAAAAGCGTGCCTTTTTCCGCAGAGTATCTTTTGAAATACTCTACGTTCTTTTCCGCCGCGCCGCAGTCGTCTTCAACTATTGCAATTCTAATCTTTCCGTTCTCCATATTTACCTTTACGATAACCCGTACATTAATTTACAAAATTTAGTCGAAATTTTTTTTATAATAAAAAATAATACGCCGTTTGTCAATATTTTAAACATAAATGTTTATTATATTTGCACTATCGTGCTTAATGACAGCGTTTTTCGGGTTAGGCTTTGACTGTTTTTACCGCTAACGATTCACCGCGACGCGGGTTTTAAAAACGCGTTCTCTGTACGCGGACTCGAATTCAATATTTCAGATAATTGAAAACTCGTCTAAAATCTCCCCGCACTCCTCCCATTCGGGAAATTTCACGGGGTAAATGTGGATGTATTTTTCGCCGTGGGCGTTTTTCTTGGGTTTATAATCGAGCTTAAACGGATAGCCGCGCTCGGTCAGCAGTTCGGCAAAACGCTTTGTGGACTTTTTAAGGAAATCGCCTTCCGAGCTCGTCATAAATATTTTCGGCGGAGCGTAAACCTCAAAAAGCTTGCGCAGATCGGTATATTCGCGCCATTCGCCCTTTCCCTTGCCTATCGACAGCCCCGCGAGACCGTTAATTCGTCTCGAGCTGAAACTGTACATACCCGAAATCAGGAAAAGCCCGTCCGCCGCCGCGCCGCACATTCCGTCAAGCCCGTAAGCCGCGCGCACCTTTCCCGACTTTGCCGCGCCGTCCGCAAGCAGCGCGAGAAGCGCGCCCGCGCTGTCGCCGACTATGACCGTCCGTAATCCTTTTTTCTCGGTATGCGGCGCGTTTTTCTGTGCGAAAGCCACCGCCTTGCATGTCTGCCGCACCTGTTCGACAAAAGCGTATTCGGGCGCAAGCCCGTAATTAATGTTGGCTACGCAAAAACCTCGGAGCGCAAGCGCGTAACAAAACCGCTTGTTAAGCTCTTTATTGCCGTATACCAGCCCGCCGCCGTGTATATCCACGATAAGCGGCAGGTTTTCCCCGCCGTCGGGATAATAAAAATCCAGCGTTTCCGCCTTGTCGTCGCCGTAAGGCACGTCGGTAACCGCCGTCACGCCGCGCGGCAAAGTCGCGCCGCGCTCGCACTTCGCGTCGAATTTCGACATCATTCGGCAGGTCAAGTTTTTAAGGATTTTACGAAACAATATCCTTTCCGTCCTTCTTTTTTCTGTATGTTTCGGCGTTGTTTTCGACAAGCCGTTCGGTAAATTTCAGTTTTGTTTCCCGTTTTTTCATGTCCTCGCCTATGCGCGCCGTAACGAACAGATATATGCAGTATATCGCGGGCAGACCGAGATTGGTTTCCATAAGGGAGTTGGTAACGAGCACGCGAAGCTGCTCGGCAAATTCCATACCGCCCGAACGCACGCCGCCGAGAAGCAAAGTTGCTTCCCAGCCGAGCTGAACGGCTACGCCTATGACGAACAGCCACAGCAGACGGAGCCGCTCGGTTTTTTCTTTGCGTGTAAGATTGTATACGATAGCCGCGAAATAGCTTACGGCAAGAAATACCGCCATGAACCAGTGATAATCCCCCGTTTCACGCCATATCTTTATCTGCATGCCGTCGCCCGTCAACGCGTCGTCTATCATCGGACACACTATCCACCATACGAGTATAAGCAACGTCCATTCGACGATATGCTCGTCCTTGCGCAGGCACAGCCATATCCACGCAAAGTTGGTTATGCCGTAACTGAGCGACATCCACAGCAGTACCCAGAACATGTTCCCGTTTTCGATATGCCGCGAACCGGTCAGTAAATGGAATATGCCGTAATCCACTATAAAATAAAGCACGCCGCCCGCAAGCGCGAAAAGCAGCGTTAACCTGCGCTTCGTCGCGAAAAGCAGCGCGCAGAAAAACAAAATGAATATCGAGTCGAGTACTATATACGAAAGCCCGAAAGTCCTTTGCGCTATTACGTCCATGTTCTCCCCTTTACCGCACGGCGGTTTTTACTTTTTCCCGCCATGGGTTTGCCGCGATTTTTACGGCAACGCTCGTCCCCGAATCCGAGTCCCGCACCCGAAAGCGACCGTATCTTAATTATAACAGATAATATCGCAAATTACAACGGTTTAAAAATAATAAACGCCGCTTTAACGCCGCCGCAAAATATTTCCGCACCGCCCGCTTATATTTGACAAACCGCCGCCCTTCTGCTATACTTGGAAAGTCGGTCGCGGTCCCGAAACGAATACATGAAACCGCCATGCGTTTCATGCGGAACCCGTCATATGATAAATAAAGATACGGAGGCGTATCGAAGCGGTCATAACGAGGCGGTCTTGAAAACCGTTTGAGTGAAAGCTCACGGGGGTTCGAATCCCTCCGCCTCCGCCATTAGGGAATAATACGAACCTTGATTTAGGGTTCGTATTATTTTTTGCCGTCGATTACTTCGGCATCGTCGTTGAACGGAAATAAATACAGTCAGCCCAAAAACAAAGGGCTGTCTGTGTAAATTTAAAGGCACTAATTTATTGCTTATTTTCTCAACAGATTTGTTAACTTTCAATTATGAGAACTCTCTAATTGATTACAAATCTACTTTTTGGAAATGCCTCATTGACAGCTTACAGCTTACGACAGATAAAACGGCATAAATGACAATTCCTATCGCAAGAGCCACTAATTTGGCACCGGTATTTTCGGAATTGATTCCGTTCAGAGTAGTAGAATAAAGAGGAGTTACCCAACGTAAAACAATAAAAACGCCGATTAACAAAAATATGACGATTACACTTGTTACAAACGGAACTCCGATTTTATCGGGTTTTTTGAAATAACGGGGAAAGAAAACCAGATTGAATATGCCTAGCAAAATCGCCCCGTTGCCAACCAAAACAAGATTTGCCGATATTCCGGAATAATTAAAATATTGTTCTATGGGGAAAAATGCTCCTTTAATCGCTCCCATAATCCCCACCGACAGCATAATAATACATTGCAATCCGAATACCACAAACATCTTAGCAAGGGGGATCTGTTCTTTGTTCACCGGCAAAGTACAGGTAAAGGAAATATCTCCGTTTTCTCTTGTCATCATACAGCTGAAAAATACAGAGAGGCAAGAAAAAAAGAAAATAACTTCATACGGATAACTCGGTACGAACACTAGTACCGCAAAAGAGAGGAAAATAAAAACCGTAGGATGCAAGCAAAGTCGCATTTCCTTTTTAATCAGTTTCAGCATATATTCTCTCCTTGTTCGCTTTTTCCAAGTGCACCATTATGCTGTCTATCGTTGCTTCAAATATTGTAACGTTCTTTAATCCATGTATGTTGTCGCAAAGCAGCCCTTCGAATCCGTCTTTTACGGATTTCACGCCTATAGCTTTAGCCGCTGTCGCATCCTCAAGAGTAGCAAACTGAGCCAGCTTATATTTATTTAGCAATTCTTTCAATGGACACGCCGCAAGAATTTTCCCTTGCGAGATATAAACGATATCGTCTGCAATTCGCATCAGATCGGACGTTATGTGCGTAGAGAAAAGAACCGACACGCCTTCTTCGCGTACAAGCTGTAAAATAATGTCGCAAAACTCTTCACGGGAAAGCGGATCGAGTCCGCTTGTCGGCTCGTCCATGATAAGCAACTTTGCACCGTGCGAGAGAGCGAGGGCAAGCGCAAACTTTACTTTCATTCCTTCGGAAAGCTCTTTTACCTTTTTACTTTCAATAAGCTCGAATTGCGAAAGGAATTTTTCATATCTACTTTGATTCCAAGTCGGATAAAAAGGCGCGTATGCTTTGCGTATTGCGGTAAGCGTATTCATAGGATAATATCGAAAGCCGCCGCCGACATAACCTATCATTTGTTTAACAGCCATTTCCTCTTTAAGAAAATCTTTTCCAAATACAGAGACACTTCCCTCTGCATTGATAAGACGTAAAATACCTTTAATCGTCGTGCTTTTTCCTGCGCCGTTTCTTCCGATCAGCCCGACAATATGTTCCTGTGGCACGCAAAAACTGGCTTTGTCCAAGGTAAATTCCGGATAAACCTTCGTCAATCCATTCACTTCAAGCGCATTCATTTTTCCTCTTTCCCTTCGTCTTTAGCGCGATTGACGGCGTTCCAAAAGGTTTCTACATAGGAATACGGCTGCAAGGCAATCCCTTGTCCTTTGTCCGCCATCAAAATCAACGAATCGCCTGCGTTCAGTGAAAACATATCGCGCACTTCTTTGGGAATGACGATCTGCCCTTTGGGACCGATTTTTACCGT